>JAKQQL010000426.1:0-2202 GCA_029564175.1 Candidatus Cloacimonadota bacterium
AAGACTGGAAACGATTCCCTGCTCAAATTTCAGTTTCATGTTTTCAAAAACTTCTTTAGAAATTTCCACGTTTCTTTTTTGAGTTTCATATTGTTCCAACAGATTATTCAGATTAAATCTGGCCTGTCTTTCCTGCAGGGAAATTTGCTGATCCAATAATTCCCTTGTATTATTAATCATAAGCAGATTAACCTTAGCCTGGCTGACTTTTGCTTTTCTTAATCCGCTCGAGAAAATGGGAATGCTTGCATTCAAACCAATAATATTCTTTGGTGTCATATCAAACTTGGGCTTTAATATTTTCTCTGTATGGGAGTAAAATCCCGCGATTGAAGGGAGGTAATTTGCTTTTTCAAAAATTACCTGTTTTGTCAGTAATTGCTCCTGAGTCAGAATTAATTTGTAATCAAAATTATTATTAATTTCAAATGGCTCTATAACAGCAGATTGAAATTTATTCTTTTCCGAAACCTCATCTAAATCCATTGACAGTTTTAAAGGTTGATCTGCCTTCATTCCAAGATTCAGCCTAAGCAGATTGTAAGCCATTTCAAGCTGCCTTTCTGCTGCTTTCTGGGAGTTTTCAATTGTTGCAACCATAACTGATAGCTTGTCTGCTTCATTTTTTTCTATTATTCCTGATTTATAAAGATTCCAGGTTTTTTGAAAAATGTTTTGCGCGTTTGCCCTGTTTGATGCAAGAATATCAAGTGTTCTTTCAGCTACAAGAACAAGATAATATGCCCTTGAAACCTGCTCCCTGACATCCAGCTCACTCTTCTGATAATTTAATTGTGAAGCATCATAGGATAATTTTGCAAGCTGCAATCCAACAAAATAACTTCCGTTAAAAACGAGCTGGCTTACATTTACTTTAAAATTACTCGTAGGATTGAATGGAATTGTTGCAGCCGGAGCGGCCTCATTAAGTTGAAATGAAATTTCCGCACCCATATAATTCGTATAATCTACAGCAGAACTTATCTGAGGTAATCCTGCTGCTGTAATCTCCCAGTTTTTTTGTTTTGTCTTATCGATATTATACCTGGCATTGACTAACGTTTTATTATATTTAACAGCATAATCGAGAGCATCATTCAGAGATAAAGTAATAGTATCCTGGGCTTTCAGCGAAATTAGCGATGAACCCAAAATCGTAAAAATCTGTATGGCTACAAGCTTTTTTATCATATTCATATTTTTATATTTAATTGTTTATTATGCTTCAAAAAAATTTTAACTTTTTCATCAAGTATTTTATGACCCTCAATAGTTGTTATTCCACGGATGCTGTTTACAAGCGTCAGAAAAAATGTCTCTTTTGTGTACGGGATATTCTGAAATTCTGAAGATGAATTAAATATGGCTGATATTCTGGCTATATTGATTTGAAAAAGGGTTTTAAATGGCAGATCATTTCTGAAGTAGCCTTTCCGGATCCCATTATTTATAAGCTTTTCGAACCGTGAGTATAATTCTTTGTCGCTGAAATCCTTAAGATTACAATAAGATATATATTGATATTTTTTAAGTGTGTAAACAAATGAAGATGTTAACTTATCAATAATGGTCACAAAAAAGATGCAGGCGCCGAGCATGCTGTCAAAGATGTCATCACGTGAATCAATCTCTTTCTCAACGCCTTCATGAATAAAACTTCTGATTTCATCCAGAACAAATCCGATCAGCTCCTGTTTATTTCTAAAATGCTCATAAATAGTTCTTTTTGAGATACCCAGTTCATCCGCGAGATCGTCAATCCTGATACTTTTTATTCCGAATTTCAGATATAACCCGGCAGCTGTGTTAATAATTTTTTGCCTGTCAGTCATTTATAATCAGTATTGATCTTATATTTTAATTTCAATATTTTCCCCGGAAACTTGATTCTCGATATCGTTAATTATCTCAATACCCCTTTTTGCAGCAATTCCTCTTATAAAATTGATAACTATATTTTTAAAAATATCACTTTGTTTATACTTATCAGGCGGAAAAACATCACTATCGATAAGAATTTTCATCTGTCCCAAAATGAGCTTAACAACAATATCGATATTGATGTCCTTTCTGAAGATCCCTTCATTTATACCTTTTCTTAATAAACGATATGCCAGGTTATAGTTTCTTTCTGTCTGTTGTCTGGAAGCTTGTATCCACAGCTCATAATGATACTTTTTCAGATCTGAAAAGAATGCAGGA
>JAKQQL010000434.1:0-3633 GCA_029564175.1 Candidatus Cloacimonadota bacterium
TATTTCTGCATCTATAAAACTACCTGACATTGGAGACCTCTTTATGTGTTTTTTTATTAAAGTCATTTTACAATTACCTAAAATATTGTCAAGTAATATTTTAACTATATGTTTTGTCATTATTCTAATTCAAAGCTCTCAGATTTGGTTAGGTCCCTTAACAAAACCACCCTCCCAATAGTAACCACACATATACTGACCATTTGGACTTACACCCATCACTTCACCATCTTCTTCAGCATTGGTTACATAATGCATTGTATTCGTTTGATCCCAGTAAACTGGCACTCTGTTACCAAAATCAGCAGTAATCCAGCCACCAGCAATACCACCATCCTGACTTAGAGAATTGACTCGGGCAGAATTGGCATTGTATAGACTAACTGTTCCTGTTGAAGATGTCCACTTAATAGCTTCTGTAGCCCAGCCTGGACGCCAGCTCATACCAGCTAAAGCACTTCCATCTGCTGAAATAGCATAAGCGGTACTTAAAAAACCATCTGTTGGAGTCGCTCCTGCAGGATTAGGAATTGCAGTAAACACACCGGCTGTTGTAAAATATCCTGCCTGAAGCACTTCCTGGCCCTGATACTCAATCAGTTTTTCTCCGGCTATTAAATGATTTTCTGAAATATCATAAAGATTTCCAGCACCAAAATCAACTACACCACCTGCTTCCGTCCACATTAATGCAGCTGAAGCCTGTCCAGCCTGTCCGACAACGATTGTACCATCTTGAGTGGCTTTCATTGGATAAGGCATCGGATAAGTAATAACAGTATTCACCGGTATTGCTGCCAAAAGAGAGCATACCAACATGATCATACCCAGTAAGAGGGTCTTTCTGGAATTCATAATTCCTCCTTATTTATTTGTAATAATTTTTCATTTAACTGCATGATATTGATTGGTTTAGCTAAAAAAAAGTCATACATACTTCCGTTTTGTCTCAAAATCTGTTCATTGATCAGATAGCCACTGATCAATATTCTCTTCAAATCAGGATACTTTCTCTTTAAAAAACTCAATACATAAATCCCGTCCCTAATATTCAGATTATAATCCACAATACAACAATATGTATTTGTAAAGTCGTAAGTGATAAAAGACTCATTATAATCCTGAAAACAGGTAGTATTGTAGCCCCACTCTTTGAGAGTGTTTGCAAGGCTCCTGAGACTCATCAGGTCATCATCTAACAGCACAATATTTTTTTTCATACCATTTCATAAATGCAGTACTTGTTCCAAATACTATTTATTTGTGCATCTCACTATATTTCATATTTTTATAAGCTTTTTATCTGGTATTTTCTATCATGATGATCTGACAATTTTCGTCATAATGTATTGTCATATTGACATAGTTATGATGTTTTAGCTATACAGCTTGCGAATTTCCACTTGTAGCGCAAGCTACCAGCTTGCGAATAGCCACATTGTAGCGCAAGCTACCAGCTTGCGAATAGCCACTTGTAACGTAAGCTACCTGCTTGCGAATGAATATTTTTTGTGGCAAGCAGGTTGCTTGCCCTACAAACAGCTTGCGAATGTACACTTGTAGCGCAAGCTACCAGCTTGCGAATAGCCACTTGTAACGTAAGCTACCTGCTTGCGAATGTCCACTTGTAGCGCATGCTACCAGCTTGCGAATAGCCATTTGTAGCGCAAGCTACCAGCTTGCGATTTATAGAAATGACTCAGCTCATCCCATTTTTTTTGAATATACATTGCAGAATATAAAAGCTCAAAATATCAATTCTCCCCTTATTCCATCCTTATCCTTTCCTTATCACAAGCTTTCTTTATATTCATTTATTTTTGAAAGAAAACTGCCATTATTTTGATTTTTTTTAAGTCTCGTTCAAACATTAAATTATCCAAGTCAACTAATCATCATTTTCATAATAACTCAAATATGATGAATACATTAATTCGTTTTAGCCTTAATCTTTGCTTTATAATGACAGTAAATATTATCTTCAAATGCCCTATATATAGTTGTTTTAAAAAAAAAATTTCATTTTCACAAAAAATAAATTGACATTTTACCTATATATAAGTATATTATCTCTTAGATTAGATAATGAGAATAAAGGAGCTTAAAATGAAAAAGAACATTGGAAGAGACTTCTTCGATATTTCAAACGAAATATCTGACTTGTTGTATAAAACAGAAGCTATGTACAAATCTTTCTTAAAATTAGGCAAAGTTGAAAGTTCTTACCTGAACTTCTTAAAAGAAGAAGGTAAACCTACCAATATGAAAAAACTGGCAGAGGCATTAGATGTATCTCACAGCCGTATTACTCACTTAACAGACAGTCTCATCAAAAAAGGTTACGTAGATCGCATCTCTTCAACCGAAGATCGTCGTGTTTACTTATCTTTCCTGACAGACAAAGCATCAAACCTGCTCAATAAGGAAAGCGATGACAAAGTCGAAATTTATAACAAATTGATCAAAGATATGCCAGAAGATAAAGCGAATATCATCTTAGAAGCTTTGAAAACCTGGAAAACCTATCTTGAACAATTAACCAAAGAACAATAATTACTTCGAAATTTTTACCAACCGGCAAGTCTTTGGCTTGCCGGTTTTTTAATTGTCTTTTTGATGATTGGAATGCTAAAAAAATGTCTTATTTCACTGAGTAATTTGTCGATTATTGAGTTTTTGTAACAAAACGGTATGATCCACTAAATTAAAAATAAATAATCCGCCTTTTCATCATTTATGAATTTGTTAAGAAAGGATGAAAGAGACCTTCCAATCAGAGTAATAGCAAAACGCCGAAAAATAAAACACTAAAATCTGTAGAAATCGATTATTTTTTTCCAACAAAATTCTAAAAAATCTTTAAGCAAAAATCTGTAGAAAAAATTGTTAGTATATTTTAACATAATCACGCTTAGAAAACTTATCTCCCGACAATATATGTATTTAAGAAATGTATTGATGCTGTCAATCTGTTTCTCTAACACATTTTATCATATCTTCATCATTTTTCTCTTGACAAAAAAACATACTCTGCTACATTTTTAACTAATTATAATAATAGGAGGAATAAAATGAAAAAATTAATCATTTTAGCAATCGCGTTAGTCGCAACTATTGGTCTGTTTGCTGCAGATCAAACATTCACTTTGCCAACAAAAACTTCTTTCTCTTTAACATCATTAACCGCTGAAGAGATAGAAGCAGTTACATGGAGTTTACAACAATACTCTGCAGATTCTGAAGATTCTGAAGACATATTTAGTTCAATGTGGAAATCTTCAGATATTACCCAAAAGTTTTCTTACTCTACAACCAACTCCTCCCAAAATGGTGAAAAAATTACAGTTTCAAAAAATATTCAAAATGATGTTGTTATTTCTTTTCAAGATCCAGGTGTTCCTGCAAATCATACAAAAGCAACAGACGGGTCATATGGATCACAAACAGAGAATAAAGTATTAAACAATACAACTCATTCTATTGATATTTTAACAGGAATTAAATCTTGTACAGTAAATGATCGCCCAATTACTTACAATATTGGTTTTTTAAAACAACAATCTTTAACTTTGACATACACAATTTCAAATCCAACTGAATAAAAATGAATACCTTCAACAATGCAATACAAAA
>JAKQQL010000490.1:0-13927 GCA_029564175.1 Candidatus Cloacimonadota bacterium
AAAAGATCTTGACAAATAGACTAAAGAAAATTTAAATTGTAATCAAAGTCAATATAGAAGTGAAATATAAGAAAAAAAATCTTGTATTACTTTGAAAACAAAGGGTTGGAACTTTACACCAACATTTGGGACTTAACTTAAAATCAATAGCTTGATATCTTTATTTATTCAAAACGCATAAAAAAAACTTGCAAAATATTGGCTGGCAAAAATCTTTGAATAAAGATGATAATAAAGAATTATAAAAACGATAAAAATAAAGATGGAGGCAAAATGAAAAAGAGTATAATACTCCTAATCCTTGGATTTCTGATGATTTGCTCGCTGATAGCTAAAACAGAAAAAGTGGTAATCATTGGTATCGACACAGAAGATCCTGAAAGCAGATATGTCAAAACGATGCTTGAAAAAAGAGATCTTGATGCAGCTTTCAAATCCAGTACCAGCCTGGAAATGGTTCCTATGAAAGAAAGTGCTAAAGCACTGAAAGCTGAAAACTTTAAAGGTCTCATGAAAGAAATGGAACCTTCAACGGTTGAAAAAATTGCCACACAGTTAAATGCCAATATGGCTGTTTGGATGTGGATAATGAAAGAAAACCAAAGCTCATTTATCGTTACAGGTAAAGTAATGAGTATGCGTACTAAAGAAATGATAAATATCAATTTTACCGTTACCAAAAATAAAGATGAACGTATGCAGTCTGTTAATGATAATCTGTTAAAAAAAATAGCTGATTTTGCATCAAGTGAAACTAAAAAGATTTTTGATATTGCTGAGCAGAATTTCAATGCTAAAAAATACAAAGAAGCAGAAGAAATGTTTACTCGTCTGCTTGAAATTGATGATAAAAACGTAGAAGTTTATTACTTTCTTGGAATGATAAACTATGAAAACAACAAGTTCCCTAAAGCGGTAGAATTCTTTAATAAAACACTTGAATTTGATCCAAACCGTGAAAACAGCTTACTCTTTTTGAGTGAAACTTATAAAAAACAAGGTAATCTGGATAAATCAATCGAAACCCTTTCAAAAGTTGCTAATGTGAAAAATGATGCAAATCTTTGGCTTGCTATTGCGATGATGCACAAAGATAAAAGCAATTTTAAAGCTTCTGAAGAAGCGCTTGATAATGCCTTAAAAATAGATACTCAGAATGAAAAAATTCATCTTGTATATGCTGAGTTAACTTATGATAATAAAGAATATGAAAAAGCAATACCACACCTTGAATTTATTACAAACCTATATCCTGATAATGAAGAGGTAGGCCGAAAGCTTGCTATTAGCTATCAGAAGACAGGACAGCTCGATAAAGCAGTTGAAAACTATAAATCTTTAATTGCCAAAGATGCAAACAATACACGTGCTTATCTCAATCTGGGAGCAGCTTACCGTGCAATGTCTTTTGAAAAAGATGCGGCTGCATTTAATAAACTGGCTCTTGATACCTACCTAACAGTTCAAAAACTGCTTCCTAACAGTGGTAAAATAGATGTCAGTATTGCGGATATTTATCTAAATATGAATGATCTGACAAAAGCTGAAAATTATGCAAACTCTGCTATTAAAAAAGATAATAATATTCACGAACCTTATGTTATCTTAGGGATGATCAACCAAAAACGTGGTATTGCCAAACATGGTGAATTCGTTGACTTACAAAAGAAAACTGACAGTGGGAATCTTTATGGTGCTCAGTTAGATCAGGCAATTAAAAACCGTGATAACGCTAAAGGGGTTGCTAACCAATTCTTTAAAAAAGCCGATGAAATGTTAAAAACAGCACGTACTAAAACAGATAATCCTACTACAATCTCTGATATTGACAGTAAAATCCAATCTAATAACCAATACATCAATATGACAAAAAAAGATTTCTTCAATTAATCAGTTGTAACATTATTTATCAGGCAGTTCTTCGGAGCTGCCTTTTTGTTTTTTTTTGCCAATTAACTGATGATGATTTTATGTATTTTTTTAATTCCTTTCCTTATCCATTCCTTATCACAAATGATGTTTCTATAAATAAATGAAAATTGCAAAAATCAATCTGTTTAAGAGTTTAATCAATTAAGCCAAAATTATTATTTATCAGTAGGTATTTGTGAAATGGAGCGTAGTATTCCCCTCCATTGGAGAGTCTGTATAAAAAACCAAAATTCTTTAGGAATTGTCGAGCCCCAGATGCGGAAGCGTCTGGTATATTGTATGTTACAAGTTAAGAGGCGTAGGTGCGACCGAAAAAAATGCCTTTTTGCACAGACTTCATACCCTAATATCATGAAGTAAAGGATAGCTGATTTCCTGTAAATGTATAAAAGGTTTGTAGGGATTTACGAAATGGAGCGAAGCGTAATGCCACAAATCCGTTCTGACAAAGCGTATAATCATTCGGATGAACGGTGCTACGCTTCGTACATCCTTACAAACAAATCCTTAACTTAATGATATCGTGGTTACACCCAGTATTGGGGTTCTGTTGGTCATCCGTAATTCTTTTCCGAAACTATTCGTTTTTCCGTGGTTGATCAGAAAAGTTCATGCTTATTTTGATGGAAAATTTCTCATTTATTTCTGCACACTTTTCAGAAAACGCCTCTTTTTTAAAACAAAATGAAAAATAATTCTGCCAAAAAGACAAAATCTGCGTTTCTATCCGGGTAATATATATAGAGGGGTGTATCAGAATATATAGAAATATTACCTTTCTTCCGTACTACAAACATCCTGTTTGTAGTCTTTTCTGTAAGCAGGATGTTCGCAGTACGAGATCGGATGAACGGCACTCCGTTTCGCTCATCCCTACAAACCCACTTTACATTATACATTCCGCGAAGTAGTTTTTCTCTGTGCTCTCTTTGTCTCTGTGTGTAAATTTATGCCACTTTCTTTGTCGTGTAAAAAAAAAATTGACAAGATTTTAAAGACCTGTATATTTTGGCGTGATAATAGGAATGATTGATAAATAGATTGAACTAAAGGAAAAAACAGAGATGAAGTATCCTGAAAAGAACAACCTAAACAGGTTTTGGAGAAGAAGTGTAAGTATATATATATACTTAGCTTGTTTATTGTGTTCTCCGGGCTATCAGTCCCAGGAGATAAAAATAAATATACTTAGATATTCTTCTGTTCATTATTAAATTGAAAGGAGAATAAATGAAAGTAAATAAATTATTTATACTTTTAAGGATTTTTTTTTTTTGCAACCTCACATTATTGGCATCTGATCCGGTGAGAGCAGAATTCTTTACTTTTGAGACTCAACCGGAGTATGAAGTGATTGATATTATGAGCGTTGAAAATCCGGAAGGCTTAAAAGAGATTGCTGTATTTGAGGGAGACACTTGTGTAGGTGCAATCAATGCAGAATCCCTTCCTGTCCAATTACTGGCATATACCAGCACAGTCAACGGCGCAAAAGACAGCAATCCATTGACTTTCCAGCTTTATTATGGCAGAAGTATGGTTAATACGGCAGATTATCAGCTGTTCGATGATAAAAGCATGACTTATGAGGCAAGTCTGCTCTACAGCGGTAAAAATTTCTATTCCAGAGTCAAAATCGGAAAAGATACCCAATCAGTAACTGTTAAACGGAATGCAAGCCTTAATCCATGTTATCCTAATCCATTCAACCCAAGCACTACCATTTCCTGGCAGATGCCGGAAGAGGGAGAGGTTGAAGTCAGCATATTCAATATCAAAGGTCAAAAGGTAAAGGCCCTCTGTCATCAGAGACTGGCAGGCGGTCAGCATCAAATCGTATGGGATGGTAAAAACAAAGAGAATCAAGCTCTGTCATCAGGCATCTACTTTGTTCGTTTATCCCAGGGAAGCCATCAGCAGACTCAAAAAGTCATTCTGATGAAATAATAAAACATAAACTGGCAGAATGTCCTGAGATCTCTCAGGACATTCTCTGCCTGAATAAAAAGGAGTCAGAGTGAAGAGAGCTTTTTTGATTATCTGTATCATTATATATTTCATCAGTATTCAAGCCTTAGTCCGCATTGTCAATCCTCAAGATCCAAACGCTTTTCAAACAATTGCGAGTGCTGTTTTAGTAACATCATTCAGTGACACTGTTCTTGTTTATCCGGGAGTCTATCATGAGAATATTAATATCAGTGGAAAGAATATTCATGTATATAGCTTGTTTGCTACTACCGCTGATTCTGCCTATATCCACAATACCATTATAGATGGCAGTCAAAACGGAACTACTATAAAAATATTTAGGAGTTTTTGTAGAATAAGTGGTTTTACCATTCAAAACGGCTATGGGATTTATTCCGATCCGGGGGGGATTCAGGTAAAAGAATCAACAGAAGCCATCATCATGAATTGTATCATCAGGAATAACACATCAGAATATTGTCCGGGGGGTATATTTGTCAGGAATACCTCCTATCTTCAATTAATCAATTGTGAAGTGTATAACAACTCAACACTGAGTATGGGAGGAGGACTTGGGGTGCAGTTCTCCGCATCTGCCTATCTGGAAAATTCAAGTATTAATTCCAATTTCGCTGGAGGTGTAGGTGGAGTTTATGTGGGAACAGATTGTCAGATCGTCTTTTCCGACAGCTTAAAGAATTCAGTCTATCAAAACAACGGGACTTATGCTTCAGATATTCGCATTGACAACCTAAACGGAATAAATCCCCTTATCCAGCTGAAGCAATTTACCGTTCAGAATCCGGATCAGTATTTTATCATGCCGGCAGACTCCCTGACCATCATCGCCGACAGCTATACAGATGTCCTGACAGATGCAGATATGTATGTCAGCCTTGACGGGGATGACAGTAATGACGGACTGAGCCCGGAGACGGCTTTAAAATCGATTTATCTGGGATTACGAAAGATTGCTTCACCCGAATCAGGGACAAGGACTCTGCATCTTGCCAATGGCGTATATTCTCCCGAAAACCAGTGGTTTCCCATCGGAGTCAAGCACAATATCAACATTCAGGGTGAATCAATGGACAATACCATCCTGGATGGATTAAATCAAAGAATTGGTTTTAATGGTTTTACTAAAAGTAATTTAAACGCTGAGATTTCAGGATTAACAATTAAAAGTGGAATGCCCATATCAGGATCATCGGCTAATTTTTTTTACAATATTAACTTAAGGATGAATCATGTACGGGTCAGTGACTGTATGGGAGATGGGATGGATGCACTCTTTGTTTGGCAAGGTAAATTCTATATGAATAATTGTATAGTAGAAAATACCAGAGGGAGTAGTGGTATCCGATTTGGCAGGATGAAAGACATCAGGATCAGTAATTCTATCTTCCGAAATAACCGGAACTATAGTACCGACCCCTGGGAAGGCCAGGGAAGAGCTCTTTATATTTTTGGTTTTTATGCTTCTGAGCAGGATACTTCAAGAGTCGTAATAGACAATGTGCTCTTTGATGCTAACCGGAGTATCGGCTTTGGAGACTGGCCTCCGGGAGATGCTTCCGCTTTAGTGTTTCTGAATGTATTGGATGCGAAGGTCATTAACTGTACTTTTGTCAATAATATGGCCGGCGGTTATGTGATAAATTGTGATAATACCACCTCTGCAATGATTCGTGTGTACAACAGCTTATTTTACAATAATTTCCCTGCCTTAAACTCCATTGTTGCTTACGCAGGCACTTTTTATGTTAATAATAGTCTGATTCAGCATGTTCAGGCATACAATAATGGAGAGATTGTAATGGGAGAGGGCAATTTTAATCTGGACCCTCTGTTTTATCATCAGGGTGATTATCCTTACAGTATTTCAGCCACTTCACCCTGTATCGACAGCGGGACACTGAATATCCCCGGATATGTTTTCCCTGAGACAGATTTAGCCGGCAATCCAAGACTTGTCGGCACATCAGTGGATATTGGTGCTTATGAATGGGATGCCCTGCCGGTGACAGAGGAAACCCTCAATAAGCCTAATCCCAAAATGAGTGTTTATCCCAATCCGTTCAACCCAAGCACTACCATTTCCTGGCAGATGCCGGAAGAGGGAGAAGTTGAAGTGAGTATTTTCAATATCAAAGGTCAAAAGGTGAAGACCCTCTGCAATCAGAGACTGGCAAGCGGTCAGCATCAAATCGTATGGGATGGTAAGGAATATGGCTCTGGTGTATATTTTGTCAGATTACAAGCTGGCAATCAAACCTTAATGAGGAAGATACTGATGATGAAATAAGCGGGGTCATTTGGCTCTTCCGCATCTGGGGATCGGTCGTTCCTCTGGAACTCTGTTTTTTGCATAGACTCTCGGCTGGAGGGAAATTTCATAATTCACAATTAAACTTACCACCTCGTCACTTCGTGCCACCACTCAACGATATGAGAATACTTCGCTCTGTTTCGCATATTCCTATTGTCCAGGGAGGAGGATAGCCTGATTGTCTGCGTCAAATAATATGAATCGTAAAAATTCAACTTTCTCAATTTTGATGATATTACAGAATGCTGAAAATCATCTACAAAGAATCGTAAAGAGAAATGCTCTAAATTTTAAAAAAAACTACTTATATGACCTTTATTTGAAAATTTAGGATAAAGTGTCTTGTGGATTGATTTGATTGTTTATTTAATGTTTTAATGATATGGAAAACGGAGCAGTATAACTGCTCCGTTAATCTGTTATAACAGATAAGCTGATGCTTATCCGGTTTTTTTATTAATGATGTTTATGGGTTTTTTCTTTAATAGCCTGACCCGTAATTTTTGAACGTTCAAAATAATGAGTATGTAATAATTTATGAGCTAATTCAGAGTTTGGTTTTCCAAGGAAATCAGCATAGATTTTTTGAACTTCAGGATTATGGTGAGATTTTCTATACTTCATGTTTTTATCTTCTGTATAAAGCGCTTGAGCACGGACAGCTCTGTTTTTCATATTGTTTCCAAGCGGTTGTCCACCACCACCAACGCATCCGCCAGGGCAAGCCATGATTTCGATAAAGTGATATTCAGATTTACCGGTTTCTTTGATTTGTTGTCTGACTTTATCCATCAGCTGCTGAGCATTACCGGTTCCATGAGCCACGGCTACTTTAAGTGCGCCAACTCCAGGTATTTCTACACTGCCTTCTTTAATGCCTTCAAGACCTCTGACCATTTCGATATCGATATGTTCAAGCTCCTGACCGGTCACCAGTGTATATGCAGAACGAATCGCAGCTTCCATCACACCACCGGTTGCACCAAAAATAGTGCCAGCGCCTGTGTAAAAACTCATTCCACTATCAGCTTCTTCTGCCTGTAGATTTTTAAAATCAATACCAGCTTCTTTAATCATTCTAATAAACTCACGGGTTGTTAAAACATAATCAGTATCCTGATAACCTGAATCTCTTAATTCAGGTCTGTTTGCTTCAAATTTCTTTGCTGTACAAGGCATCACTGCTACAGATACGATAGTTGCAGGATCAATATTGTTTTTCTGAGCATAGTAAGTTTTTGATAATACACCAAACATAGACATTGGAGATTTTGCAGTGGATACATATTCTGCTAAATCAGGATAGAAAGTTTCCATATATTTGATCCAGCCTGGTGAGCAGGA
Source organism: Candidatus Cloacimonadota bacterium (assembly GCA_029564175.1). GTDB lineage: Bacteria > Cloacimonadota > Cloacimonadia > Cloacimonadales > WRIO01 > JAGOCT01. The sequence goes on from JAKQQL010000490.1 coordinate 7,580, forward strand.
GGTGATTAATGGTAAGGGTTGGTTAGTTTTAATACGTTCAACTAATTCAGAACCTTCTTCCATAATGGTCAGGTCAGCTGTAAAGTTTGTATCCATCACAGAGTTAAAACCAATTGCTCTTAATGCTGCATACATTTTGCCAGGAGTTACTTCAGACATTTCCATACCAAATTCATCCGCAATAGAAGCTCTGATTGCAGGGGCTTCCTGAACAACGACATGCTTTTTGTCATCATAGATGGCATCCCAAACTTCTTCAATATGAGAGCGTTCATACAATGCGCCGGTAGGGCAATAAATAATACACTGACCACAATTGATACATGGACTGTTTCCTAAACCGTTTAAGAAAGCAACATCCACAAAACCATCAAAACCGCGGTTTACAAAAGTAAGTGCTGATACTTTTTGAACTTCATTACAGATAGTTACGCAACGACCGCAGGAAATACATTTGTTAGGGTCTCTCATGATCGCAACACTTGTATCATCAATACTGTGTCTTTTCATGATAGGAGGTGCATCCATTAATTTAACGCCCATATTGTTGCATAAGGTTTGTAATTCACATTTGTTATTTGCATTACAGGAAGGACAATCTACATCATGGTTAGCTAAGAATAACTGTAAAAGTGTTTTTCTGTAAGCTCTGAGTTCTTTTGTGTTAGTTACGACCTTCATTCCTTCATGAATCGGTGTACTGCATGCTCTTTTTGGCTGAGGGCTGTTGTCAACATAAACAACACATAATCCACAGTTAGAAGTCGGTGCTAATTCTTCATGCCAGCATAAAGTTGGAATATAAATCTTATTATCCCTTGCCACCTGAAGAATAGTACTGTTTGGTTTTCCTTGTAAAGGTTTACCATCAATCACGACATTAATCAAATCATTCATTGTTACTCCAATTTATGTTTATTTCATGTAATCATATTGCCAGTAACGATTTGCTGAGAAATTTTCTTTTATGGTTCGTGGGCTGGTCCATCTGATTAAGTTTAAGAAACTGCCGGCTTTATCATTGGTTCCGGAAGCTCTTGAACCGCCAAATGGCTGCTGACCAACCACTGCACCGGTAGGTTTGTCATTAATATAGAAATTGCCTGCATTATATTTGAGTCTTGCAGACAATTGATTGATGACATTTCTGTCCTGTGCAAAAATTGCACCGGTGAGTGCGTAAGGAGAAGTGCTGTCAAGATTATCAAGTGTCTTTTCAATTTCTTCATCCGGATACACATAGATTGTCAGCACAGGAGCGAAAATTTCTTCCTGCATGGTTTTAAAGAAAGGATCTTTGGTTACGATTATGGTTGGTTCGATAAAATAACCTGTACTAAGGTCGCCTTTTCCACCAAACATAATTTCAGCCTGATCACTTTCCTGAGCATATTGGATATATGACATGGTATTATCATAGCTGTTTTTATCTATTACGGCATTTATAAAGTTTTGAGGGTCTCTTGGAGATCCTATTTTTATCTGTTTCATATCGTTTAAAACACGAGTTTTAACGTCTTCCCAAATTGATTCAGGGATATAGGCTCTTGAGCAGGCAGAGCATTTTTGTCCCTGATATTCAAAAGAACCCTGAACGAGTGCTGTTGAGAGGATTTCCACATCAGCAGACGGATGAGCGAAGATAAAGTCTTTGCCTCCGGTTTCACCGACAAGGCGTGGATAGTTGATATATGTGTTTAAATTTTTGGCGGTTTCTTTCCAAATGTCATTAAAAACTTCTGTAGAGCCAGTAAAATGAATACCGGCAAAATGCTTGTTGTTTAAAGCGATAGAAGATAACTGGCTTCCTCTGCATGGTATAAAATTGATTACACCATCAGGTAAACCGGCTTCTTTATATAATTTCATGAGGAAATAATTTGAAAGGATAGAAGTCGATGCAGGTTTCCAAACAACGACATTACCCATCATCGCCGGAGCAGATGCCAGATTAGCCGCTATTGCAGTAAAATTGAACGGTGTAATTGCTAAAACAAAACCTTCAAGCGGTCTGTATTCCACTCTGTTTTGGTAATGAGCATTCGATTCTGGTTGTTCTTTATAGATGTTTTCCACATATTTTGCATTAAATCTGAAGAAGTCAGCGGTTTCGCAGGTGGAGTCTATTTCTGCCTGATAAATATTTTTGGATTGACCAATCATGGTCGCTGCATTCAGAATATAGCGATAATTGGTTGAAATCAGCTCAGCTGCTTTTAAGAAAATAGAAACACGGTCAAACCAGTCCAGATTTTCCCATTTCTCTTTTGCTTCCATTGCTGCTTCAATCGCCATATTTATCTCTTTTTCTCCGGCAAGACAATAAGTCCCTAACTCATGTTTTGTGTCATGAGGACAGATAATTTTTGAAGTGTTTTCAGTGAACACCTCTTTCCCATTGATAATAAGGGGGATGTTATGTTTTGTATTCCAGATGGAATCATACTCCTTATATAACCTCTCTAACTCTGGTGAGCCTTTTAAGTATTTTAAAACCGGCTCGTTAATCGGTTCATTGACCGAATATAATGCGTTCATTGTGTACTCCTTTCCAAGTACGGGAGGTTGACCCTTTTCAGGTGTCAGCCCATTGGTCTTTCAATCATGACTCATTCTGTTTTAGATTGATAGACTTCAGAGATAATCCCTTTTTAAAATAATTGCAGTTTTTGTAAAGTAATTTTTTGAATTTTGCCTATAGACCCATAAATTAGCCTATTTAAAAGGAAATAATGCGCTTTAATTTTGTTTTTGCTTATTTTAAAAAAATGATTATCTTTTAAAAAGGAGTTTATACTTTTAAAATAATATTGACAAAATTATATTTTTTAAAGTCATTAACTCATTAAAAACAGATTGCTAGAAAAGCAGTCTAAAGTAGAGCTTGTCGCTTATAGTACGTGAATTTTTGGCAAGCTGGCAGTTTGTGGTACAGAAGCTGTAAATCATCAAATAAAGGAGAGTCCATGAGTCATAAAGGAGACAGAGTCAATATTTGTATTGTGGGTAAGACCAATACAGGAAAGTCATCACTGATCAATGCTTTAACCGGTCAGTCTATTTCGATAGTTTCGCCTCATCCAGGTACAACCACTGATTCGGTAACAAAAGTGTATGAACTGATTCCGGTTGGTCCAGTTACATTTCACGATACTGCTGGTTATGATGACCAAAGTGAGCTTGGTAAACTAAGAATCAAAGCGACAGAAAAGAGTATGTGGAAATCTGATATTGTGATACTCCTTTTGGACGAAAGACCTGTCAATGATTTTGATATTCACTTTTTAACCAGGATTCAAGGAAAAAAAGTGCCCTACCTGATTGTTCAAAACAAGTCGGACTTGCCTGAGCATCAATTAATCGCTGAAAATCAAGAAATGATCAATGAAGAAATCATACCGGTCAGTTCAGTAAATAATAGCCAAATCGAATTACTAAAAGAAAAACTGATTCAAAAAATAAGTGGTATATACGAACAGCGACCTACGATTACTGAAGGTTTAATCAAGGCAAATGATGCGGTTATTTTAAGTATCCCGATTGACAGCTCAGCCCCAAAAGGCAGGATTATTCTACCTCAGGTGCAGGTATTAAGAGAAATACTTGATTTAAATGCAGTGGCAATTTGCGCACAACCAGCCGAAATCCCTGCAATGCTACAAAAAATGGGTAATCATGCCGATCTGGTCATTACAGACTCGCAGTGTGTCGAACTGATCAATCAAATCGTTCCCGATCCCATAAAAATCACAACATTTTCCATTTTGATGGCAAATTATAAGGGAGAATTGGATGTGATGCTCCAGGGTTTAGATGCGCTGACTCATTTACAGGATGGAGACAAGGTGTTAATTGCTGAAGCCTGTTCGCATCATGTTCAATGTGATGACATTGGCAGGCATAAAATTCCTAAATTACTGGAAAAATTTACAGATAAAAAAATACAGTTTTCATTTGTTAATGCCTATGATTTTCCTGAAGATCTCGAAACCTATCAACTGGTTATCCATTGCGGTGCCTGTATGATTAGTTTCAGAGAGATGAAAAGACGTATCAATGAATGTCAGCGTCTTAATGTGCCAATTACGAATTATGGATTGTTAATCAGTAAAACACAGGGTGTTTTAGATCGTGCAGTCAAAATATATAGTAAAAACAATGAAGGAAACAATTCATGAACCCAAATGTAGAAATAGTCAATAAAGCCTATTCAACCGGATTACTGGAAAAGAATGAAATTGTCGCTTTACTCAGTGATTCCAATATCAACTCTTATTTGTACGAGAAGGCAGGTCATAAAAAAAACGAGATATTAGGCAATGAAGTGCACTTGCGCGCATTGATAGAAATAAGCAATATTTGTAAACAAAACTGCCTTTACTGCGGTGTTAGACGTGATAACAAAGCGGTTCAGCGCTACAAACTGACTAATGAAGAAATTTTGAACTTAGCCAGAATTGCAAAAAAGAACAATTTCTACACAGTTGTATTACAGGGTGGGGAAAATGAGGTATATACAACTGATGAATTTTGTAAAATCCTTTCTGAAATAAAGCAAATGGATTTAGCGATTACGCTCAGTATAGGTGAAAAAACTCATGATGAATATGCTCGTCTTAAAGAGGCAGGTGCAGATCGTTTTCTTCTCAGAATAGAAACAACTGATGATGTTCTCTATGAAAAAATGGATCCAGGTATGAGTTTTCAAAACAGAATCAGATGTCTCAGAAATTTGAAGCATCTTGGTTATGAAACCGGCAGTGGCTCATTAATCGGCTTACCTGGTCAGTCGTTTGAATCTATTGCTGATGATATTCTGTTTTTTAAAGAGATTGATGCTGACATGATTGGGGTTGGCCCTTTTATTGCTCATCCGGATACACCTCTCAAAGACTGTGCAAATGGTGATCTTTTTTTAGCGCTTAAAGTCATGGCTATTATCAGACTTTTGATGCCTGATATTAATATTCCTGCTACAACAGCTATGGAAGCGCTTAACTCTGATGGCAGAATTATCGCACTGAAAAGCGGTGCGAATGTCCTGATGCTCAATTTTACAGATGAATTTCACCGTAATATGTATGACCTGTATCCAGGTAAACAGGAAGTGGCACTTTCTACCCGCTTAAATCTTAAAGAATTGAATGACCAGCTCAATCTTCATGGCATGAAAGTCTCTGAGCATAAAGGTTTTAGAAAGTTTGCAAAACCTCAGTGATAAAAAAGTCAATTGTACTGATTTGTTGTTTTCTGAGATCCTTTTTAATGGCTAATTGCCAATAATTGTGCATGAAATATAAATGGGAAAGAGTTACTTTTTCCCATTTTTTTAAAAAAAACATTGACATTTTATTTTTAATATCAAAAAATTGTCTCATACTGAGTAATCAGTAATACATTAAAATGGAGGATTTATGTATTTGAAAAAGACTGGAAGAAAATCGCTGTTATTAGTAACTTTTATCATGTTCGCAACTTTATTGGCTGCTCAACTTAAACGAGTAGAAACAACCTATCTTCAGTTACCAAGTGAAGGCATTAAGTACGAAAAGGTAGAGGTTTATGTTACACTCGATCAGTCTGCTTCAAGAGATTTACTGGGGAAATTTGGTGCTTTAGGGAAAAAAGCAGCAGAAGGTGTCAAAGATATTACTGAAGTTTATGATACATGGCCATTAGTACCAAAATTTGTTAAAAATCCAAATAAAGGTAAAGGTGTTTTAAGACTTGATCTGACATATAGCTGTGATGATCTGACTAAACCGATGACTGCACCTCCAGTAAATCAACAAAGAGGTGGTCACGTGGTGCCTTATAAAGTATATGCTAAAGTTAAAGTGACTGATCCAAGCGGTAAAGTGATTTATGATCGTAATTATGGTGTATTGACAGGTGAGTTCGTCAGTCAGACATATGAAGAAGCTAATCAGGCAAAAGATGGTCTTGGTACTTATGAAAAAGCCTGTATTCGTGGTGCGATGGCAAAAGCGCGTGCTGAATTTTTTGGAAGATATGGTTTTAGTACAATTGATGCACGTCTTGACTTAGGTCCTGTCAAAGATATTAAAGAGAGTAAAAAAGCAAGTGAAGGTGTCATCAACTCATGTTTCCGAGTTGTATAACTGATTAAAAAATAGTAAGATAGCAAAAACAAAACTTGACAAAAAGTCTCCTTAAGTTATTGTTGTATTAGAAGATAAACAAAACAAAAAAGGAGACTCAATAAATGAAAAATTCATTTTTTAATAAATTCTGTCAAGCAAAAACTGATAATCTTCAATATTCCAATATTGATCCTCTGTTTAAATCTTTTTCGCTCAGCTCTATTTTAACGACTTTAGGTATTGC
>JAKQQL010000492.1:0-6761 GCA_029564175.1 Candidatus Cloacimonadota bacterium
GGATATTCAGATCAAATATGGAAATCCATCTTGCCTGAGAAAGTGCCACTTGCACATGATGTTGATTTTGAAGATATCTGTGCTCGCTATAGTATGACAGGCGGAAATATCAAAAATGCCATTTTCCGTGCCTGTGCCAAAGCCGTTCTGAGACCTGAATCCGAAAGAAAAGTCAGACATGCTGATTTTATCCATGCCATTGAACTGGATTACCATATCAAGAGAAAAAACAATATCGGGTTTTAACTAATGTAAGGTAAGCTACCAGCTTGCCATTCCACTTCTTGAATGATTAACCACAGAGACAACAGAGAACACAGAGAAAAATTTCATAAACCACTGATAAAACGGATTCACACGGATATAAAAACAAAGAGACTCAGAGGTCACAGAGGTAGGGCAAAGAGAGAATCATCAGGTTTAGGATAATTACTCTCGATAAATGTATAAACGGTTTGTAGGGATTTGCGAAATGGAGCGAAGCGAAATGCCGTAAATCCGCTTCAATAATGGGTAAAATCAATACCAAAGATAGGCTTATTGCTAGGTGTATCCCAATAAACAAATAATCTCATAATAAAAGGAGGAATAAATGAGTGAGCGTTACAATGCAAGAAGCAGAAAATGTGGTGCCTGCAGATACTGGCAGGGTGAACGAACAATTATTGAATCAGGGAATCGTGTTGAGGTTACGAATGAGAAAGGAACCTGTATCAGAAAGATTATGCAGAAAGTTGAGAGAAATGCAGGTTCCTGTTGTGGCTATTATGAACCTTATGAACGATTGAAAGAATTCTAGTTTTAGGGATTTGTAAAGTATTGGCAGGCTTTCTGGCTTGCCAATACGATTTTATTATGAAACATGAGAATTTTAGTTTAACCACGGATAAAACGGATATACACGGATGTTAAAACAAAGAGACTTAGAGGACACAGAGAAAAGGCAAAGAGAAAATCATCAGGTTTAGGATAATTACTCTCGATAAATGTATAAACGGTTTGTAGGGATTTGCGAAATGGAGCGAAGCGAAATGCCGTAAATCCGAAATAGATTCATCAATAATCGTTTTTGTTACATAATAGGGGCAGAGAGTTGAGATAATCTTATCTCAATATCATTCATTCAACAAGAATTTGTGCAAAACCAGAATTTCGTAGATTAGGCACCGAGAAAATTTGTTTAACCACGGAAAAAACGGATATTCACGGATATTGAAACAAAGAGACTTAGAGGACACAGAGAAAAGGCAAAGAGAAAATCATCAGGTTTAGGATAATTACTCTCGATAAATGTATAAACGGTTTGTAGGGATTTGCGAAATGGAGCGAAGCATTCCCATCCTATGGAGGGGTGGCACGAAGTGACGGGGTGGTATAAGCCGTAAATCCGAAATAGATTTATCTAAAATCGTTTAGTTACAAAATTGCCCCCTAGGTGCAAAACTCTTCATTTACCGTATTAAAAAAAGAAAGGACATGATTATGATTAAGAAATTTACCTGGTGTAAAGAGATTGATACGGATATGATGCAACGAATAGTAGATGAGATGAAGAAGCTCTTTATTGCTTTTTATAAAAAAGAAATTCCTTCATTTCGTTATTCTTTGGATGAATTGCTTTATTATTGCAAGTCCCTGATAGAAGGACAAAGAAATGATATTGAAGGCATCAAACCCTATTCATGGTCAGTTGCGCCTACTGCAGTTGGTATGCCTTCTGATGCCAGAGTGGATTTTAATATGAATCCAACCTATCTGGCAGTTGCAACTCTGACGCTTTTCCTCAAAAGATATCCGAAAGAAGCAGAAAAAATCCCAAATTATCGGGAAGTTTTGAATCATGGTATTCTGTTTGCTACTTACAGAGGCCTCCAGGGTCACGGAATTGAAGCAGAAGATGAAATGCTCAGTGCAATCAATATCATGCATAAAGGGGAAGTCTTTCGTTATGTGGAAGAGCACCCAGAAGACTGCCCTGAGATGATGAAAATCTATCGGGAGTGCATTCAGGAAATGAAAGCTTATATCAAAAATCCAAGAATATCCTGGGGAGGCGATTACAGCTCGTCTTATAAGTCTGTATTAGAAAAATTAGGTCATCCGGCTCCGGAACCTGTTTATACTTACATTGAATGGGAAAAGGCAGAAAAAATGATTTTTGAAAAACACCAAACTGGCAGTCCGGCCAGAAACAAAAAACGAGAATATGGTAACATCATCTCTACAGACCATATCTGCACAACATCCCCTGTTTCAGACAAAGGTTTCCTGATTGAAGGTAAAATCTTAAACCAGATTCAACAAATCGAAATCCCTTTCTATATGATAAAAGATTGCTTTGAAATGATGTGTAACCCAAAAGGACTGAACAGAGATATGCTTGTAGAGAAATATGAACACCTGGGTGATCTGCTCAATACATATTTTTATACGATTGGCTTTATGTTTGTGAAGGCTGATCTTGCTGAAAATAGTGGCAATTTTGTTTTGAAAGACCAATGGTTTACGATTACTTATCCGGAAGAATAGAAAATAAATAATTAGAAAAGGAGAATCTTATGAGAAAGAAAATTGTACTGATCCCCTGTGTCAGTGAAAAAAAAGAAGGGATACATGAAGCTGAACATCTTTATGTCAGCTCACTATTCAGACTTTGTCTTGCCTATGCAAAAGGGTTAAATCCGGATGCGATTTATATTCTGTCGGCAAAATATGGATTACTCGAACTTAACCGGAAAATTGAGACTTATAATGAAACACTCAATACGATGAGAAAAGAACAACGAAATGCCTGGGCAAGAGGTGTTATTGCTGATTTAAGTTCAAAAACAGATTTGCAGGAAGACGAATTTGTTATTCTTGCCGGAGCAAAATACAGAGAAAATCTAATTGGACATATCAATTATTATACCTTGCCATTGGAAGGCTTACGCATAGGCGAACAGATGTCATGGCTGAAAGGACATACCTTATGAGTAAAGAATGTCAGCTTTTACACGAAATCTTTAACAAGATTAATAGATATCATTTTCCTTTCAATGATAAAGAGATTCCAAAAAACGGTATTTACATCCTGTTTGAGAAAAATGAGACAGGACACGGTCTGGACAGAATCGTTCGAATCGGTACACATACCGGTGATAATCAATTACCCTCAAGATTAAAACAACATTTCCTGAATGAGAACAAAGACAGAAGTATTTTCAGAAAAAACATTGGCAGGGCAATACTCAATCAAAATCAAGACCCTTTTCTTGAAAAATGGGAACTGGATCTGACAAGCCGTGAAAAGAGAGAATTGTATGCTCCCAAGATAGACTTTACTTACCAAAAAAATATTGAACAACAAGTCTCTCAATATATCCGAAATCACTTTTCATTTGTTGTCTTTGAAGAGAAAAGCAAAGAAGAAAGACTCGATCTTGAAGCCAAGATTATCTCAACTGTTTCAAATTGTCAGGAATGTAACTCTTCTCCAAAATGGCTGGGAAAACACTCTCCAAAAGATAAAATCAGAGAGAGTGGACTCTGGCTGGTGAATGAACTATATGGTATAGGATTTACTGAGAGTGAAATATTAAACCTATTTAAGCACATTCTAATGAATAAAGATAATAAGAAAGGATGAAAAAATGTTAATGGATGTATTTTTCCCAATGAACAGAAAAGAATATCTTGAGAGAACATTTGATAATTATTATAAAACAAATCAAATGAGACGAATTCCTCAGTTAAGAATTCCTAATGAACATGATCAGAATATTCACAGAATAAATACCTGTGAGAGAAGTATGCTGTGGTCTGTTCGCAGAGAAGGAGAAAGCGGAGGGAGAATTTTATTCTTTAAAGAAAACAATAAAATTATTATTTGGGATATGGATGAGCATGATGAAGTTTATCAACATGCTAAAAGAAATATTAGCCGTTTTAATCAACAGTCAGATGTTATCAATGGACCATTGGTAAATGTTACTCATAAGTTTATGACAAAAGATGAAAAAGAAATTGCTAATCAATCTGCCATTCATATTGAAAACTTATCTGAAGAAGTTTTGAAAAGGGCATTTGGGCTAGAGCATTATCAGATTGCAAATATTAAAAAATCAGGAAAAATCACACTGAATGAAATAATCAGTTTGGATCCACAGTCTTACTTCAAAATTTCATATTATCTTCAGCAAAACAGAAGCACTCAGCTAAAAGCAATTTCTGATGAGCACTTTTATAAATTTATTAAAAGTAAAGATGTGAGTAGACTGTTAATATATCTTGATAGCAGGCAAAATCAGATTCTAAATGAGTTAGGTAATCAATCTGTCTTTTTAAATGGAGTGTCTGGCTCCGGTAAAACGACAATTCTGATTTATAAGGCAGTAGATTACGCTGAAAAAAATCCCGATAAAAAATGTATCCTGTTCACTTATAATGTATTATTAGCTAAGGATATTATTACCTGCCTCTCTGAATTATGCCCCAACAGTATTGATAATTTGGAAGTTTATCCCTATTATAATTGGATGAAAGATATCTTCTCAGATTATTACCAGGATTATAAAATGAGTAATCATCTGTTATTAAGTGAGAACCCTGAGTTAAAACTATCAAAAACGGAAGATTCTTATCTTGACGATTTGCTCCGTAGCAATGGAAACAATGATGAAGTAAGTCTAAGTGAGCTGACTAAGGTGATTCAATACGCTCAAAAAACTAAAAAATATTCTTATGACTTGTTGCCTGTAATTCTGGGTTTACAAACTGAGCTAAAATCTCAACACCGATTTGATGCCATTTTTGTGGATGAAGTTCAGGATATTTATTCTAACGGTTTGAATTTTCTCAGAAAAATCAGACGGGATGAAAATTCAATTATGATCATGGTGGGTGATTATATTCAATCCATTTATACAAAGTATTCATCATGGAAGGATAAAGGACTACCAGAAATAAGGGAACATCATAAAGTGTTAATGCAGAACTTTAGAAATACCAGGGAAATATTAGCTGCTACAACAAAATTGAGAGAAATGGTTCATTTAACTCATAACCTTCCTGAATCTTGTGGCAGACCAGGTAAACCTGTTCAGGTTGTGGAATATGAAGGGTATGCTTTATCAGCTACACTGACAGGCTTAATTAACATGTTAAATCAAGAAGAAAGAGTTTCTTATCCTGATATAGCCCTATTAACACCTCATACCAGATTTTTGAGCTCGTATAAAAGACTTCTTGAACAAAACAATATCCCTGTAAATATGTATAGCTTTGAAGAAGAATCTTTAAATCCTGATTCAGTCATGCTGACGACCTTTAAGTCTTCTAAGGGTTTGGAATTTAGAGCTGTTATCATTTTAGATATTGAGGAATATGCACCGGATTCAGCATTAAGTATTGAACAGGCAAAGCTTCTTGCTGTTGCCATGAGCAGGGCATATAATATTCTCTTTTTTATAATTGATAAAAATAAAAAAATCTGTAATGAAACGCTTAAATCATTTATAATGAATTTAAAGAATAATGAAAATTAAAAATTAATTATAAAGATATTATTACCTTTTTTATATTATCAGTGAAAAAAAAACATAGAAATAATAAAAAAAGATTGACAAAAAAAAAATATCTATGTATTTTTGGCAATAAGTTTAAAATTGCTTCGGCAAATTCTGTCAAGGCAGTAAAAACCGAATTGTTTTAGGAGGTATAATGAGCGGTAGAAAAAAACCTTATGTCCCAAAAGAAGTAATTGATTACCTGTATGAAGAATTTAAAATTGAACCACTAAAAAATCAAATTGAATCATTGAAAAAAGAAAACATAGCCCAGAATAAAACTATTTTAGACTATCAGAATCGTGTGAAAGAAGCAGAAAATACAATTCTGGAGAATAAAAATAAAATTTTTCAGATTGACGATGAACTAAATAAAATAAATCAAAGAGAAGAGAATAAAATCTGGCAGCTCAGGAACTATTAAATCTGATGTTGCAACAAAAGGAGTATTTACTTAAAGCAGAACATTTCAGATTCTTTAAAAATAACTATCAAAAATTTGAAATTCAAATTGAAAATGCTCAAAGAAATATTCAGGAAATGAATTATGAAGCAGCTATTGCAGTGATTCAAATGGAGTTGAGTTCAATCAAGTCAATGCAGGATGTGATTGAAAATACTTATATGAAAGGAAAAGAACTCGAATTTGAGATTGAATCCGCATATCAGTTATTGTCTCAAAAAATGATGAATAAACATTACAAGAGAGAATTTGATACAGAAGATCATAAAAAAGTTGTTGAATCAATTGATGTTTCTTATTGGGCTGAAAAAGAATGGAGTGAAACTGAGCGTATTTATCATGAGATAGACAAATCTTATCAAAACATACAACAATTTGATGTGGATGATTTGACTAAACTTAGAAATTTAATAGATCTATCTATAGATAACTATAATTTATCTTTTAAAAAAGCTGAAGAAAGATTTGTAAATTTTTTGTTGATTCAACAGAAACAGGCAGAAATTGCGGTCAGTTTAATGGAAAAAGGTTATGAAATTGTAGATAATATCTATAAAAATGATGATGAAAGACAAAATAATCTGCTTCTATTACAAAATGAAAGAGGTGAAAAAAGATAACATCTCAAAAGTTGGTGTAAAAAGATAAAAAAAAAGGTTGATCCAGATCCAACTCTTTGTTTTATTGAATTTGAAAATAAAAAAGACAAGGAGTAGATCATGAATCAACCAAAGACAAAGAAAAATGAGCCA
>JAKQQL010000493.1:0-41801 GCA_029564175.1 Candidatus Cloacimonadota bacterium
CAAAAATGGTCAGCAACCGAACCAAATGAACGAACAGAATACAATGGTGTTAAGTTAGAGATATGGAAGTTTAGTGACCAGTGGTCCAAAACAAAACGAAGAAGAAGATAAAGGAGCTTATCATGAAATTCTTTAATACCGCAGGCCCGGTAAACCAACCGGAACATTATAAAGTAGATCCGCTTCACCGCTGGAAACTTGAAGAAATTCTTTTACTAATTGAGCAAAAAAAGTACTTTATTCTTCATGCTCCCCGTCAGACCGGCAAAACAAGCTCCATGCTGGCATTGCAGGAATATCTGAATCAGGAAGGTCAATATCTGGCTATCTATGCCAATTTTGAGATAGGGCAGGCTGCCAGAAATAATGCAAATGAAGCCATATTGGCAATTATCAATGAGTTAACCAGCAGGATTGAAGATTTAGATTCAAATATCAATATCAGAAAATTTTTACATGAATATATACCCGTATTTTCGTTTGGTACAGCAATTGAAACATTCTTAAAATATGTTTGCCAAAATATAAAAAAGCCGGTTATCATGCTGATTGATGAAATTGATTCTCTGGTAGGTGATTCTTTAATATCTGTTCTAAGACAATTACGGGCAGGCTATGATAAACGCCCTGGTTCTTTTCCTTCATCTGTGGTTTTATGCGGAGTAAGGGATATTAAAGATTACCGGATTCAAACCAGCGGACAGGATATTATTACCGGAGGAAGTGCCTTCAATATTAAAGCGGAATCACTCAGACTGGGGAATTTCAGTAAAGAAGATGTGATCAACCTTTATACCCAGCATACAACAGAAACCGGTCAGAAATTTGAAGAAGCCTGTTTTGATCTGGTGATGGATTACACCGATGGTCAGCCCTGGTTGGTAAATGCCCTTGCCTATGAAGTCACTTACACAATGTCAGAAAACAGAGACAGAACCATTACGATTACCCCTCAAATGCTGGAAATTGCGAAAGAACGCTTAATCTTATCACGACAGACTCACCTTGATCAACTGGCTGACAAACTCAAAGAAGACAGGGTCAGAAACTTAATTCTGCCTATGATTTTGGGTGAAGAATTTGAATACAATATGGATGATGCAAATTATTGTTCAGATCTGGGTCTGATAAAAAAGACCGGCAAGAGTTTCCAAATATCCAATTTAATCTATAAAGAGATTATACCAAGAGAGCTGACTGAAGTTTCTCAGGAAAATTTTCTTGCCAGATACCGTCCAGACTGGATCAATGCCGATGGCAGTATCAATTCCAATATATTACTTACGCTTTTTAAAGATTTCTGGAATGATAATTCCGGCATTTGGGCAAGTCATATTGCCGGCTATCAGGAAGCAGCTCCTCAATTGATTACGCAGGCATTTCTGCAAAGAGTAGCTAATGGCAATGGTTTTATCAACAGAGAATACGGGGTATCCCGTAAACGAACTGATTTGATGCTTAAATGGTCTTATTCAGGTAATAATCAAATCCGGTATCAAAAAATTGTCATGGAACTAAAAGTCATCAATGAAAGACAGAGTTATGAAAAAGTGCGTCAGGAAGCACTGATTCAAACTGCTGAATATGCTAAAATATGCGGTTCTGATGAAGCTCATATCCTTATCTTCGACAGAAACAATACTCAAAAATGGTCAGCAACCGAACCAAATGAACGAACAGAATACAATGGTGTTAAGTTAGAGATATGGAAGTTTAGTGACCAGTGGTCCAAAACAAAACGAAGAAGAAGATAAAGGAGCTAATCATGAAATTCTTTAATACAGCAGGCCCGGTAAACCAACCGGAACATTATAAAGTAGATCCGCTTCACCGCTGGAAACTTGAAGAAATTCTTTTACTAATTGAGCAAAAAAAGTACTTTATTCTTCATGCTCCCCGTCAGACCGGCAAAACAAGCTCTATGCTGGCATTACAGGAATATCTGAATCAGGAAGGTCAATATCTGGCTATCTATGCCAATTTTGAGATAGGGCAGGCTGCCAGAAATAATACAGAAGAAGGTCTCAAAGCAATTCTATCAGAAATAAAAAAAAGAACATCAATGATTTCAGATTGTATTTCATCAATTGATTTACCTGAAATATTCAGAACTGAAGGTGTCAACAGTGCGTTAAATTCTCTACTGACTATTATCTCAGAAAAAGCAAATAAGCCAGTTATCATGTTAATTGATGAAATTGATTCTTTGGTCGGAGACACACTCATATCAGTTCTCAGGCAACTCAGATCCGGCTATGACAAACGCCCGGGTTCTTTTCCTTCATCTGTGGTTTTATGCGGGGTAAGGGATATCAAAGATTACCGGATTCAAACCAGCGGTCAGGATATTATTACCGGAGGGAGTGCCTTCAATATTAAAGCGGAATCACTCAGACTGGGGAATTTCAGTAGAGAAGATGTAATCAATCTTTATACCCAGCATACAGAAGAAACCGGACAGAAATTTGAAGAAGCTTGTTTTGATCTGGTGATGGATTACACCGATGGTCAGCCCTGGTTGGTAAATGCCCTTGCCTATGAAGTCACTTACACAATGTCAGAAAACAGAGACAGAACCATCACGATTACCCCTGAAATGCTGGAAATTGCGAAAGAACGCTTAATCTTATCCAGACAGACTCACCTTGATCAACTGGCTGACAAACTCAAAGAAGACAGGGTCAGACGCTTAATTCTGCCTATGATACTAGGTGAAGAAGTGGAGCATAATGAAGATGATGCCAATTATTGCATCGATTTAGGTTTGGTAAAAAGAGTTAAAAAGGGTCTGCAAATATCCAATCTGATTTACAGAGAAGTTATCCCCAGAGAATTGACTGAAGTCGGTCAGGACAGGTTTCTTTCCAGATACAGCCCGGTTTGGGTGAATCCGGATGGCAGTATCAATGTCAAAACCCTGTTGACACTTTTTAAAGACTTTTGGAATGAAAATAGTGGTATATGGGCAAGTCATATCAATGGTTATCAGGAAGCTGCCCCACAACTGATCACTCAGGCATTTCTGCAAAGAGTGGCAAATGGACAGGGTTATGTTTCCAGAGAATATGGTCTCTCTCGTAAGAGAACCGATCTGATGCTCAAATGGCAATATGAAAAAGAAGGGCAACTCTGTATTCAGAATGTGGTCATGGAACTCAAAATCATTCATCAAAAACTAAACTATCAAAAAGTATTGACTGAAGCCCTTGATCAAACAGCCGCCTATGCCAAAATATGTGGCGTCAGAGAAGCCAATATTTTGATCTTTGATCGTGATAAAAGCCAGAATTGGTCAGCAGATGAACCTAATGAACTTGTGGAACATGATAGGATTCGGCTGGAAATCTGGAAACTCGGTAATGCGCAGTGGTAATTTTAAAAAATAAGAAAAGATTAAGTTATTGGAGGTATTATGTATTACAGATATTCATTTAAATACATTATTGGCTTATTTATAATTGGAAGTGGGTTGGATTATTTATTAAGGATGATATTGGGGTTACTTCCCGATTCTTTCATGATATTGGAGATTGTTGGTTCATTTATTACTAGTGTATTTATCTATTTTTATGTAGTTTACTCATTTTGCTATCGCCTGCATGTTTCTGATACAGGTATGTCAGAAATATCTAATGTGTTTAATTCTCCTGTTTTTTACTATATCTTTGGTTCTCCAAAAACGGTTAAGGTTTTAGATCACAGAGAATATGCATGGGAAAAAATAAAAAAGGTTGAAGCAGATAATCATTGGTTTTTTCCTGGTATCAATGTTACTTTTTTAGTCGATGGAAAACTTAAATCATTTAAGATTTCTCCTTTCCTTGATGAGGTACAAACGATTCACCGAAAGATAAATGAGAAGGTTGAGCCCTATTTTATTGATGATGAAGCACGGAAAATAATTGATTAGTTCATAATTTAAAGATAATGAGCCACACCAGGCACAAAAAAAATGTGATAATGAAGGCTTAGAAATGCTTTTTTGGATTTTTACATCTAAGATTATTATTTGTTTCATAAAACAGATATCTACTGCTGATGCTTTGTAAAGTTCAGATATCCTGCTCTCTTTGGGTAATCATGTGTTCCCTGTTTAAATATTACTTTCATTGACTCCTCTATATAATAATATACTCCTTTCTTCTTAAAAAACAATATCATTCTCTTATTATTCTCATATCTATCCTGTAGAAAACATATATTTCAACTCATACCTGCCTACCTCACAGGTCTTACTCATCTCTTGCCTTTCCATTATTGAGAATAGAAAGTGAATAGGAATGGAATAGGGATGAAAGAGGGCGGTATGAGGTATTTTATGAAATGACAGCTTTTTTATACCCGGTAAAGAGGCTGTGTAAAAACAATAATCAAGTTGGAATAACCGGTTGGTAGCCAGATGGGGAAAAGACTGTACAAAACAAGAGTTCCGGAGGAACGATATATAATTAATATGGTGCGTAAGCGCCATGATAGCAATATCATACACTGATTGGCGCCGTAGGTGCGGCACAGAAAACCTTTCGTTTTTAAAACCAATAGTATCTTTTCTTAGAAATTTTAAAAAAATCAGCCAAAAAGACAAAAATGCCTTTTTTTGTCCGGGTAATGTATATAGAGACTTGTCGCATTTTTAACTCAAATCCCGCAAAGGCGGTTTTTAAGTCAAATCTGCTTGTATTCGTTTTAATTCTGCCACACCTACGGCGCTTGATTTTTATAAATTGCGGCCAATGTACTTACGGAAAATAACAAATCTATTATTATTATAATTACAATATTATAATCATTTTATTAAATTAATCCCTAAATATCTGTTTTAATTGTTTTTTCCATTTGGCACAGAATCTGCTTTTCATATATTTTATAAAGGAGAAAATATGGAATCAAGAATTTTTCCGGATTGGGATCATATAAAAAACTTTCACAATCCTCTCACAGATGGTGAAAAAACTCTTCTTATCTATCTTGATAATAATCTTCCAAAAGATTCTAACTGGAAAGTTGGATCTCCTTTATCGGAATATCATGGTTGGTTGATTTTTGTTCAGCCTTATTTAAATGGTAGCAGACCTGATATAATTTTGTTTAATCCTTATGTTGGAATTCAAATTATTGAAGTAAAAGACTGGAATCTAAAATGTTATGGTATTACATATAATAAAGACAAAAAACAATCTGAAATGTATGCCACTAATAAAGAATATTCCTACACCATAAAACGCCCTGATAAACAAGTTGAATACTATAAAAATCTGTTAATTGAGCAACTTGTACCAAAAATCGGAGAGACCATTGACAATATTAATAAAGTTTACGGTCTTATAAAAGTGTCTGTTTATTTTCATAACGAAACAACAGAAAGAGCAAATGAATTTTTTAGAGAATTCAAAATCAGTAAGAATATTCCGTTGTTTGGACAAGATATGCTAAAAGAAAACAATATCCATAAGATAGTTAAAGATTCAGTTCTTGATAAGAGTATATTTTGGAATAGCTCATGGAATAATGAGATTCTATTTTGGTTAAAACCACCAATACACAGCCTTGAACAAGCAGAAAGCTTAAAATTAACTACAAACCAGATGAAAATAACACAATCATTAAAAGGGCACAATAAAGTATGTGGAGTAGCAGGAAGTGGTAAAACGCAAGCATTAGCTTATAGGGCAGCAAATTTAGCCTCTCAGAAGAAGAAAGTTCTGATTTTGACTTTTAATATTACATTATGGCATTATATAAAAGATATGATTTCCCGAGCCCCTTTTCATTTTTCATGGGAATACATAACAATCAATCATTTTCATTTGTTTTGTAGCAATATACTAAATAATGCAGGCGTCAACTGGCCTGCTCAACCTGCTGATAAAAATGATGAAAAGAAAATGGAAGAATATTTTAAAAGGACTATCCCAGAACATGTTATAAAAACAATAAAACAAAGAAAACTAATACTTGATAAATATGATGCCATTTTAATTGATGAAGGGCAAGACTACAATGTAGAATGGTATTCAATGTTAAACAGATATTTTCTTTCAGAAAATGATGAAATTTTAATTGTATACGATAAAAAACAAAATATTTATCAAAGGGAATTAGAATGGTTTGATAAGAGATCTCAGAATATAGAATTATATAAACTTAAATCTGAGATTATCTATTTAAATACAACTTTTAGACTTCCAAAAAGAATTGCATCATTAGCAAACAAGTTTAATGAACAATTCGTGCTTGAAAAGGAGACAAAAATTGAAAAATATATCAAGGATACTTCATTAGTTTATAGTGATCATATCGTCTGGGTTAATAATCCTAAAGGATTTTTTACTCAAAATATCTTTTACGCTTATGAAAAATTAAAATCTGAAGGCGAAAGTGCTTCTGATATTGTAATACTTGTTCCAACTCATAAAATGGGACTAAATCTGGTAACTCATTTTGAAAAATATAAAATTAGAGTAAATCATGTCTTTGAAAATAATGAAGATAGAAAAGGTCCTCATAGACATAAAAAATCATTTTGGTTAGGTGATGGAAGATTAAAAATGTGCACAATTCATAGCTTTAAAGGCTGGGAGTTAATGAATATTATCATTTATATTCCTGAACAAACTCAGGGCAATGAAAAACAAATGGATTCAATTCTTTACACAGCTCTAACAAGATCAAGAAAAAATCTGATTATTTTTAACAATAATGAAAGGTATTTTGAATTCGGAGAGGCTTTACCTAAACGGTGGGACAACCAGGATATTTTTTAGTAAGATTACTTTTTATTCTTTTTATATAAGCTTATAAAATTATTCAATGAAGCCTTTTTTATCATCAACAGTTCAGATATTACTTCTCGAGAATCATATTTTTGTTCAAGAAACTGAATCAACTGATATTTAACATCATCATAGAGTGCTTCAAACTTAACAATTCTATTTAAAATTAAAGATAGTATCATTTCCATTGAAAAAAGTGAAGGCTTATAAGCATCAGAAATTTCAATTTTTTCTTTTTTGGGAATATTGAATGTAATCATTTTTGATTCAGACATTAGATAATTAATAACACTTTGATTTACTATTTTCTCTAATTCCCGGATATTCCCTGGAAATGAATATTGTTTTAATTGCTCTATGCTATTCTCATCAATTTTTAAGTCTGTAAAATGATTGAGCATCAACTGATCAAGATTATTTCTCTTAATAAAACGAGAGATAAAATAAGCTATAAGCAAATCAATATCTTCAATTCTCTGATTAAGTGATGGAACTTCAATAGAAGAATCTGTTATTCTATAGTATAAATCCACTCTGAATCTTTTTTGTTCTATTTCTTCTGTCAATATTTTATTTGTAGCATAAATCAGACGACAAGAGATATCAAATGGATGGTTTGATTTTGAGCCTAAGGGTAGTACCTTCTTTTCCTGAATAACTCTTAACAGCTTAGCTTGTTGATATAAGCTCATATCTCCAATCTCATCTAAAAATAATACGCCCTTTTTTGCTAATAAGAATGGGCTTTTTTTCTCTCCTATTGCCCCTGTAAATGCACCTTTTTCATATCCAAACATTTCACCCTCAAATAATGAATCCGGAATACCAGCACAATTATATGCTATAAATGGGCAATTCAAAAGACTATCTCTTCTGCCAAGAAAGTGAATTGCTTTGGCAACAAGCTCTTTTCCTGTGCCATTTTCGCCGGATATAAAAACATCATTATTTAGTTTTGAATAAAAAAGTATCTTCTTATATAAGTCAATCATAGCCTTACTTTTTCCAACAATAAAAGAAAATCCTTCGACCATTATAAATTCAATCACTGAATTTAAATAATCTATATGAAAATTGGATTTAGAAATGAAAAAGTCTCCGGATAACATAAAGACTTTAAAAGCACTGATGAGATCATCAAATCCGGAAAGCATAATGACTTTTACACTTGGATTTATTTGTTTAATTTTCTTCAAAATATCCAGACCATCAAGATCTTCATTTTTAAACTGAATGTCAATGATTGCAAGCTTTATATATTTTGACTCGTTTGACAATAGATTTACTGCTTCATTGGCTTTATTTAAAACAAAAATCTTTTTTGAATAATCTCTGATTAACAATGCATCATCAATATCATCATCACAAAACAATACATTAGACTTGTTTTTGATCATGTTTATGATTTTTATATATTCATTTTTTGAAAGTTTCCCGTGTTGTTTTAATAATCGTTCCTTATTTCGATAATCTTCATCACTCTTTATTAAGTTTTTTTGTATTCTTATCTCATTTAAATCAGGAAGCTGGTAAATTTTATAATTCTTAAAATACTTTAAACTTGGATATTGTTTTAAAAGGACATCCAAAGAATCAAATGTTTCAAAAATTACGTCTAAGCCATTTTCAAGTAAATCAGTTATCTCTTCATCGGATTTTATATCTTTTAAAATGATTCTATTTTCCATAACCTAATAAGATCCTTTATATCATTTCTGTTTTTATCCAGTGGTAATATCATTGCTCGAACATTTTTTCGGAATACTTTTAAAACATTCTGATCCTGCTTCATTAACAGATAATAAATCAGATTGATATAGCAAATAACATGAGCTAAATCCACTTTACTGTTACCATGTATTAAATTCAATGAATTTCTTAACTCGTTTAATCGTAATAGCATATTAACTTCAGTAAAGTCTTTAAAATAGATCCTTGAGTCAATGGCTTGTCTTCCAAAATTATCCTCAGGATTACTTTCTTTAATTATATCATTTATGATATTATGAAGATACAAAATTATCTCATTATATGTCAAAGGACTAAGGATTTTCTGCTGAGAATTAACAAAAAAACAGGTGTTGTAAAGTTTTAACAGAATTGAGAATATTTTATCTTTTATCTGTTTTCTTTTAGTATTTATCTGCATTATTAAAGTGTATCCCTGCCAAAAATGATGTATGAATTTATTTTTTTCTATTGTATGACAAAATTGAATAAACTCCAATACCTGATTTCTAACCTCCTGTTCATCAATTGCGTTACCAGGCTTATTGAAATACCCTTCTATTCCTAATTTTTTAATTTCCAGATAATTATGAGTCTTTTCTGATGCTGTAAACAATATGATTGGAATAAACACATCCTTTTTTCTGATACGCTGTATGACTCGATATCCAGACCGTTCCTTCACATCTAAAGCATTTGTTTCATTTTCTATGTTTAAATCACAAATTACAAGATCATAATGAATGTAGTCATCTTCAATAAGATCTAAATACGAATTAGCCTCTCTTTCAGATTTTATGACATCTACCTTTTGAAATAGATGCTTAAAAATCTGAAGAAATCCGTGATCAGCATAATCATCAATGAATAATACCTTCAAAGCGATTTTATCAAATTGATTCTGGGACTCTTTTCTAACAATATAATTATCATAATTTTGAATATCAATAAGATAAAAATATTGTTTTAATGTGTCACGAGAAGATTTTAATGAACTTTTCTTTATTAAAATTCTGGATATATTATTGTGCAATGAATAAGGAATAATCTCCATATTAAGCAAACTCTGCGAGATGATTAAAGGGGCAAATTCATTAGCAATATCATGTTTTAAAATCTTTTCTAAATAAAACATTCTGTGCAATTTTATCTTTGAAATATATCGACGACATAAGGTTTTTTGTTCATCGATTGAGATTGTTTTATCATTTTGTGTATCTGCCTCATCCAGAAGTTTATCTTTATCAACTGGCAATTGAATCCAATATACAAATGGAGAATATAAAATCTGAAGCTCAGGATAATACAGCTGATATTCTTTTTTTGAATCAAAAGAGATAAGATATATTGGTTCTATCTCTCTGTTATCAATCAGTTCATTTACTCGTAATGCCCATACTTTATTCTCAGTGCTCTCATCGACCCACAGTGTGTGTTCTTCATCTGATTTTATTTTTAACTGATTTATAATATGTTTTATCATTAATAATCTCTTAATGTTTTATTATTAGTTTTCTGTATTTGTTAGTTTTATAATGATTCGATTAAATGAATCTCTTAGCCTGATATATTTACTTTGATCAGGTATATTTAAAAAATCTTCTATATCATCTTTTACCGGGTTAAATTCTTGATACAATTGATTCATCTTTTCAATGTCTTTACTTTTGAGATTCTTAAAATCATCATAATATTCATCTAAATGATAGAACAAAAAATCATCTCTAAGCTTTCTGAGATAAGAGATATATCCTCCTGTAATTACATTGATTTCATATCTATTGTTTTTTTGAAAATAATGAATGAAATCATTCAAATTGGCTTTCAGAGTCTCCACATTTATTTTCAGACTGTTTGACAAATGCTTTCCTCTGTATTCAACAAATCTTGGTTTGACTATACCTCCGGAGAATATTATATAGACCTTCTCAGGATTTTCTTTATAAAATATTTCTAGCTTCCCATTTATATTCAGGTTTTCGATATCAGTCTGGTGTGCTAATAATCCATCATAGTTTTTCAAGTCATCTACACAAAAAGTCTCCATGTTTAATCGTTCTATTGTATTATAGCATTCAAAATATTTGTTATATTCTTCTTTCAATAGAATCAAAGCAAGCATTTTTATCTCCTTAGCAAAGATATAATATTATTTCAATTTTTGTTTGATTTTCAAAATAATCACAACTATCAAGTTTAGATGATTTTACATTATATTTTTTCCCATTATTGTAAATAAAGATGTCTCCATATTTATTAAATTTCTGGTATAGTTTTATTGTTTTACCATTAATGAAATTTTCCCACTTAATTTCAGAATCGCAGTATTCAAAACAAATATTAAGGCTCTTATATCTTATATCTGTATCTGAGCTATTAAATATTTTTACAATATCCTGATTGATTTTCTCAATCTGTGAATATTTTTTTATATTACTGATTGTAGAATTTATAATATTATGAATAAGATCAAGTTCAATATAATTATTTGCAGTATCTAAATATAACTTGTCGTAATCATTATCAGATAAAAAAGAGAAAATATCCTTTTCCAATAATTTTACCAGTCGGAATTGATTTTTAAAATCTTCATTGTCTATTTGTTTAGCAAAAAAACGGTTAAAAGTATTGCAGGAAGCCTGGCTTAAAAAACCAAAAAAGGGCATATTTTTAATGGCAATGACATCTTTATCTGTTATTACTTTACCGTGTGTTATTTCATGTAAAAGACCTGACTTAAAAAAAGAACTGAGTCGAGCAGAATATCTGCCAGTTACTGAGTTTACAAATTCAAGAAATAAAGAATCATTACTCTTTTTATAAAATAGATCCTTCCCAAACTTCATGTTCTCTCTAACACCGAACATTTTATCTTTATTGAGGAGCTTCAATCTTTGGTCAAACTTCACACAATCTTCATCATTACCGGAAAAGAAACATATCATTTGCTTTAGTTCATTTTCATTTTTAAATTCTCTATATTTTTCACAGATTAAATCAAACAGAATAATTCCATTGGTATCATCAGTAAAAACCTTATCAATGAAATTGATAAAATCAGGGTTATTGATATCTTTTGTATCATTCTCCTCGTAACGATTAAACACTTTTAGTTTTATCTTTTCAATTCTTGATAAATCTGATCCAGAAGGAAATTTCACATCAAGGACAATCAAATCGAATATAATATCATTCTCAAAAATCATTTTGTATGCATTAGACAAATCCGAAGCAATATGTATTGGATTTGATAAGTCATTTTCTAAATATCGTTTTATTTTAACAAAATGCGTGTTTTGATCAGACAAGACATTAAGAGTTTCAGCTTCTTGCTCTGATAACAAGTTGCCAAAATATCTCAAAATGGCATCAACACTCAACAGGTCTGATGAATCTTCAACCCACAAAGTTCTCATTTTATTATATCCTTTCTGTAAATTGTAAGTTTCACTTCAAACATTGAAATCGAATCAAATTCTGTCTTGATAGTCTGCTGACTAAACTGTCCAATTGTTTCGACATACAATTTTACCATATTAAGTCCTTGCAAAGTATTAGATCTTAACAAATATGAATTGTTAAATGTATTAGAAAATCTGATATTGACATCTATATCGGAACTATCTGCTTCGATAATCAGAGCTCTGTTTGTTTCTGTATTAAGGATTCCATACTTAAGCATATTCTTCGATAATTCCAAAAATATGATAAAAAACAAAGAAAATGAATAGCTATCTTTATCTACATAAAAAGCTTTTAAGGCATCAAAATGAAATTTAAAGTTGCGTAACTGTTCAATATCCTGATAATGAGAAAATGTCTCTGACAAATCGAGTAGTTGTTTGTGATTCATTTCATTAACTTCAAATGATGCAAACATTTCTTCGACAATATCTATATTTTCAGGGTATTTATTAATATCAAACAATGAGAACATAATATCTTCCCAGTATCCTTTTCCTGACAATAATTGATTGAAATTTAAAGAAAAACAAAACCACAATATATCATACAGACTGATTCGATTGGATGATTCATTTTCAAATACTTCAATTTTTGATTTTGTAACAGCTAAATCAGAAAAAGCTAACTGTATAGACTTCATAATAGAAGCAATGATTTCATTATACATTAAAAGTTTTTTGATATTACTTTCTGGATTCTTGACTGTATTTTGAAGAGTTACATTTTGAGCAACAAGTATATTATTTAATGTATGACTGACCGATTGGAATATTGCCCTTTTTAATGATTCTTTTTCTCTCTCTTTTGCATTAATATAATTATCATAATAGGTTAACAGTAAATCAACCAGTATCTTCAAATTTTCGGTCTCAAACCCATATTTTATTATTTCCCGGTGTATATCGTGCAAAGTATGTAATGTTTTATCTTCTATCTGCTCTTGTCTGTTATTAGGTTTTACTAAAACTTTATCTTTTTCAATAAAGCTTAAAATCCCGGCAATTACCTTTCTTTCTTTATATTTTGGATTAACCAGAGAGAGCTTATAACATTCATGAAATTCATTTTTTAAATAAACCATATCTAAATCTTCATGGTTTTTAATGTAGGTATTTAAGTTTAACAATTTTATTTTTAAGACTTGATCTTCTGTTAAATATTTATTGTCACATATATAATCAATAAATTTTTTATTTGTTCTGATTGATTCATCGTTTAAAAGTGACATTAATTTCTCTATAAAATCCTTGCTCAGGTCAGATTGCTTAAGATGCTCAATCACTTTATCAAAACGCTTTAACTGAATCAATATATTACTTTTTTTCTCTTTATATATATCCATATTATCGATTATGTTTAAAGCCTCTTCATAAAAACCTAAATGACTATAGATACCAAATACATTGTCATAATATGAAGTAAAACAACTATAAGTAAAAAAGTAATCGAATAATTCATCATCTATCGTAATATTCTTATGATTTCTAAACACTTTTATTAAATCAAGATAAGGCTGATATCTACTTTCTTTAATCATATCTTTCAGATCTACTTCATTTTCATTATTTTTATCTGATAGTAATAACTTGATAATAAGTTCTTCTGCTTTATTATATTCTCCAATAATGATAAATGCTTTTGCTTTAAAGAATACTAATGATTCATCTTCACATTTGTCAAGCAATTCATAAGCCTTTATAAATTCGTTGTTTTTTATTAAACGCTGAAAATATAATTTTAAAAAGTCTGTATTCTTACAATCATCATTATATATCTGATCATATAAAGCAATTTCTTTTTGAGGATTATCAATCAGCTGAATAAATTTATAATAATAGTTACAGAATGTTTCATATAAGCTTAACCACCAGTTATCATTATGTACATACAAATAATCAACTTCTCTTATGCTTTCAAGTTTCTGAGTGATTATTAGTTCAAATAAAATTATTTTCTGAGCGTATTTATCTTCCTGGTTAAAAATTGCTTGAAAATGTGCTTTAGCCATGCTGATATTATCCATTTTTACATAAAGCAAGATTAGTGCTAATAAGAGATATTCTTCATCAATTGATAAATTTAAAAGATCATCTAATGCATCCTGATATTTACTTTTGAAATAAGAATTAACCGATCTTTTATATAATGACATTTCTTTATCAGTTGAGTCTTCAATTAATTCAGAGTATAACAAAGTTTCTTCGTATGAAGATAAAAAATCATCGCTAAACACATCTATTTCATTAGGATAAATAATAAGATTTTCTAAACTTATATACGAGTTAATATCCAATGCTTTCATTTTCATTTTTAAAGCGTTTTTATAATCTCCTAAGAAAGCCAAACAATTTGCTTTACGAATATAATATGGGGCAATTGGTTTTAATCTAATCGCTTCATTAATACAATTTAATGCCTGACTTACATTTCCTGATTGATTGTTACATTGATAAGCAAAACTATAATACTCATCATTATCCGAATCTAACTGAATAGCTCTCTCAATAGAAATGACAGCTTCTTCTGGCTTATTAGAGTAAAATTCTAATTCTGCTCTTTTAAAATATAGTTTATCTGAATTCGGGCTTAAGTCACATGCTTTGTTTATACACTTTAGCGAATCATCAAATTTTAAAATATGATGTAAAGCAATTGCTTTAGCTCTGTAGAAGTTTGGATTTTCATTATCTATAGTAATCAGATTATCAATCGATAATAAAGCTTCGTTAGTTTTTTGCATTGTAATAAATATTACGCTTTTTAAAAAAAGATATTTTTGATGATTAGGGTTTTGAGCTATAGCCAGATCTATTGTATTTAATGCATCTTTATATTGTTTTTTTTCAAGAAGAATACCTGCTAATATATATTGGCTATCTGAGTTATCAAATGAAAGAGCAAACGCTCTATTATTGTATTCTTCTGCTTCTTTTATTTTTTTTAACAATAGAAAAGATTCTGAAACAAGATTCAGAAGCTCAATATCTTTAGTGCGATTAATCAATTCTAAATTTTCATCAATAATGTTTGACAGGTCTTTATCAAATGCTTTATTTGTAGGCTTTTTAAAAGAATAATCCAATAATGAGATTAAGCTTTTTTTAAATTCGTTGGATTTCTTATCTTTACTTAAATTTAAGTTAGTCATTTTTATCTCCTTTTCTTTTTTACCGTTCCACATATTTTTGTCAACATATTTTTTTGCTAATATAGAGATAAATGCATTGAGTGTGCCAATATATTTAAAATTTCTTAAAATATTCTAATACAGAATATTAAGAATTCATTCAAAATATTTGCATATTCTAGGAAATAATGTTTTAATTATTATTATAATTTTTTTGTTATTTTAAACAATCAAATTTCTTCAATTTTTAATACAATTACTTTTTTATTTTCTACTCTCTTTTAATAAAGATATTTCTTTTGAATAAATTTTGTTCAGACATTATGCGTAGGTGTGGTGAAAAGCACTTACTATTCATATTTTAACCATTCCAAAGTGTTAATGTCAAATCTGCTTGTCTTCGTTTTTTAATTCTGCCGCACCTACAGCACTTGATTTTAGAATACATAGCTTTCCATGCGCTGAAGCACATGGTTATTTATATGTCATTCCTATGGAATTTTGATTTTTGCACAGACTCTGAAACCCTAACCTATCCCTCTTATATCCTCCGGTTTTTATCCGTGTGAATCCGTCAAATTATATATGATGAACGGCAATCGGTTCGCTCATCACAACAGACCTATTCATTACATTTATCATTGCCTTTCCTCTAAGTTCTCTTTGTCTCTTTGTTTAAATATTCATAGTTCAGAAAAGTTCGTGAATTCTTTGCTGAATACATTTCTCATTTATTTCTGCGCACTTTTCAGAAAATCCCTCGTTTTTAAAACCAACAGAGTCTTTTTTCAGAAATATTAAAAAAAATCAGTCAAAAAGACAAAAATGCCTTTTTTTGTCCGGGTAATATATATAGAGACTTGTCGCATTTTTAACTCAAATCCTGCTATGGCAGTTTTTAAGTCAAGTCTGCTTGTTTTCGCCTTTAATTCTGCCGCATCAACGGTCTGGATCAATTATCACTGGCTACCATTCGATCATTCTTATGGAATGCTATTTATTGCACAGATTCTGAAGTATATATTAGGATTTATTCATATTAAGTAAGGGTAAAATACGGTTTGTAGGGACATACGAAGCGAAGCGCCGTATGTCCGAATGAGTTTTTGTATTGATAGAAGCGGATTTACGGCATTTCGCTTCGCTCCATTTCGCAAATCCCTACAAACAGTTTATACATTAGACGAAAGACCTTTTCTCTTAACCTAATGACATTGGGTTTCACCCTGGGCTTAGATTCCTACAGATCTCTTTTTCCGTGGTTGATGATCTTGTCCGCTCCGCTGGAGCGGTGATATGAGGGTAATCAGATACGAGGATTGAAATCCTAGCCTACTCATATTATACTCCTTCAGAGTTTATCTGGATTCATCCTTCCAATTCGTAGTTAATTATTTTTTTGTAGGAACAAATTACCTAATCTTTTCTCCTTTCCAGATAAGAACAATCACGATCAGAATCAAAGCCAAGAGATAGATAATATTGGAAAATAATGGAAATAAAATTCTAAGTGGCAGAGTAATAAGCAGTAAAACACTCAGGAATATTTTTAGAGACAGCTCAACTCTCGATGAAAACCATAATTTTATGATGATGAATAAAGCCAATATACCTGCTATAAACTGCATATAACCTCCTTTAAAAGAAATCAATTATATTATTCATTGATCAATACAAAAAAAATATCAAATTGTCAATAATTAATTTTTCTTTAAAATCCCTGTTGACAAACTCATGCAGTTTTATATTCTTTCTTTTAGGTTGTGTGGAAATATGTTTGAGGAGAATTTATGGAAAATCGTCCGTGCCGATTCCGACAATATCCTGTATTATTTCTTTTTGTTTTTTTATTGATTATTTTCCCTTTATTTTCCGAAGAAAAAATCATATTAAAAGTCTTTGAATTACCTGATCCCCAAAAAACAGATGCCTACACTAAAGCCAACAGTAATGTCGTTAAAGCTTTCAGGGAAAAATATCCCCATATCGAGTTAAGAGCTTTTTCCGGAATAAAAATAGAGAATATGGATCTGGATTCCGGTCCTCTGATGGCAATTGCCGGCGGTGTAGCGCCTGATATTATTTATGTCAACTTCAGGCAAAGTGATACCTACATTCAAAACAATTTCCTCTATCCTCTCGATGAATTTATTGCCAGAGAAAGCAATGAAGTAATGAATCTGAGAGTGGAAAAGCCAGTCTGGCAGGTGATTAAGCGTAAGAAAAAAGGGGAAGACCAGGAAAAAGTCTGGATGTTGCCTTATGAAACGCTTGTCCGCGTATTGATGTACCGTAAGGATGCCTTTAAAAAAGCTGGTCTTGACCCGAATCAGGCACCAAGGAATTGGGATGAGTTCAGAAATTATGCCAGAATACTCAGCAATCCCTCTGCTAATCAGTTTGGAACTGTTTTAGCCGGTGGTCCTCAGGCTGCTTATGACTGGTTGCCGTTTTTATGGGCATCCGGAGGCGATGCAGTCGTTTTTGATGAGCAAAAGCAGGTATGGAAAGCTTCTTTTGCTAGTGAAGCCGGCGTAACCGCAATGGAATACTATCTGAGTTTACTCACTCAAAAGTGGAAAGATAAAAACGGAAAAACGCAAAAAGGCTTTGCCATGCGTGAAGGCGACTGGGGATATTTGTGGGAAGAAGGCAAAATCGGTATGAGAATGGATTATCTGTCTCAGCAGAATATGGGGGGGAAGTATGATCCCAATCTGTTTGGTTTTGCACCAAGCCCTGCCGGTCCTTCCGGTGCCGGCGGCAGTGAAATCAATTGCCGGATGATGGGGATTTTTTCTCAGGCAGGTATCAGCAACAATGCCGGACTTGGCAACAGAGATCCGGTTAAAGTCAGAGAAGCTGCCTGGCAGTATATCCGCTTTTTTGACAGTGAAGAAGCACGAAAAATCAGATTGAAAGTCATGATAGAAAACGGCTATGGCAAAATGCAAAATCCGGTTTTTTTAAAACGATATGGTTATGAAGATTATTTAAAATATGCCCCTCAGGGCTGGCTGGAAACTTTTGAAAAAGCAATGAATGAAGGTAATCCTGAACCGTTTGGTGATAACTGTCAGAAGGTTTACGAGTTTATGACTTATCCGTTGGATGAACTGGTTAATCTGGATATGAAGGGTAAGCTGGGCACTCATCCGGCAGAAAGACGAAAGAAGATCGCAGCAGTTTTAAAGAAAGCTGAAGAACGAACCAATATTGAAATGATAGGCACATTACCAGATAATGTTAAAAGCAAAAGACAAAGGCTTGCCTCTGTGATCGCTGCTTTAATACTTTTTCTTTTTGCTTTAACGCTTTGGAAAGTTTGGCGTATTCTGGCACCTGAGCAGAAACATCAGGAGAGTAAAAAAACTAAACATCTGATCATGATATTACTCTTACTGGCACCGGCTGTTATTAGTATTTTTGTCTGGAAATATGTGCCGATGATAACCGGTTCTCTGATGGCAGTTCAAGATTTTAAACTGGTTGGCGACAGTCCTTTTACCGGATTTGCCAATTTGGCAGAAGTGTTGTTTGATCAGACCTGGTGGTCAAGTGTCGGAAAAACATTATATTATATGCTCTTAAGTCTTGGTCTTGGTTTTTTACCACCGATATTCTTAGCCATTTTATTACAGGAAGTCTCAAAAGGTAAAGTGATTTATCGTGTGATTTATTATCTGCCGGCTGTCATCAGCGGTGTGATTGTGATATATTTATGGAAACTCCTTTATAATCCGACTGAAAGCGGTATTTTAAATCAGTTGCTTATGGCTATTGCTTTACCTAAGAGTATGTGGATTAAAGATGAAAGTCTTGCCATGCTCTGTGTGATTTTACCAGGTATTTGGGCTGGTATCGGACCAGGCAGTCTGATTTATCTGGCTGCTCTGAAAAATATTCCGAATGAATTGTATGAGGCTGCTGATCTGGACGGTGCCGGATTTGTACAAAAGATCAGGCATATTGTATTCCCCAGTCTGAAAGGTTTGATCATTATTCAGTTTATTGCAGCCTTTATTGTGGCAGCACAGACCAGCGATTTTATACTGGTAATGACCTTTGGCGGACCTAATGAAGCCACACGCGTGGCAGATTTGTTGATTTTTGAAAAAGCGTATCTGTATCTGAAGTTTGGTTTGGCAACTACGATGGCATGGCTTTTGAGTATTATGATGATGGGCTTTACCGTGATTCAGATTAAATATATCTCCAAAATGGAATTCAGCACAGCAAAAGAGGATAAGTAAGATGGGTAATCTTATTGTAGGACAAGCTGCCAGCGTGTCTAAAGTAATTCTCTCGCAAGCTGGAAGCTTACGGTACAACAATTCGCAAGCTGGAAGCTTACGGTTAATGTCATTAAGTAAAGGAATTATAATCACGAACCAGATTAAAAGTAGTGGTAGGGATGAACGCGTCCGAATATCTTTGCCGGTAATTATTGCGGATTTACGGCATTCCACTTCGCTCCATTTCGTAAATCCCTACAAATTTTTTACATATTTATCAAAACCAGTTCTTCTTAACTTATTGACATTGAGTTCGCAGTACGAAAAGGATATAAAATGAGTATAATCAGTAAAGTCGGTCAAAAATCAGGTAAAATTCGTATTTTAAACAGTTTAATCCATATTGTATTGTTACTGGGTGCTTTAACCATGATATACCCATTTCTACTGATGATTTCCTTTTCTTTCAAGAGTGCTGTGGATAGTACCAATCTGAAGTTAATACCGCCTTTTCTTTATCAAGAGGAAGCGCTTTTTAAAAAGTACATGGAAAGCCGATACAATGAAGAAAGCAGTCGTCTAATGGATAATTATCCTGGCTCGTGGATTTCATTTGCTGAAGTAACAATACCCAAGGATTTTAATAAACAGTTAACGAAAGATTTTCAGCAGTTCTTAACAGATAATCAAAATCAGATTGATGTCTATGATTACTGTCTGGCTGAACATTACGGACGAGGGGTTTATCCTTATGCCCAGCGTTTATACCGGAAAGAACTGAGAAAAGAAAATCATAACAGTCTGGTTGAATTTAATAATCGTTACAATGCGGGAGCAATGAGCTGGGCAGAAATAGTTGTAGAAGAGAAGGATCTTTTTAGTCGAAATTTTGTCAGTTCCAAAGAAGGCTATTTAGGTCGTTTTCGCCAGTTTAAAGAAAACAGTCCGGAATGGATGCGTTATTATGTAAGTCCGGACGGACATTTTGTGAACAACCTGCTTATCCCTGCTTTTGGCGGAAATCTGGATAAATTGAATAAGCAATTTCAAACCAATTACCAAAGCTGGCAGGATATCCGACTTAGCACTAACTGCCCTGATATAAATGACCCTTTGTATTCCTACTGGCTTCACTATGCCCGTGATATCATCAATGTTCATCATCTGAGTCTGAAAAAAGAAGCAGAGTCAGATTATCAGCAGATGCTCAAAGAAAAGTATGCGCTTATTGAAACGTTGAATAAGACCTGGAATAGCCAATACAAAAGCTTTCAAGAGGTAAAAATACCTGAGAAGATGCCTGATACTGGTGCCATGGTGGAAGATCTGACTTTTTTCATACAAAACATTGCCAAACCGGAGCATATTATCATCAGTAGTATTGCCAATGATTTCAGAAACTGGCTGAAAAATAAATATCAGGATATTCATACATTGAATCAGTCTTATCAGCAAAATTATCAGTCTTTTTATCAGATTGCCTTTCCGGTTACCGAGCTCGATTACGCTCATTTTAAACTGAGAAAATCAGCAATCAGAAAAGAATTTTTATGGCGTAACTATGCCATGGCATTAGACCAGATGCTGGCAGATGCCAAGTCATTGAGAAATACAGGGATATATGTCTTTCTCTCTATTTTAATGGCAATTACGGTTAATCCTCTGGCTGCTTATGCGCTCAGTCGTTTTAAACCCAAATTTTCATATCAGCTGATATTGCTCTTTATGCTGACAATGGCTTTTCCGGCAATGGTGATGGGCATTCCCAATTTCCTGATGCTGAAAAAACTCAATCTGTTAAATACTTTCTGGGCATTGGTCTTACCCGCAGCTGCAGACGGTTATTTTATCTTTTTGTTAAAAGGCTTTTTTGACAGTTTACCACGTGAACTATATGAGAGTGCCAGTCTGGATGGGGCAGGTGAATTCAGATTGTTCTGGCAGTTTACACTTTATCTGAGTAAGCCTATTTTGGCAGTCATTGCACTGGGAGCCTTTAATGCCGCTTACCGCAATTTCCTTTTTGCCTTTATTGTCTGTCAGGATCAATCCATGTGGACTTTAATGGTACATATTTATAACCTGATGCAAAGAGCCAGCAGTGGAGTTGGTTATGCCGCTCTGGTCATTGCGGCAATACCTACTTTACTGGTATTTATCTTCTTTCAGAATATCATTATCAAAGGGATTGTTGTCCCTATGGAAAAATAAAATCTTTTACAGGAGTATCTTATGGAAAATCCGAAAATATACTATGAACGTATTAAACGCCTTTACGACCGTATCGGCAAAGAAATCTATCCCCAGTCTCATCCCCTTAGTGTAAAATTTACTCACGATGAAATCAATCCTATTCCTCAAACTGAACTCAATCAGCGGGATTGGAAAAATATCAAAACCAAAGAACAATGGGCAAAAACCTGGGCTTGTGCCTGGTTTATTTTTGAAGGAGAAGTCCCTGCAGACTTTCAGGGGAAAGAAGTTGGAGTCTATATTGATGTTCAGGGTGAAGCCTGTATCTTTAAAAACATTGATTCCGAATCTCCCAATTCATTTAACTTAAACCAGCCGCTTACCCCCTATGCCGGATTGACTAACAAAATCGACTGGAGTTTACAGTCAGGAAAATTCTACCTGCCTCTATTTAAAGCAGCCAAGGGTGGAGAAAATATTTCATTGTTGGCAGAAGCCGGAGCCAATGGTCTCTTTGGAAAAGATAAAGACGATTATTTACTGGAAAGGGCTGATATTGTTGTTTTTGATCGTATGAAATACCAACTGTTTATGGATTTAAAAGTCTTGATTTCCTTGTATGAAAATCTTGAAGAAAACGCTGTTCGTAAAAAAAGAATACTCTTTGCCCTTAATCAGGTGGCAAATACCTATCAAAATGGCAAAGGGATCGAAGAATGCCTGAATATCTGTAAAGCTGTTTTAAGTGTTCCTGCAGTACCCAGTGCCTTGAATGCCTGGTCTATCGGCCATGCCCATATTGATCTGGCATGGCTGTGGCCTATTCGTGAAACCAAGCGTAAAGCATCCCGTACCTTTTCAACTGTGATGCGGATGTTGGAAGAATATCCTGATTATACATTTGGTGCTTCACAAGCTCAACTATACCAGTGGACAAAAGAAAATTATCCCCATCTTTACAAAGAAATCAAAGAAGCGGTAAAAAATGGTCGATGGGAAGTACAGGGAGCCACCTGGGTGGAAAACGATACTAATATGCCTTCCGGTGAGTCATTGGTCAGACAATGTGTTTATGGGAAACGCTTCTTCAAAGAGGAATTTGATAAAGAAGTGGATTTTCTCTTTTTACCGGATTGTTTTGGATTTACCGGTTCATTGCCACAGATATTAAAACAGGCAGGTGTGAATTATTTCATTTCCCAGAAATTGTCATGGAATGACACCAATCCTTTCCCTCATCATAGTTTTATTTGGGAAGGAATAGACGGTTCTGAAGTAAAGACTCATTTTCTGCCAACCAATGATTATAACTTCTGTAATCTGCCTGGTGAATTTATTAAAACAGAAAAACGCTTTCAACAAGCTGATATCTGTGATGATTTTCTAAATCTCTATGGTATCGGTGATGGCGGTGGCGGTCCTTCTCAGGAACATATTGAGTTATGTCTGAGACAGCAGAATTGTGAAGGCCTGCCAAAGGTTAAATTTGCCTTTGCCAGAGATTTTCTCGATACGCTTGATGAAAAATCAGATCTGCTTCCTATCTGGAAAGGAGAACTATACTTTGAATTGCACCGAGGTACCTATACCACTCAGGGACTTATGAAAAAGAATAACCGCAAACTGGAACAGCGTCTGCAACAACTGGAATTTGTCAGTGCCGTTTTAGGTGTTGATAAACAAAAAGAAATCGAATCAATCTGGAAAGACACCCTTTTAAACCAGTTTCATGACATAATCCCTGGTTCTTCTATCGGCTGGGTATATAAAGATGCGCATCAATTGTCTGATAATAACCTTGAACTGTGTAATCAAATTGAGTCAGATATGATTTATTCTGTTTTCAAAAAAGGGGATAATGCTTATCTGATTATGAATAATCAGTCATGGAGACGAAGAGAACTCATAGAAATAGATTCTGAAAAACCAGCAAAATTCTTTGATGATCAGGGAAATGAGATCCCTTCATTCTGGTCAGACGGAAAAATACAAATCCTTCTGGAATGTCCGCCAATGGGATACCGAATCATTCATAAAAAAGAATGCACTGCCTTGAATTGCTCTGATAATCAGCCTGTTTTAAACTGTCTGGAAAATAATTACCTGATTGTTGAGTTGGATGAACAGGGCTGTATCAGTCGTATTTATGATAAAGAAGTAAAAAGAGAAGTGTTAAAAGGGCAGGCAAATCAATTAAAAATGTGGGAAGATTTACCAAATAACTGGGGTGCATGGGATGTAAATCATTTCTACCGTGAAACAGATCCTGAAATGCCTGTATTAACCGAGAGAACTGTTATTGAGGATTCACCTTTGGTAAAACGTATTAAACAATGCTTTACAGTTGGTCAATCCACTATTACACAGATTATCTCACTTAAGAGTCAGTCAAAATTAATACAGATAGATAATGAAATTGACTGGAAAGAAAAACATAAAATGCTCAGGGTTGCTTTAGAAAGTAATCTGCACAGTTTACATTCAAATGCAGAAGTTCAGTTTGGCTTGGTTCAGCGTCCAACTCATCAGAATACTTCATGGGATTCTGCTAAGTATGAGATTCTGGCGCATCGCTTTATTGATTTATCTCAGCCTGATTATGGTCTGGCAGTAATGAATGACTGTAAATATGGGCATTCTGTTCAAGGGGGAACGATTGAAATCAACCTGCTCAGAAGTCCTGCGGATGTGGATCCAGAAGCAGATATTCATGTGCATCATTTTACTTATGCCTATTATCCGCATATTGGAGATTTACAAAAATCAGACACATTGCAAAAAGCTCACAATTTAAATTCTCCGTTGCTTGTTTATCCGATAGAAACTAATAACACATTAGAAGATACCTGCTTTGTCTATCTTGACGGACGACATGTAAAAATTGATACTATTAAAAACAGTGATTTTGATAAAAACACACTGATTTTACGCTGTTATGAGACAATGGGAAGCTGTTCTTCTGTCACCATAAAATACCAGATGGATATCCAGTCGGTTCATCTCTGTAATTTGCTGGAAGAAACTATTCAAGAACTGCCATTTGAAAACAGACAAATATCATTGTCATTTAAACCATTTGAAATTAAAACCTTAAAAATCAGGAAAGGCTGATCTCATGAAATTATCTCTGATACCTCGTCCAATGGTTACCGATATCTTTGAAGAAGAAGAAAGCGGTATTTTGTCTATCAGTGAAAACTTTGCAATCACTCCGGCAAAAAAGCTGGAAAAATATGTTTTACTCATTCAAAGAGATATTTTAGATATTCTAAACATGGATGTTCATATTAAAAAAGATGATTCAACCGAAAACCTGTTTATCAATATTAATCCGGCAGAATTTATTGAAGCGCAATCTTATCGCATCGTAATCGATGAGAATGGTATCGAATTGTGTGGAGCAGACGAAACAGGCCTCTTTTACGCAATTCAAACCTTTAAGCAGTTATTGCTAATCTACGGCAAGAATCTGCAGTATATGGAAATAGAGGATGAACCAGGTTATTCATGGCGTGGACTTCATATAGATGTCAGCAGACATTTTTTCCCGATTTCATTTTTAAAGAAGATTGTCAATATGATGGCTTTGTTAAAATTAAATCGTTTTCACTGGCATCTGACTGATGATCAGGGTTGGCGGATTGAAAGTTTTAAATTTCCAAATCTTCATGAGACCGGTTCCTGCAGAAATGAAGAAGGACAGCAAAAGGCTCAATACTATACTCAGGCAGAAATCAGAGATTTTGTTAAGTATGCCGAAGAGCGTTTTATAGAAGTAGTTCCGGAGATTGATATGCCTGGTCATACTCAGGCAATGCTGGCATCCTATCCGCATTTATCTTGTAGTGGTGAAGTTGTGCAGGTATGGGATAAATGGGGTGTTTCAGAACAAGTCTTATGTTTAGGTAAGGAGAGTACTTATCAGTTTGTGGAAGAACTGCTTGAAGAAGTAATCCCTCTGTTTAGCAGTCCATACTTTCATATCGGAGGGGATGAATGTCCGGAAACAGAATGGATAAAATGTCCTCATTGCCAGAAGAAAATAGAAGAGTTGGGATTAGACAGATTCAGATCTTTACAGCACCACTTTACTCATTTTCTCGGCAAGATCCTAAAAAAACATAGTAAACAGCTGATCGGCTGGGATGAAATTATTGAAGGAGAACTTCCTGATAATGCCATCGTCATGTCATGGCGTGGAGATGCTATTGATGGTGCATTATTTGCAATGAAACAGAACAGACCGGTCATTTTTACGCCGAACACTTCATATTACTTTGACTGGAAACAAACTATTTTGGCTGATGAACAAGGTGCTTTTGGTGTTACCAGCCTTAAACGGGTCTTTGATTACAAACCCTTGAAAATGCTTTTACAAAAAACTGATATTATCTCAGAACAGCTGGAAGAACTGATTATGGGTATCCAGGCAAATGTCTGGACTGAATACATTCATAATGAAAAAGAGCTTGAGTATATGCTGTATCCCAGATTACTTGCTATCGCAGAGCAAGCATGGCAAAAAGGGAATAATGAGGACTTTGAAGAATTTCATAAAAGAGTGAACACCTTCAAGAACATGGTGATGGATTTCTATGAGGTTAATTATTGTAAAAAAGTTTGAATAAGCAGTTCTTTATCCATACAAAGCAAAGCTCTTTATTCTATATGGTTACTTTCCTGCTTGACAAAGTCACTGCATTATGCAAAATATGAAAAAAAGGAGTGGATGATGGCTAAGATAAAGAGAATCCCTTATGGAAAATCAGACTTTGAATATGTAAATTATCATAACGATTACTATGTTGATAAAAGCATGTTTATTCCTGACGTGGAAAAAACACCTTATATTTTTCTGATTCGTCCGCGCCGATTTGGTAAATCATTATTCCTGACTACACTTCATGCGTATTATGATATTAAATACAAAAACCGTTTTAATGAATTATTTCACGATACCTGGATACTTGAGCATCCGACCGAAGAAAGAGGAAAGTATATGGTGCTCTATTTCAATTTCTCGGCTATCTTGAAAGAAAAAGAGAAGATTCAGGAAGATTTTAACCGGTATTGTTTACTTGAATTAGACACTTTTGTAAAAAAATATAAAGATTATATCCCTGAAGAAGTATTGATTGAACTGGATAAATCTTTTCTTGCTCATGAAAAACTTCATATTTTAGCCAGTAAGCTACGCGAAACAGATTACAAAATCTACCTTCTCATTGATGAATACGACAATTTTACCAATACACTGTTAACTGATTTTGGTGAACAGGAATACAAAAAAATCACGAGGCAGGCGGGTTATTTCAAACAGTTTTTTACCAATCTGAAAATGCTGACCTCAGGGATAGGCTCCGGACTGGCAAGGCTTTTTATTACCGGTGTCTCTCCTGTTACCATGGATGATGTAACCAGTGGTTTTAATATTGGGGATAATATTACTAATTCTGTTACCTTTAATTCAATACTTGGTTTTACAGAAAAGGATGTCAATGATATACTGGACTACTATATTTCAGTTGGAGAACTTAAAATTGATAAGACAAAAGCTCTGGAAGTTATGAAGAAATGGTATGATCATTATATTTTTTCATTTGATAGTGATAATTCTGTTTACAACTCTGATGCTGTATTATATTTTATTAAAGAAGCTACAGATTCACAAAAAATTCCAAGAAATCTCATTGATGACAATCTTCGTATGGATTATGGTAAACTCAGGTATCTGATCATCATGGATAAAAAACTCAATGGCAACTTTGAAAGCTTATCCAAAATTGCCGATGATGGCGGGATTGCTTCTGATATTGTGAGCAGTTTCCCATTTGACCGTATTACTGATCCGGATAATTTTATCTCTTTGCTCTACTATTTTGGTTTACTGACCCATTCCGGCAGAACCATCAAAGGCAGACCCTGGCTGGTAATCCCCAATGAGAGTATTCGTCGGATGATTTTTGAATATATCAGAGAGTCTGTCTATTATGCCTATCATTTCTCATTTGATATATTGAAACTCAAGGATAATCTGGCAGATATGGCTTATACAGGGGAATTCAAACCAGTCTTCTATTTTATCGAATCACTCATCAAGGCGCAGACCAAACTCAGAGATTATATGGACAATGAAAAAGTTGTCAAAGCTTTTTATCTGGCATATATGAATATCTATGATTACTACATTGCAGCTTCAGAAGAGGAAATGAATAAAGGCTATGCCGATATGATCCTCAAACCTTTTGTTGCACGTTATCCGGATATGGAATATGCCTGGCTGATTGAATTTAAGTATATACCCCGCAGTGTTAAAGATAAAGCACTCGAAAAAGAAGTCGCTACAAAGATTGCAGATGCACAAAAACAGCTGAGTCAGTATGCCAATGATGAGTTTGCCTGCAAGATGCTGGCATTGCCTCCTTACGGCAATATCAAACTCAAAAAAGTGATTATTGTATTCCACGGTTGGGAACTGGCTTATTGTGAAGAATACGCTGAATAATTGTGAATGATAAATAGTGAATTATGAGTAGTTCAAACAGTATAACAAGGAAGAGTAACTTTTTCTGCAAGCAGGATGCTCACAGTATGATATGCACAAACAGGATGCTTGCGTTACATCTAAACATAAAGGAGATAGAATGTCATCTATACTGACGTATTTAAAAGATCATATACTTGTCTTTGATGGGGCTATGGGTACCATGATTCAGAGATATAAATTATCAAGAGAAGATTTTCAAGGTTTTGAATGTAATGATTATCTGAGTGTTGTAAAGCCGGAAATTATAAAAGATATACATCGACAGTATCTTCAGGTAGGCGCACAGATTATAGAAACCAATACATTTAACTCTTCATTGGCTTCTTTAAAAGAATATAAACTGGAAGATAAACTTATTGAGATTAACAGATCAGCAGTCAGACTGGCGAAAGAAGTGATTAAAGAATTTTCTACGACAGAAAGACCTTGTTTTATATCAGGTTCTGTTGGACCTGGTACTAAACTACCTTCACTGGGTCATAATCATTTTGATGAGATCGTGGATAGTTATTATCTGCAGATTTTAACTTTAGCAGAAGAAGGTGTCGATATTCTTCAGATTGAAACCAATCAGGATCCTCTTCATATTAAAGCAGTTTTATATACCTGCTACAAGGTTTTTGATGAGTTAAAATGTAAACTACCCATTATTGTTCAGGCAACTATTCAGGATAATGGTCAGATGCTTGTAGGGACAGATGTTTTAGCCTATCTGCATACCTTTTCCACTATGCCGGTAGATGTCATTGGCATTAATTGCGGAACGGGGCCTCATTACATGGAATCTTATATCAAAACCCTTTCTGAAAATAGTAATAAAATGATTTCTTTGTTACCAAATGCTGGTCTTCCTATAGTTAAAGACGGGGAATTAACTTATGATCTGACTGCTCAGGAGTTTGCTCAGATTACTGCCAGTTTGGTTAAAAAATACAATATCAGAATGGTGGGCGGATGCTGTGGTACTAATCCGGATTTTATTAAAGCCTTAGCTGATGAAATTGTAAAAATTGAGTTATCTGATAAAAATACTTCCTACGAAAACCACCTGACTTCTCTATTTTCTGCTCAGACGATCAATGTACAACCCAAACCGCTGATTATAGGTGAGAGAGCTAATACAAACGGTAGTAAAAAGTTTAAGACTCTACTTGAAGAGGAAAAATGGGAAGAAATGCTTGAAATTTGCCGTTCACAGCAGGAAGAAGGAGCTCATGTTCTGGATATCTGTTTGACCCATCTAAATCGTAATGAGATAAAAGACGTACAGACTTTTTACCCTATGCTGAACAATTCCGTACAGATACCCTTGATGATTGACAGTACTTCTGTTAAAACTGTAGAAACAGCTTTGAAATATATTGCGGGTAAACCGATTATCAATTCCTGTAATTTTGAAGAAGGTGATGATAAAGTCACAGAGTATCTGGAAATTGCCAAAAGACTTAATGCAACTCTAATCTGTCTGGCAATTGATGAAAGCGGTATGGCGAAGGATTTTGAGCATAAGAAGGCTATACTAAACCGTTTTATGGCATTAGCTGAAAAGATTGGCGTACCAAAGCAAAATCTTTTTTTTGACTGCCTGACCTTTTCTCTGGCAACCGGCGAGGAAAGTTATCGTGATGCCGGTATTGAATCTATCCGAATGATTGAATATATAGAAAAAAATGAGCCTTTGGTCAATTCACTGATGGGTGTTAGTAACGTGTCCTTTGGTTTAAAACCAAAAGTCAGAAAGTATTTAAACTCAGTATTTCTGGCTGAATGTGTAAAACACGGGCTGGATGCTGCGATTGTTGATGCATCCAAAATTTTACCGGTTCATGACATTGATCAGAACATTTTAACTTATTGCCTGGATCTGATTTATAATCGTAGAAATGATGACAGAGATCCTTTAATTTTACTGGCAGAATGCAGTGTCGAAAACAAAGAGAACAACATTGCTGAAAATACGCTGCCTTTTGCTGTTCAAATGGAAAATAAAGTGATAAAAGGGAGTCTGACCGAACTGGATGTGATTATTCAAAATCTGCTAGAAGAAATGGATGCTCTGGCGATCATTAATTGTATATTAATTCCTTCCATGCAAAAAGTAGGCGTTCTCTTTGAAAGTGGTAAACTGCAATTGCCTTTTGTGCTTAAATCAGCCGAAGTAATGAAAAAATCTGTTGAGATGCTCAAACCATATATGCCAGAAAATAGTGGAAAAGAAAATAAATCAATGCTTCTTGCTACGGTTAAAGGGGATGTGCATGACATTGGTAAAAATCTGGTTCAGATTATTTTGGAAAACAATGGTTACCGTATTATTGATATTGGTGTAAAACAAAGTCCCCAGCAGATTAAACAGGCGATTGAAGAACATAAACCTCAGTCTTTGGGTTTGAGTGCGCTTTTAATCAAATCCACTTACTATATGAAAGAAACACTTGAATATCTTCAGCAGGCTGGTATTGATATTCCGGTTATCTGTGGAGGCGCTGCGCTTAATGAAGAGTTTGTAAAAAAAGAACTGCAAAGCGTCTATAAGGGTAAAGTGGTGTTTGGAAGGGATGCTTTTTCTGGACTAGATTTTATGAAGAATATGTAATAAATCAACTATTACGTACTGTGAACTACGTGCTTTTTAAAAAGCATTGTTAAATAGTTTACAGTACGTATTGGATTTACATTCTACACAAGCTCAGAAAAAAAATACAATCAACCTACAGAGAGCTGTTTTATAAATTTATAATAGAATCGTTACAAATCGAAAATTTTTCAAAGAAATACTTTGACATTTTTACAAGAAAAATCAAAATGTTAAAAAAATAACAGAAGGTTATGCTAATGGCTTTTATTCACCTTCATAATCACACACAGTACAGTGTGTTAGATGGCGCTTGTCAGACTTCCAAAATGCTTGAGCTGGCTTCAAAATATGGTATGCCGGCAGTTGCAATGACTGATCACGGAAATATGTTCGGAACAGTTGATTTTTCCAATGCTGCAAAAAAATATGGAATCAAACCGATTTTTGGGATGGAAGCATACGTTGTTAATCATGATTATGACCATCCTGAATCTAAAAAAGATGAAAAGTATCATCTGGTCTTACTGGTTAAAAATGAAATTGGATACAAGAACCTGATGAAGCTTTCTACGTACAGCTATACTCAGGGTTTTTACTATAAACCGCGTGTTTCAAAAAATATATTACGTCAATATTCAGAAGGGTTGATCTGTTTATCAGCCTGCATTCACGGCGAGATTCCCTGGCTTTTGCTAAAAAACAGAAATGAAGAAGCGGCAAAGGCACTGGAGTTTTATAAAGATTTATTCAGAGAGGA
The DNA here is from genome assembly GCA_029564175.1 of Candidatus Cloacimonadota bacterium. Taxonomy (GTDB): domain Bacteria; phylum Cloacimonadota; class Cloacimonadia; order Cloacimonadales; family WRIO01; genus JAGOCT01. The sequence goes on from JAKQQL010000493.1 coordinate 31,404, forward strand.
TTTTTATATTGAAATCCAGGATCATGAGATCGAAGATGAAAAAATCGTCATGCCAAAACTGATTCAACTGGCTGAAAGCACCAATACGCCAATGGTAGCGACCAACGACTGTCATTATCTGCTCAGAGAACACTCCAAAGCACATGATGTTTTACTCTGTATTCAGATGAACAAAACCCTGGCTGACCCTAACCGGATGAAGTATTCCCCTCATCTCTACTTTAAAACAGAAGAAGAAATGCGGGCAATTTTTCCAAATCATCAGCAGGCTTTTGACAATACAATGGAAATTAATGATAAAATTGATTTCAAACTCAATTATGATAAATTTCTCTTGCCCAAGATTGATATTCCAGACAAATTCAATAATCAATCTGAATATCTGAGAGATTTATGTTATTCAGCAGCTCCGGTGCGTTATCCGGAAGTTACTCAGGTGATTCGTGACCGAATAGATTATGAGTTGTCAGTCATTGGCAAAATGGGCTTTGACGGTTACTTTTTAGTAGTAAAAGACTTTATTGATGCAGCACGCAGACGTGATGTACCGGTCGGTCCGGGTCGTGGTTCAGCAGCAGGCAGTATTATCGCCTATCTTTTGGGGATCACACAGCTTGATCCTTTGAAATACAATCTATTTTTTGAACGTTTCCTCAATCCAGATCGTGTCAGTATGCCCGATATTGATATTGACTTTTGTGCAGAAGGTCGTAGCAAGGTCATTGATTATGTCATTGAAAAGTATGGGCGAGAATCTGTAACTCAAATTATTACATACGGAACACTAGGAGCCAAATCTGTAATCAAAGACGTGGCAAGAGTAATGGAAGTATTGCCTGCAGATTCTAATAAAATCACTAAAGTCATGCCATCAACACCTGGTATTACGCTGAAAAAATGTTTGGATGAGTCTCCTGAATTTAAGAAAATGATGGAATCAAATGAATTATATGCTTCGATTCTCGATTACAGTATGGTGATAGAAGGTCTGATCCGTCAAATCGGTATTCATGCTGCAGGTGTTGTGATAGGGCCAGGTGATCTGAGTGATTATATTCCATTGGCAATCAGTAATCAGAAAGATGGCGATCCGGTAGTATTGGTACAGTATGAAGGCAAATGGCTAGATGATCTTAAACTCTTGAAAATGGACTTTTTAGGTCTGAAAACACTGACAATTATTAAACATACGCTCGCCTTAATTAAGAAATATAAGAAAATTGACATAGATATTGAAAATGTTGACCTGCATGATCAAAAAGCCTATGAACTGCTGGCCAATGGTTTAACTGATGGTATTTTCCAGTTTGAATCCGATGGTATGAAGAAATATCTGATTGAATTGAAACCCAATCAGTTTGAAGATCTAATCGCAATGGTAGCACTTTACCGACCTGGTCCAATGCAGTTTATCCCCAACTATATTCGCAGAAAACACGGAGTGGAAGCTGTTTCTTATGAGCATCCGCTGATGGAAAACACGCTGAAAGAAACTTACGGCGTTACAGTCTATCAGGAACAGGTGATGCAGTTGTCACGTGAGCTGGGCGGTTTTACCGGTGGTGAAGCAGATGGTCTGCGTAAAGCAATTGGTAAGAAAAAACTGGACATGATGGAGAAGCAAAAAGGCAAATTCATGGAAGGAGCCAAGAGTAAAGGTATTTCTGAAGATGTTATAGAAAGTATATGGGCAGGCTGGGTCAATTTTGCCAGCTATGCATTTAATAAAAGTCATGCTGCCTGCTATGCTTTCGTTGCGTATCAGACTGCCTATTTAAAAGCACACTATCCGGTTGAATACATGACAGCCCTGCTTTCTCTGGAAGAGAATCCGGATAAAATTCCCCAGTTTATTCATGTGGCAAAGAAGATGGGAATTGATGTGTTGCCCCCTTCAGTCAATTACTCCGAAGCAGAATTTACCATCCATGAAAATAAGATCATGTTTGGTTTACAGGCAATCAAGAATGTAGGTTCTGCTGCAGTGTCATCAATAATCAGAGAAAGAAATGAAAACGGACTGTATAAAAATATCTTTGAACTGACTGAAAGAGTTGATTCTCAATCTGTTAATAAAGCAGTACTAGAAAGCCTGATTTATGCCGGAGCTATGGATGAACTGGAAGGCAGTCGTGAACAGAAAATAGCCTCTATTGAAAAAGCAATGAATTGTGCAACGGAAGTGCAAAACAATAAGAAAAAAGGACAAATTACACTCTTTGATTTCTTCGAACCGGAAGAGAAATTGAGTTGTAATGCTGAACTGGTTCAGGCAACAGATTGGTCTCATATTCAAAAACTGGAGTTTGAAAAAAGTGTGCTTGGATTCTTTCTATCAGGCCATCCGCTTTCTGAAGACAAGTATCTGATTGATTTATTTACTAATGTAAATTCCAAAACAGTGGCTGATCCGGAGCAAGAAATCGTTGGTCAAATTCAGATTATAGGTATTGTTGCTAATATTATACAGAAGAAAGATAAAAAGGGAAATCCTTTTGCCATTGTTGTTCTGGAAGATTTGTATGGAAAATTCGAAATATCTTTATTCTCAGGCGATTATGCTAAGCTTATGCCTTTGATCAGTGAAGGCGCAAAATTATATATTGTAGGTTCTCAAAACATGTACAATAGCAACGGAAATGATGAAATGCTAAGAATTAGACCTTCAATGATTTTCACATTAGATCAACTCAAAGAAAAACTAATGGGAGAAATCGTGCTAAATATTGAGGAAAAATATGCTGATCCGGTTCAGGCAGAGTTCTTAAACACATTTGCCAAAGAATCACCGGGGCAATTCGAACTGATCATTAAAGTAAAAACAGAACGTTTTAACACCCTCTGTCTAAAACCACAAAGTTTAAAAATATTCCCTAATCATCATTTTTACAAACACTTTAAACATCAGACTGACAGCAATATTCAGGTAAGAATGGAAGTTGCAAATGGCAGTTAAGAAAAAAAACAGCCATTCGTACCGCAAGCATCAAAACCCGTACTACAAGCAGAATGCTGACAGTATGGAGCAATTTTTTTCTGCAAGCAGGATGCTTGCAGTACGGTACAAGCTCTTATTTTTACTTCTTTTCTGCTCAGTGACCGCTTCATTACTCAATGCACAGCAGATATTTGTAGAACGAATTGGTGAAAGAAATCTCTTATCTATCGTTGTTTCATCAGATGAATTGCTTCATAATAAAAACATAGAACATGAAATGACAATCCAGGCAATATTAAGCAGAAATAACAAACTGATTCATCGTCATATCGATCTGATAAGAGTTTATCCGCTCAAACATGATCATCAAAACTTTCTGTATCAATATTTCAACGAAGCAGAACCAGGCATGTATGATTTAACCATTCGTTTAAATAATCGTACCTTAGGCAGTAAAATGGAAGAAAAATTTTCTATTAACATCCCTAAGGAAAAAGCATTTACCAGTAATGCCTATCTGACATATCTGAATAATAAAAATCTCTTTATCCCTTCTAATAGCAAATGGCAAAATTATGCAGAATCACTAATGTTATATTTTTATACAGATAGCAAACCTGAACAAGTCACGCTTGTTTTGCAAAATAAACAGAAAATCAGTATTCCCCCTTCAGACTATATCGCATTTCCTCTTCCAGACTCGATGCTTCACAAGAATTTCAATAATGCGTATGTAGAATGTATTTTTAAGAATAAACAAGTGAATAAACGCTTTGAGCTTTATTCAGCTAAAAAAATAATTTTCAGTAAATACGATTTGGATGATCAGCTCTTACAGTTACGTTATATCCTGACTCAAAATGAATATGAATACATGCGGAAAGTCCCTAAGAAATCTCTTGAAGATGCGATAAAACAGTACTGGGAGAGTAAAGATCCGACACCAGACACCCCTGAAAATGAATACCAGGAGCTTGTTTACAGCCGAATTATTGAAGCAGATAACCGTTACTCCATTCGCGGTTTTAAGCCTGGCTGGAAAACAGATTTTGGTATGATATATATAAAATATGGAGACCCTGATGAAATACAGAAAGAAAACTTTCCGGTAGGTAAATATCCGGTCGTTATCTGGACTTATCGTTCATTAGACAGAGTATTTTACTTTGATGACAAGAAAGGATTTGGTTATTATGAACTCAGAAACCACACAGACTTTTAAGAAATATGTGTTAGTCTTTTTTGCCCTGACCCTCATATTTTCATGTTATGCCGTTAATTTTAATGCCTCATTAAATCGTTTTTTAAATGAGAAGAATGAAACTGTTTTCGAAATTAATTACAAGATTTTTAATGACCAGTTAAAATTTATTAAGACTGAGCAGGGCTATGTAGCCAGCCTGGATGTCAGTTTCAATTTACTCAAAGACGGAAAAGTTGTTTTGAATAAGGATTTTCCAAATTATATTGGAGCAAAAACAGATGCGTCTGCAGCTTCTTCCACTTTCTATACCATTGATAAAATCAGTCTGACTCTAACACGTGATGATCTCGTGGCAGAGCTGGTCATTTCAGATAGAAATACGAAACAAAGCAGTAAGAAAACGTTTGAATTAAAGACCTTAGATAAAAAAGCAATGGTAAGTGATCTGGAAGTTTCACAGAATATTAAGTCTGATAAGTCTAATACACTGGAAAAATTCCACAGAGGTGATTTGTTGTTCTATGTTGATCCTGTGCCAATTTTTACTAATATCCAGGATAGTCTCTATCTCTATTATGAAATTTATAATATTTCAGAAAGCGCAGATTCAACACATTATTTCTCAGAAGAAATCAGTATATCAAAGGCTGATTCTGTTTTTTATCAATATGATAATTCTATTAATGTAAGAGAGTTGCCATTTCAGACTTTTAAAACCATACCTATAAAAAATCTGGAAGAAGGTTATTATCAACTGAATCTGACAATTAGCGATCTGAAAACTCAAACTAAAAGCAGTTCAACTACTCATTTCTCAATGAAAAAACCCCATGTCAATATTACCCGAATATTTGATGATGATGAAAGCGAATTTGCTTTAATTAGCTATTTCTTAAGTACAAAAGAAAAGAAACAGTGGAAAAAACTCAATGAAAACGGGCGTAAAAACTTTATTGATCGTTTCTGGAAGTCAAAAGATCCGACTCCTAACGATAATCAGAACGAATTCATCAACGAAATCAAAAAAAGAATGGATTATACCAACTGGAAATACTCTCATTTTGATAAAGGCTGGACAACTGATTTAGGACGTATCTATATCAAAAATGGTGAGCCAGACGAAAAAATAGAAAAAACAACCGGACTGGGTGCTAAGTATTCTAAAAAAGACTATCAAATCTGGAAGTACAACTATGGTTCCAGAATTTATATGTTTATGGATATGTTTAACTCAGGCAGATATCGTCTGATTTATTCTAAAAATGACCTGAATGAAAAAACAGATCCAAACTGGCGAACTTTCTTTGAAAAAGACTGGGATGATAGTCTGGTGGATGAATCTGATACTTCATCCGGTTCCTCTTCTTCAAGTCTTGAAGACGGCTGGAAAAGATAACATAGTAAATTTCAAAAAAAGGCGTGGTTATCCACGCCTTTTTTCGTTTGATAATGCTATTTTCTTTTTTTCTCAGCGAGAATTCTCTCAATATCTTCTATTTCCTTTGGTATAAAATCTGATAAAATTCTATGACCGTCAGAAGTAATCAGGATATCATCTTCAATTCTGACACCAATAGATTCTTCCGGAATATAGATACCAGGCTCAATCGTTGTAACCATACCTTCCTGAAGAATGAAATCACGATCGCCTAAATCATGCACATCCAGCCCCAGATGATGCCCGATACCATGCATAAAGTATTGATTGACTTCACTTTCTTCCTGAATGAGATTGAGCTTTTTCAGAGATTCAAACATCAGTTCGCGGGTCTTCTTAAAAACATCATTCATGGCAACGCCTGGTTTCATCATGGAGATCACTTCTTTTTGAATAAACAATACTTCTGCATACACTTCACGTTGCCTGTCAGTAAACTTTCCACTAACAGGGAAGGTTCGAGCAATATCAGCGCTGTAATGCTTGTAGGATGCGCCTACATCCAGCAATACCAGTTCATTTTCGCCCACTTTGGAGTTGTTATTGATATAATGAAGAGTAGCTGCATTTTTGCCAGCGCCTATAATGGGGAGAAAACCATATGTGCAGGCTCTTCTTTCCATTTCATAACGTAATTTCGCTTCAAGTTCATATTCCATCATCCCTGGCTGAGCGATTTCCCAGATGCCTTCAATACCTGCCCAGGTAACTCTGATTGCTTCTGTAATCGCTTCTATCTCAGTTTCATCTTTTATATTTCTGAGGGGTTTGATGAGCAAATCGACATCTTTTACTGTCAGAGAAGGGATGATTTTCTTCATTCTTTCTGCAAACAAGGCTTGTTTGCTTAAGGGTTTTTTCCAGTCTTGCAGTCCAATATTGATATAGGCTTTTTCACATCTAAATAACTGATAGCTAATGTATGAATCAAATCCTTCGAGAAATTGCACATTTTTAATCCCTGAAATCTGTGTAACTTCTTCAGGATACATTTTTTCGCCATCCCATACAATTCTTTCTGGTATGTTTTTTTCAACAAAAACCGTGTCAAAAAAAGTATCTCCGTTTTTTCCCATCACTAATACTGCCTCAGGCGTGTCCAATCCTGTAAAATAGTAAAAATTGCTGTTTTGCAGAAAACGAAATGCACCTGTACCTGAACCGCTTATCGGGTCATTTGCAAAAATAATAACGATTTCATCCTTTTCCAGATTATTAACTAGACAATTTCTTCTCTTTTGGAAGATTTCAGCATTCATATCTATCTCCTTCAAGCTGATCAATACTATAACTTTGTAATTACAGTATATCATAGCTTATATTTTATTGATCAATTCACTTTATATGAACCAGAGTAACTGATTTATCTTATCCGTCAAGCTAAAACAAGCATGAAAAATGGTTTCAAAAATCAATTTTTAGCAATCTCTTTGCAAGACTGCTAAAAATTACTTGTCAAAATATTGAATCTGATTATTTTGTCTTAAGATAGCGTGTTTATCAAAACAGGAAAGGAGAAAACATGAATTTAAATCAATACACCATAAAATCTCGTGAAATCATTGACAATCTTCAGGTGATGGCCAATGAATACGGTCATCAGGAAATTGGAGAATTCCATTTAATAAGCAGTTTATTAAAAACAGAAGACAGTATTGTGATACCTCTCCTGCAAAAACTACAGGCAAATATTCCTGCTCTGGCAACTGATGCAGAGGCTGAACTAAAAAAAATCCCTAGAGTAAGCGGTTATTCACAGATGTATTTGTCTCAGGAAGTGAATCAGATACTGATGGAATCTGAAAAACAGGCAAAGAAACTACAGGACGATTATGTCAGTGTAGAGCATATTTTCCTGGCGCTTTTATTGAAAGCTCAAAAATCAGCTTTTTTATTCAAAAAATATGCAATTGATTACGATAAAGTACTGATGTCATTAAAAGATATCAGGGGAAACCAGCGTGTTACCGATGAGAATCCTGAAGCGAAATATCAGGCATTGGAAAAATATGCCAGAAACCTGAGTAAACTGGCTCGTCAGGGAAAGCTTGATCCTGTGATCGGTAGAGATGATGAGATTCGCAGGGTCATTCAGATATTATCAAGAAGAAGAAAAAACAATCCCGTACTGATTGGTGAACCCGGAGTAGGTAAAACGGCAATTGTTGAAGGGCTTGCCAGAAGAATCATTGATAAAGATGTGCCTGAAAATCTAAAAAACAAAGAAATCATCGAACTGGATATGGCGGCACTGGTAGCCGGGGCAAAATTCAGAGGTGAATTTGAAGACAGATTAAAAGCCGTTTTGAAAGAAGTGGAAGCCAATGAAGGGAAAATGGTCCTTTTTATAGATGAACTCCATACAGTTGTCGGTGCAGGGGCTGCTGAAGGTTCAGTAGATGCGTCCAACATGCTTAAACCGGCACTAGCACGTGGTTCTCTGCACTGTATTGGTGCAACCACACTGGATGAATACAGAAAGCATATTGAAAAAGATCCTGCATTGGAAAGACGTTTTCAACCTGTCTTAGTCAAAGAACCTGCTATGGATGATACTATCTCTATTCTAAGAGGCATTAAAGAAAAATATGAAGTGCATCATGGTGTTCAGATTACCGATACAGCCCTGGTAGCAGCAGCCTATTTATCAAACCGTTATATCTCTGATCGTTTTTTGCCGGATAAAGCCATCGATCTGGTAGATGAAGCCTGCTCCAAACTCAAGATGGAAATTGATTCCATGCCGGTTGAGCTGGATGAGGTTCAGAGAAAAATCAAGCAATTGGAAATTGAAAAACTCTCATTGAAGAAAGAAAAGGATGAGTTATCCAAAGAAAGACTGGCAAAAATTGATGATGATATTAAAAACCTGAATGATTCACAGTCACTTATGAGAATGAAATGGCAGAATGAAAAAGACCTGATGAAAAAAATCAGTTTGATTTCTGAGCAGATTGACCAGATCAAGGTAGAAGCTGAAAATGCAGAAAGACAGGGAGATCTGGGACGTGTAGCAGAACTGAAGTATGGTAAACTCTTATCCAAGCAGAAAGAACTCGAAGAAGCCAAAGCACAGTTACAATTGATACCCAATGAGCAACGCATTTTAAAAGAAAATGTGGATGAAGAGATGATTGCCGAAGTGGTAGCTAAGTGGACAGGTATTCCATTGTCAAAACTGCTGGAAAGTGAAATGCAAAAACTGGTTAAAATGGAAGATGTTTTATCCAAACGGGTAATCGGACAAAGAGATGGTATCTCTGCATTGTCTAACGCCATCAGACGTTCCAGAAGTGGTTTATCTGACCAAAATAAGCCGATCGGTTCATTCATGTTCTTAGGTCCTACAGGTGTAGGTAAGACCGAACTAGCCAAGACGCTTGCTGAGTTTCTGTTTGATTCAGAAAAGGCGATTGTGCGCATCGATATGTCAGAGTTTATGGAAAAGCACTCTGTTTCCAGATTGATTGGTGCACCTCCGGGCTATGTCGGCTATGACGAAGGCGGTTATCTAACCGAAAGCGTACGAAGAAAGCCTTATGCCGTAATCCTCTTTGATGAGATAGAAAAGGCACATCCGGATGTTTTCAATATCTTACTTCAGATTTTGGATGATGGCAGACTGACAGATGGTCAGGGCAGAACCGTTGATTTTAGAAACAGCATCATCATCATGACCTCTAACATAGGTGCGCAGATGATCTTCGAGCACAGTCATGATGATCTTGAAGACCTGAAAGACGATCTGATGAAAACATTGCAATCATACTTCAGACCTGAGTTTTTGAACAGACTGGATGAAATTATCCTCTTTCATAGATTGAATCAGCACCAGATAGAAGAAATCGTTAAAATTCAGCTACAAAAACTTAGCGACAGACTCAAAGATAAACGAATCAATATTTTCTTTTCTGAACAAACGATTCAGGCGATTGCCCGTGAAGGCTTTGATCCTCAATTTGGAGCCAGACCGCTAAAAAGAGTGATTCAGAAAGAGATTGAAAATGCGCTGGCGATGGAGATCCTCTCCGGAAATCTCCTGCCAAACCAGACCATCCATATTGACTATCAGAATCAAGCTTTTGTTTTCCACAACTGATTCATAAATTCCTCCCTTCAGGCAGGCTATCTTTAGTCTGCCTTTTTTTTCTGACAGACTTTGGTAAAAAGATAATCCGTTTTTAGATAACGATCAGGATGGTCATTCAACTTTTACCCAACTACAAGCCTCTATATATATTACCCGGACAGAAAAGCTGATTATTGTCTTTTTGCCTGAATTATTTTGAAAAATCTTAAAATAAAGTGCAATTGGTTTTAAAAATGACGGATTTTCAAAAAGTGTGCAGAAATAAATGAGAAATTTGAGAAGGTAAGGAATAAATATCGTACCTATTTTGTTACTTCGTAATATTACCTATATTTACTTTCCATTGGTCTTTTTTGTCTGATCCTTACTTTCTGCATGCTGGAAACTCGCAGTATAATTTCTGACGAACAGCACTTCGCTCCTTCTGGTCTCTTACCGTACATTTATCTCATTACTTTAACAGTGTTATCTTCCTGCTGGCGATAATCTGATCATTAGCCTTTAACTGGCATAGATAGATGCCTGATGGCATATTGTTTGCCTGCCAAAGTACTTTGCCTTTTTTTATCTGACCACCATTGAGTTTGATACTATCGACTTTTTGACCTTTCAGATTAAAAATGTCAATTTTCAGACTCTTCTCTTTCCCTGCGTTTTTGAGTTCAAAGTATATATTAGGATTAAAGGGGTTGGGATAAGCCTTGAAGCTTAATCCGGAGGCAGGCGGA
>JAKQQL010000025.1:0-13640 GCA_029564175.1 Candidatus Cloacimonadota bacterium
GGCTTTCTTTCGTAATACTCTCATGTTTAGCAGAAGCTACAAGTGGTTCTCTATGCTCTTTGCTTAACCGAGTTTGTTGTTCAGTTTGAATACCAGTCTTTACCTGGAAGTCAGGTTTAGCTTGCTTTTCTGGTGTTTGCGCTTGAACAGCAACTGACGCTTTGTTTGCTAATGATTCAGGTTCCACGTTGCGATTATTTATGAATGCTTGCTGAACCTTTTGAGATGATGCATCATGATTGTTTTTAACAGGATTGATAAGGCTTTCTTTCGTGAAAGGATCTTGTTTAGCAGAAGCTACAAGTGGTTCTTTATGCTCTTTATTTAGCTGAGTCTGTTGTTGTTCGGTCTGAACTCCAGTCTTTACCTGAAAATCAGGTTTAGCTTGCTTTTCTGGTGTTTGCACTTGAATAGCAACTGACGCTTTGTTTGCTAATGATTCAGGTTCCACGTTGCGATTATTTATGAAAGCTTGCTGAACCTTTGGAGATAATGCTTCATGATTGTTTTTTACAGGATTGATAAGGCTTTCTTTCGTGTAAGGATCTTGTTTAGCAGAAGCTACTATTGGTTCATTTTTTTTTTGCTTTAAATGAATCTGCTGGTGTTCGGTCTGAGTTCCAGTCTTTACCTGAAAATCAGGTTTAGCTTGCTTTTCTGGTGTTTGCACTTGAATAGCAACTGACGCTTTGTTTGCTAATGATTCAGGTTCCACGTTGCGATTATTTATGAAAGCTTGCTGAACCTTTTGAGATGATGCATCATGATTGTTTTTAACAGGGTTGATAAGGCTTTCTTTCGTAATACTTTCATGTTTTGCAAAAGCTACAAGTGGTTCTCTATGCTCTTTGCTTAACCGAGTTTGTTGTTGTTCAGTTTGAAAACCAGTCTTTACCTGGAAGTCAGGTTTAGCTTGCTTTTCTGGTGTTTGCGCATGAGTTGCTAATGATGATTTATTTGCTAACGGTTCAGATAATGAAATCTTTGATTCAGGTTCCACGTTGCGATTATTTATGAAAACTTGCTGAACCTTTTGAGCTGATGCTTCATGATTGTTTTTAACAGGATTGATAAGGCTTTCTTTCGTGAAAGGATCTTGTTTAGCCGAAGCTACTATTGGTTCATTTTTTTCTTGCTTTAAATGAATCTGTTGTTGTTCAGTTTGAATAACAGTCTTTACCTGAACATAAGGTTTAGCTTGCTTTTCTGGTGTTTGCACTTGAATAGCAACTGACGCTTTTTTTGCTAATGGTTCAGGTTCCACGTTGCGATTATCTATGAATGCTTGCTGAACCTTTGGAGCTGATGCTTCATGATTGTTTTTAACAGGATTGATTAAGGCTTCTTTTGATATACTTTCATGCTTAGCAGATGCTACTATTGGTTCATTTTTTTCTTGTTTTAAATGAATCTGCTGGTGTTCGGTCTGAGTTCTAGTCTTTACCAGAAAATCAGGTTTAGCATGCTTTTCTGGTGTTTGCGCTTGAAATGCATCTGATACTTTGCTTACGGGCTGTTCAGATATTATCGATCTTGATTGTCTAACATTTTGGTTAAAGTCAGAATCATGTAATTTACTATTTATCAAATTACTTTCTTTTTTGTTTTGTCTATCATCTTTAAAACCTGAATCAATAATATTTTCTTTATTCTTTTTATAATGATTTGTTTCTTGTAGATTTGATTGCAATTTTGTTTTTAGAAGGGGTTCAGAATGATTATTTTGATTAATTTGGTTTAAAAAGTTTTTATTATTCTCTTGCAAATGAGCACTTTGCATATTATGATTAGAGAGTGGAATTTTGTTAGTGATAACTTGAGTATTTGATTTAACAGTTTCAGAATTTATAGCAACATCATTTTCTGAAAACTGTATACTTTTTAAAGCAGGATTCTTTATGAATGATATATCACTTTTAATTCTAATTGATGAATTTATTAATATATCATTTGATGTATGTTCTGTTTTTTTTGAATCATCCACATTGGGATCATATACTTTATTTTTTTGGATATTGCTTTTAAACGATGTTATATTTTCAACTTTACTATTGGATGTTTCTTCTTTATGAGGATTCATTTTAGTAATTTCGAGGTTAACTTTTTGGCTAGATTTTTGTGTCTCTTTGTTCAGATTATTAATAAGACCTGTAGATTTTGTTCCAACATCACTTTTTTCAGATTTTTCATTTTTGGATGTTTGAGCATTGTCTGTTTTAACATTAAAATACATTTTACTGTTTTTTTCAAGAGAGACCGCTTTAAGAAGATTTCTATGGGTCGTTTTCATAATCTCATTTAAGTCAGATTTATAATTTATTACTTCTTTTTTCGTGATATTTGAAGCATTTGATTGATTATCATGTTCATATTTTGTAGTATTATTTAAATTGGGTTGTTGTTTTTTTGCATCTTTTTCTAATAATTCATCATTAGAATTCACATTTTTTTTGCTCACTTTTTTATCAGGATTTTGATTTTGAATATTCATATCGTTAATCAAAAGTTGCACTAAAATACTATTATTGAACCCAGCTTTTTCAGATATTTCATTTTGATTGTCTATTTTATTCAAAACTGCGACTCTGTCATTTAGATTTATTTTATTTGGTTGACCTATTAAAACACCTGATTTATCATAACTAGGACTTTCTTCTAATTGTAGTTTTATCATTTTCTGAACATTATTAGCATTTCCATGATTATTCAACTTTTCTGAATTGCTTCCATTGAGAAAATGTTCAGTTACTTTTATCAGATGATCATTTTTCATCAGGTAAACATCTGCTTTACTTTGCATTAAAAAATCTTTCAACTCAGTTATGGATAACTCAATTGTTTGATTTTTTATAGAATAAGAAGCCGACTGCAAGTTTTTTTGTGAGATATTATTCAAAAAGAATCCAGAAAATGAGTTTAATCCAATTGATTTATTTAATGAATTATTCTGATCAATTTTTAGATAAAAAGTGTTGTTTGAAGGTTGTTTAGTTGCCAGAGTTTTCATAAAACACTCTCCTATTCGGCCATTTTTTGTGTATAAATTGCTGCCATTTGAGGTTGCATTGCAGCAAGAATTTTAGCTGCTTTTTTTTGATTTAATGATTTAAGAATCATTAATCCCTTATTTACTGGCATTTTCTGTATAAAATCAGCTGCTTTTTTGGGATCCATGTTGTTATATATTTTAGCAACTGACTTTAAGTTATCAGCGCTTTCTTTAGATTTTTGTTGTCTTGTTTCTTCTTCATATTCAGATTTAAGGGTAGTAATTTTCTTTTCATATTCTGCTATTCTTGCATTTTGATTTTTTATAACTTCATCCTTTTTTCTTAGAGATGATTTATATTCTCCAATTTCTCTGGCCATTTGATCCTTGTTTTTTTTATAAATACGAACTTCATCTTTTAATGCTTTTAAAGTGGAATCTACTTTAGCCCATTGTTTATCTTGTTCTTCTTTGTTTAGAGGCTCTTCAGACTTAATACCATGAATATTTTTAATTTTTTCTACAAGACTCATAAGTAGCTTTTCATCATCAGAATAATTATTTTCTATAGTTTTTTCTTTCTTTTTCTCTACCGGTTTTACATTTTTAAATATATCTTCACTGGTACTATCTTTCTTTGCTTCCTTTTTCAAACTATCAGCAGGTACACTTACATTCTTCTTATTCTTGGTCATAAAAAAAAGTGTCGCACTAGTTAAAGCAAAAGATAAGATAAAGATAAAAATATAGACCAGAGCTTCTTTTTTCATTTATGACTATCCTGTTTCATCCTGAAATTCTGTATTGAAACTTCATCCAGAACAATTTGCTGTTGTTTTTTATAATTCTTTTGAAACTCGTCGTATTTTATTTCTTTTAATCTTTCTAAAGATTTCTTTTCCTGAGATTTAACCACTAACATACTTTTAATTTTTTCTTCTTTTACAATAAAAGTTTTTAATTCAGTCATAAACAACTCTAATCTTTTATGCAAACTATCCAAATATTTGTAATGCATCATCATTTCTGCAGAATCAGTACTTCGTTGATTTAATAATGATAAATTTATTCTCTCCTGAGAAATTTTTTCTTGAATATCAAGAATTTTATTCTCTTGATCAATGATGTCCTTTTGTATCAGTAAGAGGTCCTTTTGAAGTATCTTTTCTTCAATCTCTTTGACTTCCAGTACTTTTTCCAGGGAAAACTGAAACTTTTTCATCTTGCCCTCACATATTCAAATTTCTATTAGTATTTTTGCAAGGGCTATGCCATAAAAGTAATCATTGAAAATTCTGATCTTATGACCAAAAATTAAAAATAATGATTGATTATTGCGAATTATATTGACAAATAAAACAGAAATGCAAGTATTGGCACGTTATTTAATATTTAGGGAGTCATCATGAAAAACTTAGATGAACAATTGAAAATGATAAAAAAAGGGGTCGAAGAAATTATACCTCAGGATGAATTAATCAAAAAAATTGAAAAATCAATAAAAACAGGAAAACCACTTAGAATCAAGTATGGTATTGACCCTACAGGCTATGATGTTCATATTGGACATTTGGTTCCTATCAGAAAAATGAGAGAATTCCAGGATCTTGGACATACTGGAGTCATCATAATTGGCGATTATACTGCCCAAATTGGTGATCCAACCGGCAGAGATGAGTCAAGACCACCCTTAACTCAGGAACAAGTAAAAAAAAATAGCGAAAAGTATATGGAACAATTATTTACTGTTCTTGACAGAGAAAAAACTGAGATCAGATATCAGTCAGAATGGTTCGGAAATTTGGGGTTAATGGATGTAATCAAGTTGTTATCAAAATTTACTCTTGCCCAATTCATGGCACATGATACTTTTAGAAAACGATGGGAATCAGGAAATCCTCTTTTTATGCACGAAATCATGTACCCTCTCCTTCAAGGATATGACTCTGTTGCAATTGAAGCTGATATTGAGTTAGGTGCAACTGAGCAAAAATTCAACATTCTTTCAGGGCGTGATATGCAAAAATTCTATAATATGGATCAGCAGGTAGCGATTCTTTCCCCTATTCTTTTAGGTACATGTGGAACCAGAAAAATGGGAAAAAGCTTCAATAATTATATCGCTGTATTTGATACGCCTTCTGATAAATATGGTAAAGTGATGTCAATACCTGATAATCTGATTTTAAACTACTTTAATTATGCAACCAAAGTTGATCCAGATGAGATTAACAAGATTAAAGAAGATATTGATTCAGGAGCTAATCCAAAATACATTAAACAAAGACTGGCAAGAGAAATTGTAAGTCTTTACCATGGAGAAGAAATTGCACAAAATGCAGAAAACGAATTTAACAAGATATTCAGTCAAAAAGAAATACCAACAGATATTGAAACCTTGATATTAACTGAAATGCCGGTCTGGATTATTAAACTTTTGACAGACAGCAAACTATGCACTTCCAGCAGTGAAGCAAGAAGAATGATTAAACAAGGTGCAGTCAGTTTAAATAACGAAAAAATTATAGATGAGAATTTGCAATTAGAAATCAGTGAAGAAGTCGTTATCAAAGTTGGAAAACGAAAATTTTTAAAGTTGATTAAAGGATAAAGATTGTGGATATAGTAAGTATTAGCATACAGGTGATTGTTGTAATTATGAGCATCACCATTCATGAATATTCTCATGCACTCAGTGCATACTGGCTTGGAGATGATACAGCTAAAAGGGCAGGTCGGTTGAAACTAAACCCCATATCACATTTAGATCCCATAGGAGCAATCATGTTATTGGTAGTTCATATCGGGTGGGCAAAACCTGTACCTATTAATCCATACAATTTTAAAGATATGAAAACAGGAACGGCAATCAGTGCAGCAGCCGGCCCAATATCAAATTTTATCATGGCAACATTATCTGCACTGTTGGTAAGATTTGTTTACGGCTTTGGATTTCTTAATCAGTTAGACAATGGGATTGCGTTTATTTTTTTATCACTTTTAATCAAATTTCTTTACTTCTCCGTATTCATTAACCTTGCTCTTGGACTTTTTAATTTGATACCTCTACCTCCGCTCGATGGTTCTAAAATACTAGGAGGTTTTTTAAGTGATGAAATGTATTTTAAATATACTGCCAAAGAAAAACAAGGTGCTTATATCCTTATGATCATTATGGCAGTTTCTTTTATCTTTAAAATCCCTATTTTTGGGATGATTATCAATCAGCCATTACAATATCTTACACAATTACTTTTAGGAAATATTATTTAAAAAATACAGGAGGTCTTAAATGGACGTCAATGAACTGAAAAAGATGATTGAAGAAAATGATGTGAAAGCAGTAGATTTGAAGTACTGTGGACTGGAAGGTCGTTGGTATCATATTACATTTCCTGCCAGAAGACTCGATTATGTACTTGCTCATGGTGTGTCATTTGATGGATCAAGTATTCCAGGTATGCGAGCTGTTGAATCTGGTGATATGATAATCAGACCAGATATTGAAACGGCATGGATTGATCAATTTACCGAAACACCTATACTTAGAATGCTTTGTTCAATCTGTGATGCACAAACTGGAATTGGTGTAAAAAAAGACCCTAGAAGTGTTGCATTAAGAGCTCAGGATTATATGACTCAGACCGGTATTGCTGACCAGTCTTTGTGGATTCCAGAGCTTGAATTCTATCTCTTTGATGAAGCAGAATTTTATAATTCAAAATATAATTCAGGGTACATGTTTTCATCCAGTCAAAACAAAGATTGTCTTCCTGATGAGTTCAATGATAGTGACGCTATCTCTCAGCAAGATAGAAAAGGCTACCATATGGACACACCCTTTGACAGATACTTTGAGTTAAGACAGGAAGTGGTAGATTATCTTGAAGAAATGAAAATAGATGTACGTTATCACCATCATGAAGTAGGACTTGCTAGTCAACAGGAAATAGAAACTGAACTTTCTGATTTTCCAAGAATTGCTGACTCAGTAATGATAATGAAAGATACAATTAGAAAAGTATCTCATGAATACGGATTAACAGCTACTTTTATGCCAAAACCAATCTATAACGAGCCTGGAAATGGAATGCACTTTCACATCCAGTTAAGAAAAGAAGGTAAAAATATTTTCTTTGAAAAAGGAAGATATGCAGATTTATCTCATGAAGCACTCTATTTTATAGGTGGTATTCTCCAACACGGTGCATCACTAACTGCATTCACAAACCCAAGTACCAATTCATTTAAAAGACTCTTACCTGGTTTTGAAGCACCAGTAAAATTGTTCTACGGTCTTGCTAACAGAAGTGCAGCAATCAGAATTCCAAATTATGTTCATACTGAAGAAGGCAAAAGAATTGAATTCAGAACAGGTGATGCAACAGCTAATCCATACCTTGCAATGAGCGCAATATTAATGGCTGGACTTGATGGTATAAAAAACAAAATTCACCCAAATGAACTTGGGTATGGACCATATGATGATAATGTGTTTAACTGGCCTAAAAAAATGCAAGATGAACTAAAGTCTATCCCAACTAATCTTGAAGATGCTTTGCTCGCATTGAAATCAGATCATGAGTATTTACTTGCTGGCGAGGTGTTTAATAAAGAGTTGATAGAGTCATGGATAGAGATAAAAATGAAAGAAGTTTATGCTGTTGATCAAAGACCTCATCCATATGAAATGAATTTATACTACAATCTATAAGCTAGATATTTATATAGAGACGTACTTATGTACGTCTCTTTTTTTAAAAATAACAAACATTATTGGAGAATTATGAAATACGATCCTGTAAAAAATATTTTCGCAAAACTCATACATCATAACAAGCTTTTTAGAAAAGTGTTTTACCTGATTCTCGATATTACGATACTGAGACAGCTTTATGTAAAAAAATCTATCAAAAAATACTATCAAAAAACTGAACCATTTACTTTTTATGATGCAGGTGCAGGTTTTTGCCAATATACAGACTTTATTTTAAACCATTTCCCTAAAGCTGATATCGTTTCTATGGATTTAAAAACAGATTATATGCTTTCATATCAAAGTTCATTGCCTTCTAATTGTAAAAGAATAAAAATATACCAGGGAGATTTACAATCTTTTATATGTCCCCAAAAAACAGATCTGGTAATTGCAATTGACATTCTGGAGCATATTCAAGACGATATATCAGTTTTGAAAAACATATATCAGACAATGAATCATGAAGGAAAACTCATCATTTCTACACCTAGCAATTTAGATAAAGCTGCCGCATTTACAGAAGAACATGTCAGACCTGGTTATTCAATGCTGGAGTTAGAAAATAAATTAAAAAAAACAGGCTTTAAAATATTAGAAATATACTATTCTTATGGGTTCTGGGGTAAACTTTATTGGAATATTGGTATGAAAATACCTTTATCATTACTCAGTCTATCTAAACTTTTTTTTATGATTCTTCCTCTTTACTTTATAATAGTAGTTCCTTTTAACTTGATTTTTATGTTTTTGGATATGAATTTAAAAAACAAAAAAGGGAATGGTATTGTCTGTATTTCAAAAAAAATATAAATTTTTATTGACATTAGGAATAATAGCTTGTATAATTTGTTAAAATAAAATATAGGGAGGTCAAAATGAAAAAGACCCTTGTAATCGGCTTAATCATGATTATTTCTGTGAGTATGTTATTTGCAGAAACTATTGAGGAAAAACTTCAATAATTTGGTCAGGAAAATGCAGAGAAGTTCATCCAACCTGCAGTTAACTGTTTTAGCGGTAATCTTAACAGTGGACTGTATAACACTGCAAAGGTTTTAAAACCCTTTAGATTTCAATTAAGCTTTAATGTTATGACAACTTTTGTTCCTGATGAAGACAAATCTTTTAATGTAACAAACCCATTTATTGGAGATACGTTTAATCCTTATCAGGAAAATGAGATTGAAACAGCAACTATTTTTGGAACTGATGGTGGAAGTTTTACAGGAGTTACAGAGGTAAACGGAGTTCCTGTAAGCATAGATCCTTTAAAAATGCCTGATGGTCTTGATCTGGCGGGATTACCTTTAGTAATGCCTCAGTTTGCTTTAGGTCTTCCTTTTGGTAATGAAGTTCAGTTAAGATATTTTCCAAAAACTGAAGTAGACAAAGAAATTGGTGATGTCGGGTTTTTAGGTATTGGTGTAAAACATAGTATAGACCAGTATTTTCCAGGAATAATTCCAATTGATGTCGCTATTCAGGGTTTTTATCAAAAACTTGAAGTCGGCGAGTTAATTGAAATTAAGTCCTTAGCTGCTAATGCTCAACTCAGTAAGAAATTCTTAATATTTACATTCTATGGTGGTTTAGGTTGGGAAAAGACTGATTTTCTTGCTGAATACAAGTTTACCAAAGAGACTTTTAACCCTTCTAACCCTGCTGTTCCAATCGTTACTGAAATTCCTGTTAAATTAGAACTTGAATCGGATAATTCGATGAAAGCAACTGTTGGTATGCGTCTTAGTCTTTTGTTCTTAAAATTATACGGTGATTATAGCTTTGCAAAATATAACACTGCAAATGTCGGAATTGGGCTTGGATTCTAATTATTTATGATTCAAAATAGTTGTATTGATACTCTAATACTAGAAAACAAATACATTGTTTTAAAAAACGCAATTAGCTATTTTTCAATATGTTAAGAGTTTTCAAAACAAATATATTAAAATTTATGAAAATTTTTATTGACAAGATAATTTCAATTTTGTTAAATTGACTAAATTAATAAATTGGAGGTAGTTATGACTCGTGAAGATTTAATTGCTAAGGTCGCTGAAGATGCAAAAATCACAAAGAAAGCTGCATCTTTTGCTTTGAATTCTGTTTTAGATGGTATAACAGAAGCCCTTCAAGCTGGTGAAAAAATCACCTTTGTTGGCTTTGGAACTTTCAACGTGATCGAAAGAAAAGCACGTAAGGGTATTAACCCTACTACTAAAGAACCTATCAGCATTCCTGCTTGTAAAGCACCTGTTTTCAAAGCAGGTAGTAAATTAAAAGAAGCTGTTAAGTAATTTTATCAAATAATTAAGCGGTTGTTTTTTTAAAACAACCGCTTTTATAATATCTTTATTTTGTTTTAATTGCAGATACAGGGCATCCTTTGTAATTAGTTGAAGGATTACCATTTTTACAAAGCCCACATGAAATACATTTTTCTAAATCAATAACAGCTTTTCCTTTTACCATTGATATCGCATTTACAGGACATTGTGAAACACATAGCCTGCATCCGATACACAGCTTTTCATCAATAAAGTAGATCACTTTTTGAATCACATTGTTATCATCTTCTGTTTTAACAGAATCAACTTTTGAAACTGCTTTTTTTTCAACTTCTGCTAGTTTTTTTTTATCAGTTTGTACATCTTCATTTTTGTTAACAACAACATCATTATTTACTTTTTCTTTTTGGGGTTCATTTTGAACTATGTTTTCTGTTTGTAAAGTCATATCAGCATTAATCGCATTTACAGGGCATCCTTTATAAGATTTTAATCCATTTTTACATAATCCACAACCGATGCATTTTGAAGTGTTAATTTCCGCTTTTCCATTTTTCATTGTTATTGCCTGTGTAGGGCAAACTTTGGATTGAACACATAAGCCGCAGCCAATACATTGTTTTTGGCTGATTCTGTATTTGCTAACCTGTGATAATAAAAGCATACATATACTAATCAATGCTATTACCAGAATTATTTTTCTTATATTCATTTTCTCTCCCTTATTTTAAAGAACCTTTTTTGGGGCATCTCTGTACACATCTATAGCACTTGATGCAATTTGGATTATCGATCACTTCCTGTTCCAGTAAATCAATATTCATGGGACAGGCTTTACAACAGATACCACAATCAATACAGGTCTCATAATTTCTCTTTAATTGAAAAGAATTGATATTAAATGATTTACCTACAAATGCCAACAGATTCATTAATGCGGCATAAGGGCATAAAAACCGGCACCAGAGCCTCTCGATAAATGCACTTCCGATAACTATAAGTGTTAAAGTGATAATTCCTGGCAAACGGATACTTTTTATCCAGCCAATAGCCATTACCGGACAGAAATTCATATAAACGTGTGATAATCCGATAAATGCCATCACAATTGTAAAAAGAAGAATCAAATATTTCAAAAAGCCCAGGCGTTTTTCGTCAATTTTATTGATATTAACATAAGGCTGACATTTTTTATGGAACAAACGATAAATCCATTCCTGAATAGTACCAATAAAACAGATATACCCGCAAAACCATCTGCCAAACCATATTACAGAAAAAGTCAGTAAAGTTGACAAGACTAATGTTAGCGGATAAATGACCTGCCCGTATTTCAAGCTCATTGTACCAAAACAAATAACCGAATAGGGACATAACTTATGGATAACCAGGAGGATATTATTAATCAATAAAAAAAGTAAAGTACTACTTACCAGGAAGAAAAATGTCTGTATCCATTTCCTGAAAATGATTAACCTGTTCATATCTCTTTCAATTTCCTTCTGATAGTATTTCTAGACACATTAAGATACTGTGCAACTTTAGATTTATTTCCATCGAACTTTTTTAATATTTTTTTAATAAGATATTCTTCAAGTTCTTCAAGAGTTATTCCATTTTCAGGCAAATTAATCACGATATCATTATTCCCTAATACTTTTTCGGGTTCAGAAAATTCTTCTGTTATTTCGCCTAAAAAATCTATATGAGAGGGTTTTAGTTCGATATCATCATATAAGACCGTTGCTCTTTCAATTGTGTTTTGTAATTCACGAACATTCCCTGGCCATTCGTAAGATTCCAGTATATTCATCGCTACTTTGGAAATTAATTTAAATCTTCTTTTTTTACTTTCAGAAAAATCTCTTAAAAACATCTGAGCTAAAGGTACAATATCTTCTTTTCTTTCTTTGAGGGCAGGAATATGTAAACTCCCTGCATTTAAACGATAAAACAAATCTTTACGAAATGTACCTTCTCCAATCATTGAAGGAATATCTCGATTTGTTGCACAAATGAAGCGTACATCTAATTCGATTTTCTTTACGCCACCCACACGATACATTTCCTTTTGCTGAATGACTCTTAGAAGTTTAGGCTGTAAATCTAATGGCATATCTCCTATCTCATCTAAAAAGATAGATCCACCCTGAGCCATTTCGAGTTTTCCTATAGTACCTGTTTTTTTTGAACCTGTAAATGAGCCCCCTTCATAACCAAATAATTCACTTTCAAACAAGGAGCTTGTTATAGATGAGCAATTGATTGTAACAAAAGGGGTTGTTTCAAGTCCTTCCCCATAATGAATCATTCTTGCTAAAATTTCCTTGCCAGTACCTGTTTCTCCAGTAATCAGAACAGGAATTGATCTGTCTAGATGAAATCTGATTGCCAAATCTTTGATGTGTTTCATTTTATCTGAAAATACACCTATCTTTCCGATGCCAACAATATCAGAATAAGCTGAACTAATTTTTTTTAGTTTTGTATGAACTTCAGCTGTATTCGCACTCAATTTCTCATCAAAATCATTTTTATATTCTTCATTTTCTTTAAGCAATGTCAGATGTTCCTGAGCCTTACTAATCACGGCAGCCAGTTCTTCTACATCAATAGGCTTTATTAAATAATCCCAGGCACCTGATCTGAGTGCCTGAATTGAAGAGTTTAAATCTGCATGACCTGTTATTAGAATTACATCCGTATATTGAGATTCGGGAGAAGCTTTAATCGCCTTTAACAACTCAAGCCCCGACATTCCAGGCATCTTGATATCAGATATAACCAGGGGATGATGTTCAGATTGCCAACAGGATAAAGCAGCTTTCGGATCGTGAAACTGATCAACTGTAAAGCCGAGATAGTTAGTTAAAAAATTTTTAATCGCTTTACGGCTTAAATCTTCATCATCTACTAATAAAATTTTCATAATTTCCTCAAATATTTACCTTTCATTAACTAAAACTGTTAAGAGAAGATTGTTTTTCGGGCAGGCAAATCCGAATACCGGCACCACCCATTTTATTATTTTTAAACTCAATTGATCCGTTAAAACGATCAATAAAGTTTTTACATATCATTAATCCAAGACCCATCCCATCGAAATCGGATTTATTGGAACTTAAGAAATCTGTATCCCGGGGATAAGAATCATAAATAAATCCAATTGCATTATCATCCACATTGATAACTACATTTTGGTCAATTAAACGGGTACTAATTATGACGATTTTATCTGTTTTATCTGATTTTCTCAAAGCTTGAATGGCATTATTTAACAGATTGATTAATATTTGTTCAATCAGAATTGGATTCCCTTTTACATAAAGGGGATTTTCATACAAATCGATCGAAATCTGAATATTATCATCCTGATGATTTAATACAAGTTTCTTTGCTTTTATGATCGCTTCATTTATCTCTACCCATTCATCAGCTGATTGCTTATCATTCATCGTCCAGAAATTTTTCATTTGTTCGATAATCGTTTCTGTTCTGACAACTGATTCTCTAATCATCTTCACTTCTTCAAGAAATAAACCGGGTAAAATACCAGGATGTCTTTTATGCCAGAATAATATCGTATCGATATTCAGGTGAATGG
>JAKQQL010000040.1:0-18208 GCA_029564175.1 Candidatus Cloacimonadota bacterium
TATTTCCGAAATTGTTTGCTACTGTCCAGTTATTCATTGTGACTTCATTATAGTAATCCCATATTTCTACCAGCGAAGTATTCCAAAAACCAGGACTTGTCTGATTATTAAAAATGAGTACATTGTTGAGATACACTTCGCCAGCTTCAAAATCATCACTTTGTTGATCACAGATAACCTGAAATAAGGAGGGTTCTGTAGAGTGTCCATTGGAAATTCTGCAATTGTTGAGGAGAATATTATTGTTAAATCTAAAATATATTCCTGTTTGGCCACCAGATTCACCTATTGTTGTTGCATTATTTTCAGAAACATTTTCCACGACTACATTTTTATTCACTTCAAAGATTATTGAAATAGCAATTCCATTACCTATACTATTCTCAACAAAGATATTTTTTGCAAAAGCATACTCACTCCTGCCAACATGTATGCCGTTAATACCGTTTACTCTGCCATTTTTAAAAAGCATATTTTCAATATGAACTTTATGAGCATTAGTTCCAAAACCCTGTGTCGTTGACGAATTTGCTCCTGAATTTATGATACTCATATCGGAGATTTTTATCTCTCCGCACCTTAAAACAGCACCTAATGGAAGGAAAACATTTTCATCATCAAGAATACAAATATTCATTCCTGCCCCTTTAAATCGAGTATCCCTTTTTACAGATATGGGAAAATTCTGTTGATTTAAAGAACGGGAATAGGTGCCTTCAGTCAGAAATACCGTTTTGGGATTCAGAGAATCCGGCGCAATCATCTTGGTGGCAAGGTCAATGCTTTTCAGAGGGGATTCAGGGCTTAATCCGCTGTTAGAATCAGAGCCCCAGGGGGCTACGTAAAGGTCATGATTGAGAAGGGGCAGAGTCGCTCTTTCTATATCAATCTCAACATTAATATCATGTTCAAGTCCCGGGATCGGAAAATTGTGAAAGATAAAGTATTGGTCTGGAGATTCCATGATATTACTGCAACGATCCAGAATGATATGCACATCATTTTCCGGATTTGACAGCGTAATATCTTTCCCTCCCCATGCACTGTTGTTAAAAATGCTATTTTTTCTGTTTTCGGAAAAAGTAACCAATACATTATCTGCAATGATAAGCCCCCCTCCAGCTTGAAAGGCTTTATTATTATATATCTGATTGTTTTCCAATATTACATGAATAGGATCATAAGCATAATTGGCAAGGCAAATACCGCCACCACCGGTTCCCACCAGACTCTGGGTGATGATGTTGTTTTTGATGATGGAATTGCTTTTTACAATACAGATTCCGCCACCACCATTGTTGTAATAAATCTCTTCGCCTGCTTCATTGTTCATAATCGTAAAGCCATTGATGGTTACCTGATAGCAGTTTTCGGCATAGATAGCTGAGGCAGAGCAGACACCGCTAATTTTTGTCTGATGAATGTAGAGCGTGTCGTTAGTCGTGGCATAGAGACTTTGCAGTGTCAGACTTTTACCATTTAAATTGATATTTTCATGGTAAGTACCGGGATAGACCTGAATAATATCGCCATTCTGAGCTGCATTAACAGCATTCTGAATTGTATTAAACTGACCAGAACCATCAGTGGCAACAGTCAGGGTGAGTGAAAACAGGCAAAGAGGCAGACTGAGTAATAAGAATATGATATATTTGATCATTTTATCTCCTGATATTTGTAAGGCAAGCAACTTGCTTGCCATGAAATTCGTGTTTTCACAAGCTGGTAGCTTGCTTTACAGGTTGAGTTGTAGGCCAAGCAACTTGCTTGCCAAGGTTTCACAAGCTGGCAGCTTGCGTTACGGGATTCTCTTCTCCGCGACTCCGCGTGATAACTTACTTTTTATCATTTATAATATAAATCAGAGGGCAGAGAATCTCTGCCCCCAATGTTTGTTTACTTCATCAGAATCATTTTTTTCATGTCTGAGTGATGTGCGGTTTTTAGCTGATAGAAGTAGATACCGGATGATACGGTTTTACCGGATTCATCGGTTCCATTCCAGTTGGCGGTGTAGAAACCAGGTTCTTTTCTTTCATTGACCAGAGTACGAATCAACTGACCTTTGGCATTGAAGATACTCAGTTTCACATTTTCTGACTGTGACAGCTGATAACGAATATGGGTTTCCGGATTAAACGGATTTGGATAATTGCCTTTTAACTGGCTTTGTTTCGGAACAGAGCTGTTTTGAATCACTTTCTGATTCAGAGATACTCTGTAGAATCCTTTTTGATCTGAAAAATCAAGACTTCTGTTTTGATATTCCTGATCCGCTTCATCGTACACCGCATAGTGCTGAATTTTACGGTTGTCTGATTTCATGGAAGGATCCCAGTAACGGAATTCGATAGTCGCATTGGTCAGATCCAAGCCATTGATATAGGCACTGATCTCAACCACTTCTCCCTCTATCACTTCTGCACCATAGCAAACATCATTGATAAACAGCGCTAATTCCGCATTGGCTTTTGCGCCATTGATCATCTCATCAGTTAACTGCACATAAACAGGGGTATAATCCATCTGTTCATTGTAAGTAAAGTAACTGACAGCAGGTTCATTATAAGCCATGCTTTCAGTGCCACCGCCTGTTTGTACATGCCATACAAAGTTTTTGTTTGTTGTTCCGGCATATTTTAAAGAAACAGCTTCTCCAAAATTAAACTTCGGCGACCTTGTACTGTATGACCAGGTTGAGTTGACAGAACTTCTGCTCATAGACCAGCGTTTGGTCTTAATTTCAATCAGCTGATTGGCAATGTCAGAAAGGGCATAAAGCGGATCTTCGCTCTGTGCTTTGAAATAACCGACCCAGATTTCCCTGTAAGAATTTGCAGGTGCGGCATTAACGGTCATCGTTTCATTCGTATTGCCATAAGTCCCGCATAAAAAGCCGGAGACTTCCAGTTGTTTCGTGGCAACCCCATCTGCCAGTTTAACTTTGTAGCCATGACGACTGTCTGCTTCCCGTGGAAGACCATAAAAACTATTCGTTTGCCAATAAATAGATCCTGGAGTATTATTATAATTCCACCCAAAGCTTTCTAATATATTTGAGGGACTGATGGTTAACAAGTAGTTTTCATGATAATCCTGTAATAAATAACCCAGTTGATCCGCATCATAGAGACTCGTATTGGTATAGAGTTTATCCAGATAAGGCAGGCAAATCCAGTTGAAGCGGTCAGTAGCAGACTGACTGCTCAGTGTATGAGTAAAAGCACCATGCAGATGTGCTGGTACTGCGCCAATATCTTTACGGGTACCATCACTGTCCTGATCATCAGTGTCAGTATGCCAGGAGATACCATCCCCATCGGTATCAGAAACTCCCATGTCAATCAGACCCGACTTGTCACTGGCAGACCAAAGCGGTTCCAATGTAGTGGTATTGATTTTTGGGTCACCGTAATAGATATTGGAAGCAGTAAAGGTTGAAGGATAAGCCTGATAAGAATTCAGGAACCAGCAGTTTTTGATTGTACTGGTATTGTTAGAACCATAAGCAGCGATTGGTTTATGAAACAGATTGTTTTTAAAGCTGACATTTTGATTTTTCAGAAAAACAGACTGATAACATTCATAAGCGGGCTCGGTTTCATAATGGGTATTGTTTTGATAGATAACCGTATTTTGTGTTGTGCCGTAAGCGTTGATATGTACATTATACAATCCACCACTGTTATCTTTGAAGATATTGTTTATAATTTTTATCGAATTAACATTATTTGATGATCCAATAGATAATGCATTTGCGTTTAAAGAACCTAAACCATCAAGATAGTAATTATTAGCAATAAAACGATTATTTATAATCTTTATATAGGTATTCAGATCAGAATTATTATAAGGGATTACACTAATTGCAGCTCCATAATAAGTAGCGCTATTACCTTCAAAGTTTGAATTATTTACTTCTAAATAGTTGCCTTCGAAATAAACCGCACCACCAGGAGTGCCATTAGTGGCTGTATTACCGGAAAATTGTGTATTGTCAATTTTTAATTTACCATTTGCGTAAATACCGGCTCCACCGGAATCATCGTTAGAATTCTGATAAATATTAGAGTTAATTACCTGAAGTAAATAATCAGTCGTGTTGTTCGCTTTAATCGCAATCTTATTTTGATATAATTTGCAATTATCAACAGTTACACTTTTATTGCTTATGCTGATCCCTGCAATGAATGCACGCTTAATTTCTATATTTCTGATTACAATACCCTCATTGTTTATTGAACTTAAAATAAAACCATGATTGTAATAATTCTGACAATCAATAACAACTCCGCCACTTTCATAAAAGCTTGTTATGGTTAATTGCTTTCCCCTGCAGGAAACATCTGTATTGTATGCACCGGTATAGGTACCTGGGTAAATCTTAACAGTTCCGCCATTAGGGCAGGCATCGATACCGGACTGAATCGTACGATAGGCAGAGCCAGCCACATCACGAACAATAATCGTCTGTGCGCTTAAAAGTATGATACTCATAAGTATCAAGGTCATCATGATTGTTTTTTTCATTATATGATTCCTTTCTTTTTTTATGTTTTTAAAGTCTGCCTAAAAATAGACAGTGTTACTTGTGTTCCACGCTTTCCGTACTACAAGCGTCCCGCTTGAACGAAGCTGCAAGCCGGGAGCTTACAGTACGATCCGTTAAATCGTCATTACCCGTACTACAAACGTCCCGCTTGTAGAAAAGCTGCAAGCTGAGAGCTCGCAGTACGGACACATCTGGTGATACAGATTTTTAAAAACAGCTAATGAAACTTATTTTTATCTCCCGGTATATGAACAGACAGATTTATAAAACATCTTGTCCTTCTTATAATTGTAACTATATATATATATATGTAGTTACAATATTTTTCATAAAATCTCTCTTTTTAAGACAGAGATTTTTCTCTTTCATAGCTTCCCTTATGAATTAAACAGAGTCTTTCATGTAATCCCGCAGAAGATTATTCTCAGGGTTAAATGAGCTGGCTCAGGTTCCTTGAACACCGTTAGAATAGCAAAACAGATATTCTAAAATTATGATTTTTGTACATCAAATCTATATGAATAAAATATGTCAAGCAAATTAAAAAACATTGCGAAATTTGAGCTAAAAAGTGACAGAATACATCATCATGTTCTGCAAGCAATCTTTCGTATAAGAATCTTCAAGGCATTAGCCCTCTCTATATATAACCCGGACAAAATCCGTTATTCTGTCTTTTTCTTAAATTTTTTTTGTTTTTGAGTTACTTTTTTGTCTTTATTTTCAATATATGAATTGTAACTGCCAGAGCAATCATGATGAGGAGTATTCTCAGCCAAAACTTTTCAGATGAGATAAAAACAAATGCAGAACTGAGTATAGATACCCATAAGAATGTGATCACCCAAATCTTTGTAAAAAGGGGAATCCCTTTGCCTTCATGGTAATTTTTCAGATAAGTGCCAAAAATCCGGTTATGATATAACCAGTTATGAAGTCGAGGAGAAGTATTGGCAAAGCATATTCCGGACAAAAGGAGAAAAGGAACCGTTGGTAATATCGGCAGCGCAATACCAATAATTCCGATCCCCACTGAAACTAGCCCAATTGTTAGTAAAAAGATTTTTTTTAACTTCATCTAAATCCTTTTTCCTGTTTTATATAAAATCAATCTTAAAAATTTGTAGATACAGGTCAAGTCATTTAAAATATCCTTATATTTTAAAATCTTTTTGAAAAGAGTATTTGCAATAATCAGAAGAATGGAATATTTTATCAATATAGGGAGGAAAAATGGATAAGAAACAAGCATATGTGCAGGCGATAGAAAATGAGATACGCTCTCAAAACCTGTATAAATTTATGGCTGAACATTGTGAAGACAAGGAAAAAAACATTTTTTTCAACTTGATTCCAATGGAAAAGATGCACGAAGAAAAAATGCGATCTTTCTTTCAAAGAGAATTTCCTGGAGAAACTTTAAACATTTCTGCTGATTTGTTGCCAAAAACTCAAAAAAAGATTGATGAAATGAAAGATCCAAAGAGTATCTTTGATTTTGCGATTGAAAGAGAGAAGATGGCTCAGGAAGCCTATATGGATTTGGCATTGAATTGTGATGATGAAGAGATGAAAACCTTTTTTAAACAAATGGCCGAAGAAGAAAAAAATCATGCAGATATCCTGTTTACAGAGATCGAAAAACTGGAAAACACTATGATCTGGTTTGACGAATCTGAATTAAACGGGTTAATGGAATATTAGAATAAACTGATTTTTTGCAATCAGGCAGTCAATGTCGTTAGTTTTGGTATCTTCTCATAAAAGCAGGTGTTTTTCAAAATTAGTAAGGATTATAAGCGGTTTGTAGGGGCGTGCGAAGCGAAGCGCCGTACGTCCGCAATCGTACTGCAAGCTCCCGGCTTTCAGAAAAGGCTACAAGCAGTTTATACATTAGACAAAAGACTGTTTCTCTAAACTTAATGGAATTGTATTCATAATACGAAAAAAGCAGAGCCGAAAGACTCTGCTTTTGAGTAAATAGTTCAATTATAAAGCTAAAGCTTCAACAGGACATACGCTGGTACAAGCACCACAGTCAACGCAAGCGTCACTGCATTTTACTTTGTCACCATCCATTGCTAAAGCAGCAACTGGACATGTGTCAACACAAGCACCACAACCGATACATTTAGTTTCGTCAACTTTTACCATGATTTCCTCCATTATGTATTCTTACTGCAAAATCTAAATAAAATTAGATTCTGTCAATACAATTTTTTAACTGTTTTTTCAGGCATCAGGAGACTGTTCAAAAAAGTCAGACTTTTTCAGTCACAATACAAAGTTTGTTATTTCTACAAGCAGGATGTTAGTAGTACGAGTTTAGTTGTAATGTAAGCTGCCAGCTTGCGAATATTAATCTTTTTGGCAAGCAGGTTGCTTGCCCTACGTCCGGCTTGCGAAAATCTACAATCAGGATGTTTGTAGTATGAGTTTAGTTGTAACGTAAGCTACCAGCTTGCGAAAATCAATCTTTTTTGGCAAGCAGGTTGCTTGCCCTACGTCCGGCTTGCGAAAATCTACAATCAGGATGTTTGAAGTACGAGTTTAGTTGTAACGTAAGCTACCAGCTTGCGAATATTAATCATTTTTTGGCAAGCAGGTTGCTTGCCCTACGTCCAGCTTGCGAATATTAATCTTCTTTGGCAAGCAGGTTGCTTGCCCTACGCTCGTCTTCTGAAAATAATCTACGAATCATTTGACAAAAGAATTCATAAAGATATTTTGCAGTAAAAATAAAAAAAGCTGAGATAAATGTACCTGAAAAATAAAGAACGCATACAATTTCTGAATCTGTTTAAAGCCATTCTGGTGATCGGAATGATCAGTGGACATGCTGTCATGCTCTTATCTTCATCAAAATCTCAATATTCTCTATATTACAAGAATTACATTAACCTGATCACTTTTTCTGGTTTTCTGTTTGCATTTGGTATTATTCATGAGCGGATTATTTCTTGTAGCAAATTAAATTATGCTAAATTTACCAGCCAGATTTTTAAACTACTGACGGCATTTTACATTTCAGGGATTTCTTATCGGATATTAGTAAAACCAGGCAATATCAGCTTCAAGAAACTTGCAGATATTCTGATATTAAAAGACATTCCTGGCTATTCTGAATTTTTGCTGGCATTTACTGTGATTCAGGTACTGGGATTATTGTTATATTTACTCCCTGAAAAACTCAAAAAGAGTATATGGCTCTACCTTGTGTTAATACTCATTTCAGTCCTTTCGACTATCTTCATCAAAAAAGGTTTTCGATTGTCTTATCCGGCACTGATATTTGGATCAAACTTTTTTGGCGCATTTCCGGTTCTTCAATACAGTGCCTGGTTTTTTGCTGGTATTTTGTATAAATGGAATCGTTTTAAACTGAATATTTATAGTTTTATTGTCTGTTTGGCTTTAACCTGTCTGTATATCACTTATTATATAAAAGCCGGGCATTTCGCAAAACGTTTTCCGCCTTCTTTTTTTTGGATAACCGGTTCAGCTTTTCCGCTTTGGGTCATGCTAAAAGGCTCATTACTGGCTGAGCAATACAGGCAGAAGATACCAGACTTTTTGTTTTCTTTTTTTAACAATATCGGTGAAAATACGCTTTTTTATCTCATTATCAGTAATATAGCTCTCTTTGCTTTAAGCAGTCATCTTCAACTCAATTTTATAACAGCTCTTTTAACCGGATTTGTTATTGTTATTGTGATTCACTATTTGACTGGAATTGTTCGAAAATGAGGTTTGACACAGATCGTTTTTTAAGACACAGATTTGACTGATTTTAACAGAAAAAAGTGTAAAAAATGGCAAAGAAGTTTTAGGCCAGAGGGCGAAAATCAAAACATTTTCTTCAAGCTCAAAAATATATCTTGACTAATGTGAATAAAGAACATAAAATAGCAACCAGAAATAATAGGAGGAATAAAGTGAATAAGAAGATGCTGACTTTACTATTTGTATGCGTTTGGATTTCTTTAAATGCCTCAGATTTTTTATGTCTCAAAGAGAATATCCCTCAAAAGCAGGAATCTCTGGTAATAGATAAAGGACAACTGATTTTATCATCTGCCCAAAGAGAAACGGAGTTTACCATAACAGAAGGGCAAACCGTTGTTTACCAGGGAAATCAGGGAGAAATCAGTCTTGATGAAGGGACTTATCAGGTGAAAGCCTATAATCGCTTTTTTATCAGTCAGACGAAGTCAGTCTCTGTTAAAAAAGGGAAAAAAGCCTTACTCAGCTTTGATCTTGCCGTTTATGAAAAAGAAACGATTCATAATGTGGAAAAATATCAGTATCGTACCTGGGCTGGCCTGGCTTTGACAGCTGCAAATATTCTCTTCATCATCAATGCCGATAAAAAAGGGGATGATGCTTATCAAAATTATCAAGATACGGCTGTATCAGCAATGGCATTGGATTACAAATCAGATGTTAAAAAATGGGATAAATATCAATTGATTTCCAGTATCAGTTTGACTCTGCCGGTTTATTTTACTATTAGTTCATACCGGAATTTTCTCAAAAACAAAGCGATTCTGAAAGAGAAGGTATAAAATGAAAAAGTTCAGATTTATATATATCATGTTGATTATCCTGTTGTTTTCCTGTTCTTCCGACCGAAAATGGACTAATCCCTGTGATCCGAACGGGCAGGCGGGACTTACACTTAGCCCTTCCAATCTGCTGATTGAATCTCTTGATTATCAGCGTATTCAACTAACCTGGACAGATAACTCCAGGTCAGAAACCGCCTTTCAAATTTCCAGAAAAACTGGGGATGGGGAATGGCAGGAGAATCTGATTCAGCTTTCTGCCAATGTAATGACTTATACCGATACGGTTTCAGCAGTTAATGTGAACTATGCCTATAGAGTCAGAGCGGTCTTTGACGAGGTATTTTCCGCTCCTTTGGAAAAAATATTTTATCATCGCTACGACCTCAGTCAACCGGATTCATTGCAAGCTATTTTGACTTCTGCAAACAGTCTCAAACTTAGCTGGAAGGATAGCAACCCCTGTGAAGAAGGCTTTTTCCTTGATAAAAAGACAGATGAGGGTGTATGGACTGAAAAGTATGCTCAGGTGAATACAAATATCCTGACTTATATCGACTCAGAAATTAACTGGGGGCATACTTATCAGTATCGTATATATGCATTTGCCGGTGATACCCTTTCTGCCAAAACGGCTGTTCTTTATGAACACCGTTTAACTGCTCCGCAAAATCTGACAATCGAAGTATTAAGCGAGACGCATTTGAAACTCAACTGGACAAATCAAAATCCGGAAACGGATGGTTTTCGGATTGCAAGAAAGACAGATGATGGAGAGTGGAATGAAAACTATGCACAGATCGATTTATCTAAACGTAAGAAAACAAAGAATCTGAAAACCAATACGCAATATACCTGGCAGGATGAAAATGCTGAAATTAATCATCATTATTACTATAAAGTGACTGCTTTTTGCAATGAATCCAACTCTCAGCCGGCTTTGAATGATATTTCATTTTTCATAAACCCCGTAACCGATTTGACGCTCAGTATCCAATCTGCCAACACAGTCAAATTGCAATGGACTGATCAGAATGCTTTTGAAGAGGCATTTGTTATTCACAGGAAAGTCAACAATGAGGCATGGCAGATGAATTATGCAATGGTTACTCATGATACGACGTATTATGATGATCATCAGACGATTTTAGGCAATCAATATACCTATCAGGTTCAGGCAAAACTGGGTAATGCCTTATCTAATCCAACCAGTGCATTTTTAATGCATCAGATCAGTCTGACTGCACCCTACAATCTGACTGCTTTACCTTTGACCTATAACAGTGTCCGCCTGCAATGGCAGGATGATAACCAAATGGAAACAGGCTTCCGCGTGGCTCGCAAAGTGGGTGAAGATAATTGGGAAGACTCTTATATTACTTTACCGGCAAATACCAGTCAATGGGTTGACAGCAATGCCCCTGCTGGTAATACCTATAGTTACAGACTTATTGCACTTGCCGATTCAGCTCAATCTCAGTTTACAGAGATTACTTATCATTTTCAGCTGAATACCCCTGATGAGCTGAATATGAATCCCCAATCTATGACAAGCATAAAGTTAACATGGAAAGATACCAACCAATATGAACAGGGTTATGTGATATCACGTAAAGCAGGGGATGATCCCTGGGAATACGATATTGCCTTTGTGCCAGCAAACAGTACAGAGTGGACAGATTCAACTGCACCTCATGGTGACGATTATACTTATTCTGTTTGTGCTTATTCTCAGGATAACCGATCTGCTGAATTAACAAAAACTTTTCATTTTGCTTTATCGGCTCCTATGTTTACTACCTATGAGATTCCTTCTGTAAACGCTTTCAAAATCAATTGGATTTGTTCAAATACCTTTGGAAATACGGTCATTTCACGAAGAGTGGATTATGGAGAATGGGATTATCATTATGCAGAGTTAGATTACAACGTTTATGAATTTACCGATACCTATGAAGATATTAATCATGTCTATTCTTACAAAATAAGTGCTAAATATATGACTGTAGAGGCTGCAGATTATTATAGTATTAAATATCATTTGCCTGATTTTTCGAGTGCAGTGTTTACCTCATTTTCAATGGGTAGCAATTCTTTTGCAAATACCCAGCCGATCCATAATGTCTCATTAGACAACTATTTTGTTGGCAGATTTGAAGTAACACAAGGTCAATGGCAGGCTGTTATGGGTACAAATCCAGCCAGTGGACATGGTGTTGGCGAAAACTATCCGGTTTATAATGTTTCCTGGTATGATGCCCTGGTCTATTGCAATAAACTGAGTATTCAAAAAGGATTAACCCCCTGTTACAGTAAAAACGGTATTACAAATCCGGAGAACTGGGGAAATATACCTGATAGTTTAGATGCAGACTGGAATAGTATTAGCTTAAATACCAGTGCAGATGGTTATCGTCTGCCAACTGAAGCCGAATGGGAAGGGGTCAGCCGTTATGGTGCTATGAACATGGCTTATTCCGGCTCAAACACCCTTGGAGATGTGGGATGGTATGTTAATAATTCCAGTGGAACTACGCATTTAAAGGGTCAAAAACAGGCGAATATCAGTAAAATTCATGACATGACAGGTAATGTCTTTGAATGGTGTTGGGACTGGTATGGTGCTTATGATGCGGGTTCATCCACAAATCCGCTTGGTGCAGATACTGGTACGCAACGAATAGTCAGAGGAGGCAGTTATTCAAGTGATACTGAGCCTTGTATGAATGTTTACAGAAGTCAGTTTTCACCAGAAATTCGTCAGTCAAATATCGGTCTGCGTTTGGTGAGAAAAAATCAATTTCCATTGTTTTAATAAAAGGAGTTAATCATGAAATCATATATCAGAATTAGTGAAGAAGTCAAATTTGCTCTAAAGAATAATCTGCCACTGGTGGCGCTGGAATCGACCATTATTTCACATGGAATGCCCTATCCGGAAAATGTGCAGACTGCCTGTGAAGTGGAAGATATGATACGAAGTAATGGCGCAATTCCGGCAACGATTGCGATCATAGAGGGTGAAATCATCATCGGTTTGAGCAGAGAACAGATGGAATTTTTTGCCAAAAGTAAAAATATTTATAAAGCCAGCCGTATGGACTTGCCTTACATCATCAGTAAAAAACAAAATGCTTCTACTACAGTGGCTGCAACCATGATTTGTGCACAGATGGCAGGTATTAAAGTGTTCGTAACCGGTGGAATTGGTGGTGTACATAAAGGGGCAGAAAACACCTTTGATATCTCAGCAGATTTACAGGAACTGGCAATGACTGATGTGGCAGTCGTTTGTGCCGGTGCCAAAGCCATTCTGGATCTGGATAAAACGATGGAATATCTGGAAACACTTGGTGTGCTGGTTTTGGGTTATCAAACAGATTATCTGCCGGCATTTTATTCCAGAGAAAGCCATATCAAACTGCTATACAGGGCAGACTCTCCGGATGAAATCGCTTCTGTGATCAATACTAAGTCCGAGATGAATCTTAAAGGAGCTGTGTTGATTACCAATCCCATCCCTGAAGAATATTCTATCCCTTATGATGTAATGAAAGCGGTTATCGACCAGGCAATCGCTCAGGCAGATCAGATGAATATCAAAGGCAAAGAACTCACCCCCTTCCTGCTCGATACCATTCAGAAAATGACCGACAAGAAGAGCCTCAATGCCAATATCGCTCTGATTCGTAACAATGCCAGACTTGGCGCTCAGATAGCATGTAGTCTGATGGCTTTTAATAAGAACGATTAATATTTTTGATACGGATAACGCTGATTTTGAGAATTTAGGGTCTTAAACAAACACCTGAATAAGGAATTTTTACTTCTCAAATAAGAGGAAAAATGATTCCCTCTTGTGGAGAGTCTGTGAAAAAATAGATTAATAATTCTGTCGCATCTACGATGCTAAACAGTGTATATCATTGCTATCAGGCGCTTACGAGTCTGTGCAAAAATGAGAGTTCCGAAGGAACGAAAGAATCCTAGCCCAGGGTGAAACCCTGGTAAAATATTCAGTTACACATCAAGCACCGTAGGTGCGACCGAATAAAATCTACATTTTTGCACAGACTCTTACGCACCGTGTTAATTATATATCGTTCCTCCGGAACTCTGGTTTTTGCACAAACTCTCTAAAGGAGGGGAATTAGTTTCCGTACTACGAGTATCCTGCTTGTAAAAAAAGAATAGGCGCAAACAAGATGTATCTCAATACGAATGTGATGCCTGGCATAATGAAGATGCAAAACGGATTTTTTTCCACTTCGAAAATGAATGTTTAATCTTGGACAAACTGGATAAAGCCCTGCATTGAGAGGTGATTAATCCGTAAAAAGGTATATTCTTAACTCTCTACTTATTCAAGACCAGAGCAACCGGCGAATGAATAAAATCTTACTATCGCTATACTTTCCCTACAGGAGACATATAAACTGTGAACTCATCTATTCCATCTAATCCGAGCAAATGATCAAATTCTTTTTGTTTGTATGCGCAAACTGCACAAGTTCCACAGCCTATTGCTTCACATGCGAGATAAAGATTTTGACACAGATGACCACAATCTAGCAGAATATCCTTTTTGCTGAGAAGTCCATATCGCCATTCTGTTCTGTATGGGATTGCTGACCATATAAATGAAACTGCAGACTCTCCGGAAAAGTTTTGATTTTGAGCAAACTGAGTTAGTTTTGCAGAGAGATTTTCAACTTCATAGAGGAATAACAATTCATGAGTCAATGGCAGATAACGATATATTCCTGGCTTTAAGGAGCTGACTCTCTGAATTGCCAGATATGTTTCAAATGGATGTCTAGATCCACCAGAAGGTACCATTCTACGAGTTTGTTTTCTATCATTGAATACTTCTCTAACCCCTTGAGTTGCCCAAAGTAAAAAAGACAATTCGTCAAGACTTAAGTCTGTTTTAAGAAAATTCCTGTGACTGACTCTGTTTTTGATACATTCAAAAAGGTCATTTTGTTTTAAAATATGCTTTGAAACTTCTGGTAACCCGATTAAAACCGGATTTTCAGGTAATGATTTTTGAACTGGTGGAAAATCAATCCCAGCCATCTGATCGCTGATAAAAAATGGCACTTCTTCTGATTTCAACCAATGACGATCCTCAATGATTTTAGCTCTCATATTTTCTGTTTGTATCTTCACTTTTTCAATTATTTTGGGTAAAGTAACCTCAAAGATTTCTTCGATGACCTTTTCTGTGACTTCTAACTCGGTAATCTCAGGTTCTGATATAGAATCCAGTTCTTCTGTCATCCAGGTCATATCTGTAAGAGAGGAAAAAAGTTTGATAATTAAAGTTTGCTCTTCATTTGCTAAACTTTTGATTTTCCGAATGATGTGTAGGCCTAAATCTTCCTGCTCAATAAAGACCAGATTAAAGAAATGAATCAATTCATATCTGGAAAATGATTTGATTCGTGTTATAAAACCTTTACCTGATTGACTCATCATACACTCCCTTTATAAAGATTAAGAGTAAAATCGTTTCTGAATGCCAACTTATTTCAACTCATATTCTTAAATAACAATAAATATGTCAACACATAATTTTTTCGTAACTACTCAGGTACTTGTTTACACAATAAATGTGTGTCTGTAATATGTCATTATTTGAAAAAATGTCAAAATGGTTTTTAGGGATGTGCTAAACGGAGCTTGCGTAGTGTCGTACATCCGAAAAACAAAAAGGAAAAATACCCTGTTCCATGTATCATACAGGTATCCTAAGTGGATTTACGGCGCTTGTTTTGTAACACACTCTATACCAGACGGTTCCGCATCTGGCTACCACTCGGCAATTCCTACGGAATTTAGATTTTTGCACAGGCTCTCTAATGTTTGTGCAAAAACCAGAGTTCCAGAGGAACGAAAGAATCTTAGCCCGTGGTGAAACCACGGGGAAATAGTGAGTTACGGTTCAAGCATTGTGTCGCTTTTTCGCAAGCCGGACGTAGGGCAAGCCACCTGCTTGCCAAAAAAGATTTATATTCGCAAGCTGGTAGCTTGCGTTACAACTATATTCGTACTACAAGCATTGTGTAGCTATTTCGCAACCCGGACGTAGGGCAAGCAACCTGCTTGCCAAAAAAGATTTATATTCGCAAGCTGGTAGCTTACGTTACAACTATATTCGTATTACAAGTATTGTGTAGCTATTTCGCAAACTGGACGTAGGGCAAGCAACCTGCTTGCCAAGAAAGATTCATATTCGCAAGCTGGACGTAGGGCAAGCAACCTGCTTGCCAAAAAAGATTTATATTCGCAAGCTGGTAGCTTGCGTTACAACTATATTCGTACTACAAGCATTGTGTAGCTATTTCGCAAGCTGGACGTAGGGCAAGCAACCTGCTTGCCAAAAAAGATTTATATTCGCAAGCCGGACGTAGGGCAAGCAACCTGCTTGCCAAAAAAGATTCATATTCGCAAGCTGGTAGCTTACGTTACGGTAAGCCCCTTTCATTCCTCTTCACTTTCTACTCTCATGAGTCAAAAGCAGGTGTTAATGAAGCCCTGTACAGGAAGCAGGTAAGAGCTCACAAAACAGTTTTCTACAGGATAGATATGAGAATGATATGGGAAATATATTGCATTATAATGAAAAATGATTATTATATCAAGAGGAGAATAGTGATGAAAGTGAATATGAAAGACAAACAGCATGACTTTCCCAAGAAGATAGGGGATATGAACCTTGCCTGGTATCAGCAGGGACGGATCTGTGTGAGCAGAAAACAGACCCCGAGAACGCTTCAGAAACAGAATATGAGCATTATTCAAATCAACCAGATGACTAAAGCACTCTGGCAGACACTTCATCCGCATTTTAAAAAAGATTTGGCGTTTTATGCCCTGCAATACAAAAAAGACTATCCCGGTCTCAGAAAGAGAGGCATTTCTTCCTATGCTGTTTTTCTGATGATTGTCAATGCCCTGATTAAACGCTTTTCCATTGCTTACGAGAATCAGAAAAAATGTATGATAATTATTGAAACTCTTTTGTCAACACTATCAGTTAGACGATCTGTGCAGTTAAGACTGCTAAAACCGGTTAAAGCTTGTTACAAACTGATTCATTGTGCAGGACATTCTTCTGATGATAGCCCAACAGAATTCTGTGATATTATTACGCATGATTATGATCAAAAGCAGGGATCATCTGTTCAGCATTCAGGGTTTATTTAGTAAATTTATCCCGTCATTAAGCGCAATGAACCTATTTTTAGTTTGGGTGAAAAAGAAAAAGCGGAACCGAAGTTCCGCTTAAATATGCTATTGCAAACATCGAGCTTGCAGATGATTTATTTCATCAAGAGGGCTTTCTTCGTCATCTGGTATTTACCAGCCTGTAACTGGAAGAAGTAAACACCAGAACCGCAGGCGTTGTTGTTTTTGTCTTTTCCGTTCCAAACAACTGAATGATTCCCTTTATTTTTACCTAATTCATATATCTGATGAACAAGTTCACCTTTAACATTGTAGATTTTGATATTTACATCAGATGCTTCAGCCAGTGAATAGCTTAAAGTGGTGCTTGGGTTGAATGGATTAGGATATACTGAATTGAAAGCGGTATTGATGGTATAGTTTGGTGCTTCAGGTGTTGTTTCACCTACTTTGACAAAAACAGGTCCGTGCATCTCAGAAGAACCGTCTCTCTCAACTGACATTAACCAATAATAGTATTGGCCTTCGGAAATGTCAGCATCAGTCCAGGTATAAGTTTGTTCGATATCTGTATTGTATGGTTGAATTAAATCACTCTGACGGATACAGCTCTGAATGTCATTGCTGTTATTACGGTAAACATAATAGCCAAACAGTTCAGATTCGGACTGGGTAACCCACTGTAAGGTCACTGCCTGATGATTGTTGGCTGGGATTGCTGTGAAAGAGGAAAGGGTGACAGGGAGGGTTTGGCTTTCATCTAAAGTGCCTGGAGTACCTGTTGATGAATTAGATTCTTCTGACCAATTACCAATTGTAATTTGATATTTTCTTGTATCTTTTAATACATTCGGGGTACTATCTAAAAGAACATTCTCTGAATTGTATAATTTATATGATCTTCCTGTTGTAAAGTACAATAAATCATTTCCTGAATCAAAAACGGAATTTAATGAAGAAAATGTGATTGACCAATGGCTTTCAAAGATAGTTTGAGTTGCACCTCTTGATACAACTAATAAGCCGTTAACTGGTATTATTAAATCATTTTGGAAAGTGTATGTATAATTGTCATATGTTCCAGATGACTGTATTCTTTGGATAGTACAGTTTTTCATGTTTATCATTT
This sequence comes from Candidatus Cloacimonadota bacterium, assembly GCA_029564175.1. Taxonomy (GTDB): domain Bacteria; phylum Cloacimonadota; class Cloacimonadia; order Cloacimonadales; family WRIO01; genus JAGOCT01. Next base: position 17,441 of record JAKQQL010000040.1, read on the forward strand.
TGCCACTATTATTAAAAATCTCCATAAAAGCACAAGCTACTGTCCCATTATCATCTGACAATTCGCTTATGTAAATATCCCCATCGCCAGGTAAAGAAGGACCATCTGTTGTTGTTTGAGATATAGATGCTACATCACCTGTAGTGTTATATTGAATATTAGTCTCTGAATTATTGTATGGGAAAATTTTAAAATAATAGGTTGTATTAGGTAATAATTCAGTAAAAGTTGCTGTTTCGACTCCAGAAGCAACATTTAATACTAAGTTGCCATTGTTATTGGTTTCAGGTACTCCATTAACAGGAGAGGTAATAGAACCAAAACCTACAGAACTGCCTTTAACTAAATATCCATCTGCAGTTATGTCTGTCCAAACAAGATCAATTGAACTATATGAAGGCGTTCCTGTATCTGAAATAACATCAGTAATTTGACTTGTGGGAGCTGATTTATAGACAGTTCCACTACATGTTACTGTTTTGTTATCAGCACCAGTAGATGCAACTGTTATTGTTTCGCTATTATAGTTGCCAGCAGATAAACCAGCTTTTAAGCGAACATAAACAGTTTGCTCAGTAACAGTGCCACTAGAAGGTGAAAAAGTTAATGGACTGGTATATGCACTTCCTGGAGTCTTAGAGATTTCATAGTTTTCTGGAGCTGTTATAGATATGTCTGTTGTCAGATTAGATCCTGAGACGGTAAATGATTGTTCTATTGAAGGTCCTTGACCGACAATGTAAGAGAATCCGGTTAAGGTAATTGGGG
>JAKQQL010000043.1:0-11974 GCA_029564175.1 Candidatus Cloacimonadota bacterium
TTACATTAGGTTAGCAGCTCATTTGAGGAAACGTAAAAAAGTTCATAAGTTTGGTTTATCAAATGAAAAGCTTTTGTAATTTTGAATAGAAAGATAAAACGCAACATTATAGCGCCTATATTTTCAAATATGGAAATAAGGCGCTATGGAGTGGCGGGTAAAAAACTAGTTACCGCCAAGTGTAGAAAACAGAAACGACAGACAAAAAATATAAAGTAAACCATTGTGAAAGGACAGAAAAACGAAATATCGACAAGACAAGAGAGCCGACACTCAAGCCGACCCGATGTATTTTTGCCCAACGCACTTTTTTTAAAACAATTGCCGACACACATTGCACACATAGCCAAAGCCCAACGAGCCAACGCTCCAAACAAAGTTTTGTCAAAGAGTGCAATTTTGCCGAAACACACGAAGCTATAATGAAAGGTTTATTAGTATTTTGCAGTATGGCAGATGTGCATGATAAAAAGACAAGAAGTTATAATATGAGTCAAATTAAGGGCAAGGATACTAAACCCGAAATATTGATTCGTAAGTTCTTGTTTTCAAAAGGATTTAGATACAGACTTTATGACAAGAAATTACCAGGAAAACCTGATATAGTATTGCCAAAATATAAAACAGTAATTTTTGTTCATGGTTGTTTTTGGCATGGACATAAAAACTGTAAATATTTTGTAATTCCAAAGACAAGGACAGACTGGTGGTTGAAAAAGATTGAAAGAAATAAACAGTTAGATTTTGATAACTTTCAGGTTTTACAGGATTTAGGCTGGAAAGTTTTAACTATTTTTGAATGTGAGTTGAAAAAAAATATTAGAGACAAAACGTTAAATGAACTCATCACTGAAATATATTGATTTATTTGCCGGAGCGGGTGGTCTTTCCGAGGGTTTTATAAGAGAAGGTTTTCAGGCTATTGCCCATGTTGAAATGGATAAGGATGCCTGTGACACACTAAAAACAAGACTTGCCTATCATTACCTTGCTAAAAATAATAAATTAAGTATCTACAAGGCATATCTTAAAAATGAAATAACCCGTGAGGTTTTATGGGGAAATATACCGGAACCAATTATGGAATCTGTAATAAACGAAGAAATTACAGGAGAAACAATAAGTGGTATTTTTAACAATATTGATAAGCAATCAGATGGTAATAAAGTTGATTTAATAATTGGAGGGCCGCCTTGCCAAGCGTATTCACTTGTTGGGAGAAGCAGAGACCCTAACCGCATGAAGGGGGATAAAAGAAATTTTTTGTTCAGTTATTATGCTGAATTTCTGATAAAATACAAACCAAAGTATTTTGTTTTTGAAAACGTTTTGGGTTTGTTAACCGCAGGGAACAAAAGATATCTGAATGAAATGATTCAACTTTTCGAATCCATCGGTTATTCAGTTGCTGAACCAACTGTTCTGAATGCTGAAGATTACGGAGTATTGCAAAAGCGGAGAAGAGTTATAATAATGGGGCAAAGGGGAAAGAAAAAATTTAATTTCCCTGAATTGCAAAAAGTTGAAAACAAATGGCAGATTAAAAAGGACTTGTTTTATGACTTACCCTACTTAAATCCTGGCGATGAATTTAATATCGTAAAATACACAAAACCGATTAATGAATATTTAAGAACAACAGAGATACGCAATGGGATTGATATAGTAACTCAGCACATAACCAGAAACCACAACGAGAGAGACCTGGAAATTTATTCAATAGCCATTGATAAATGGGTAAATGAAAAAACAAGGTTAAAATATTCAGACCTTCCAGCCAGACTTCAAACACATAATAACACCGAAGCATTTCTAGACCGATTTAAAGTAGTTGACCCGATTGGACATTCGCACACAATGGTGGCTCATATCTCAAAAGACGGGCATTATTATATTTATCCTGATTTAAAGCAGATACGTTCAATATCTGTGCGTGAGGCTGCAAGAATTCAGTCTTTCCCTGATGATTATTTCTTTGAGGGAGGAAGGACTGCTGCGTTTAAACAAATTGGAAATGCAGTTCCCCCATTAATGGCAAAAGCAATAGCAATGAAAATTTCTGAACTACTTCAATGATTGATTACTCCCAATATCCTAAAACTTCTGTTATTCCTGAAGCTTCTTCAATGATTGAAACTTTTAGGGCTATTGGTTACAGTATCGAAGCTGCTGTTGCTGACATTATTGATAATTCCATATCTGCTGAAGCAAAGAATATCTGGCTAAATTTTGACTGGAAAGGTTCTGAAACCTGGGTTTCAATTAAAGACGATGGTTTTGGAATGAATAATGAAGAACTCATTCAGGCCATGAAACCAGGAAGTAAAAATCCTCTTGATGGTAGAAGCAATAAAGATTTAGGGAGGTTTGGTTTAGGTCTTAAAACTGCATCCTTTTCACAATGTAGAAAATTAACGGTTCTAAGTAAAAAAGAAGGTTTTCAGCAATCATTCTGGACATGGGATTTAGATTACGTAAAAGAAACTGGCAAATGGGAACTTTTACAGTTTTTACCTGATGCCAAAATGGAATCAGAGATTGATAATCAAAAATCCGGTACAATCGTCCTTTGGAATGATATTGACAGGCTTGTTAAGAATTTTCATTCCGATGATGCAAAAGCTTTAGATAAATTCTTAGTTATTATGGAGCAGGTAAAAAATCATCTTTCGATGGTTTTTCATCGGTTCATTGAAAACGGGAGCATCAAAATCTGGTTTCAGGGGCGCCAGATTAAAGCATGGAATCCTTTTTTAATTTCTGAATCAGCTACACAAATATTCCCTGATGAATATTTAAATAATGGGAAAGTTATAGTTAAGGGTTTTGTTCTACCTCATAAGTCAAAAATATCTGAAGAAACATACAAAGAGGCAGAAGGTCCAAAAGGTTGGGGAGAACAACAGGGCTTTTATGTTTATAGAAATGAGAGGTTGTTACTTTCTGGTGATTGGTTAGGGATATACAGAAAAGAGGAACATTATAAATTAGCAAGGATTCAGATAGACCTACCTAATACTCTTGATTCTGAATGGCAAATAGATATAAAAAAATCAATTGCAAGGCCTCCTATAGTTTTGCGTGAACAATTAAAAGCATATTCATCTAAAGTAAGAGCGCAGGCCGTTGAAGTCTATCGGCATAAAGGGCGTACAGTAAAACAGTTACCTGGACAGAAATTTGTTCCACTATGGATTGACCATAAACGAGGTGATAAATGGTTTTACAAGATTAACAGAGAGCACCCTTTAATTGAAAAATCCATTAATCAGGCAGAAACAGAACCTCAAAAAGCGATTGAAAACTTAATCAGATTTATTGAAGAGACAGTTCCTTCCAAGTCTATTTACATCAAAGAAGCATCTGATGAAGATGCAATCGGTAAACCCTTTGAAGGAATTGAACAGGAACCTATCCGAAAAGCAATGAAACAGATGTACGATAAATTAGTTAATGAAGGAAAAACAGACGAACAGGCAAAAGCAATTATTTTTAACATAGACCCATTTAATTTATTTCCTCATTTTCTTGAATTTATTTCTTAAAGTATGCTTTATAAGTATTTCAAAATTGATGAATACTCTATTTCTAACTTGATTAGGGATGAGTTATATTGTCAAAATTATAATGCATTCAATGACCCTTTCGAGTGTTGGTTTAAACTAAATGAAGGCATTCCAAATCCATTAAAAGAGCCTGAAAGATTTGAAATGATATACAATGTCTGGGGTTTTCACCCAAATATAAATGATGAATCAATAGAAGATTTTAACCTATACATGGAAGAACTTGAATCTTATCAACCTGATGTAAAGAAATATATTGAAGGGGCAAGAATATCCTGTTTCTCTAAAGTACAGAATAACTTACTTATGTGGTCTCACTATGCTGATGGTTTAAGAGGTTTTTGCATCGAATATGACGAAGATTTATTACTATCTATTGAGAAAGACAAGAATGCAGCACTAATTGATGTTAACTATGAAAAGCGAGTGCCAATTGTCGATAAAATGTTATATTCTTTAGCTAACGACCATATTTGGTATCATGAGATGGCATTAGAAGAAGAGCCTAAAAGTAAATTCAGAAGAGATTATTTAAAGGCATTAAAAGAAGCAAACAAATTAATCGAAAATCTTTATCAGAAAACAATTGCTACAAAACCAGTTCAATGGAAATACGAAAAAGAAACCCGTTTAATATTTTATTCCGAAAATGTTAGTGGAGAATTCTATAAATATCCACCTAATGCAATTAAATCCGTTTTTTTCGGTGAAAGAATGAGAAAAAAGGATATTGATACACTTTTAAATATATTTAAATCCAAAGACATTACTCTTGATAAAAAAATAGCCCACAGAAACAATTGCAGTTATGATATTCTATTTAAACCAATATAATTATGATTCAGCAAGCATTAAGAACCATAAGGACATTATTACCTACAACAGGTAGTGTATCGGTTAAACAAATTGAAGATGCAGTTAATATAGCTCTTTTAATTCCACAATATTCAGGAATTGACAAAGACACTATTATTCGTGAAGTACAATCTATTTATAACATACATATTGATGATTTTCGTGTTATTGAATCATCTGAAAGAAGAAGACCCTGGATTAATGATAAAAAAAGTTCCCTGCAATGGAATTTCTGGCAGAGATACCGGGATTATTTATCAATAGAAAAGAATTTTGCTGATACTGTTATTAACCAACTTGACCGCTTAACAGACAGAACTCTTGATGGGCTTTTTGACCCTACAATCAATGCTGCAATTGATAAAAAAGGATTGGTTGTAGGTCAGGTTCAATCAGGTAAGACTGCAAATTATACAGGATTGATTTGTAAAGCAGCAGATGCTGGCTTTAAACTTATTATTGTTCTGGCAGGTGTTCATAATAATTTAAGGAGCCAGACGCAGTTAAGACTTGATGAAGGTTTTTTAGGTTTTGATACTCAACATGAAAGAGCTTTCAGAGAAAATAATCTTTGGATTGGCGTTGGTCGCATTGACCAGAATAGTATTGCTCACTCACTTACGTCAAGTTTATCCGATTTTAATGTGGGGGCAGCAAATGCTATAGGTATTAATTTTAACACCAACGAACCGATTATTGCAGTAGTAAAAAAAAATGGACGAATACTTGAAAGGCTTTTACAATGGCTTTCTGCACAAGCTATCGAAATTGAAGGCAGAAGGGTTATTCGAAATAAATCATTGTTATTAATTGACGATGAAGCTGATAATGCATCAATAAATACCCGACCCGAAAATGACGGAACAACCAGAATTAATGGTTTAATCCGTGATATTATCCGATTGTTTGATAAAAGCGGATATGTAGGCTATACGGCTACACCTTTTGCCAATATATTCATCCCGATAGAAGAAGATGAATTGTTTCCCAGAGATTTTATTATAAATCTGCCCGCTCCTTCAAACTACATAGGCCCTGATAAGATATTTGGTTTCAGATTGGTTGAAGATGATGAAACATCAGATACCGTTTTACCAATAGTTACAAGGATTGACGATTATCAAAATTTTGTCCCGAATGGTCACGGTAGCAGGGATACTTTACCTGATAACGCTCCTGCTTCATTGTTGCTGGCAATCAAATGTTTTATTATAACCTGTGCAATCCGCAGGTTAAGAGGACAAGGAAATGCACATAATTCAATGCTTGTGCATACAAGCAGGTTTGTTAACTGGCAACATCATATCAGGGATATTGTCCAGAACGCTTTTGATTTTTACAGAAGGGGAATTGAAATGAATATTCCATCTGTTGTTGAGGAAATCCGTCAGGTTTTTGAAGAAGACAATAATTTGTACAAATCTTACCGTACAACTTCACAACTTATTCTAAACTCGGGTCTTTCAGATATAGACCCGCATATACAGGTACATGAGTGGACTGATGTATTGCCATTTCTTAATGAGGCTGCAACCAGGATTCAGGTAAGAGAAATCAACGGAGGTTCTGCTGATGTATTGAATTATTTTGACCATAAAAACGGACTTTCTGTAATAGCAATTGGTGGAGATAAGTTATCCAGAGGTTTAACACTTGAAGGTCTTTCGGTAAGTTATTACCTGAGAGCTTCCCATATGTATGATACATTAATGCAAATGGGCAGATGGTTTGGATACAGACCTGGTTATGTAGATTTATGCAGACTATTTACGAGCAGAGAACTGAATGAATGGTTTAGCCATATTGCCCTGGCAAGTGAGGAACTCAGAAATGAATTTGATTATATGTCTGATGTGGCAGGGAGCACACCTAAACAATACGCACTAAAGGTTAGAACCCATCCAGGTGTTTTGCAAATCTCCGCATCAAATAAAATCAGGAGAGCTGAAAACATAAGGGTTTCATGGTCTGGTCGCTTAATTGAAACTTATGAATTAAGCAAAAAGCCGGAAACAATTCAAAAGAACCTTGATACAACTATTCGTTTTGTAAACTCTCTTGGTGAGAATTTTTCAGCAGAGCAAAACTATTTTTTATGGAATAATATTCCTTTTGAAAACATCAGGCAATTTCTGATGGGCTTTGAGGTTTTTGATAACCTTAAATCAGCAGCACCACAGAACCTTATTAAATTTATTGATTTTAAATATCGTAACGAAGAATTAAGGTCGTGGAATGTGGGTGTAATTACCAAACGCAAAGGAACAGAGTTTTCTGTTAATAATGATATTAATGTTAATCTTATCGAAAGAACACAGGATAACAAATCAAATTCAGAATTATACTACATTCGGAAATCACATATTATAAGTCCGAATGATGAATTTATTGACCTGACACAAAATGAACGGGAAGCTGCTTATGAAGCCTCATTACGTTTATGGCGGGAAAAAGAGAAAGAAGGGGAACCTAAAAGGCTTAATGGAGAGTGGGTTAGAAATGAAATAAGAAAACCAGATAAGGTTTTATTATTACTTTACTTTTTAAACCCAACTGGCGCTGAATTACCAGAAACATCTAATCCAATTGTTGGTTTTGCAATAAGTTTTCCTGGTTCAGAGCATGATGATGCGGTTACTTATGCCGTTCATAGTCAATTGTTAAGTAATTTTAATATTGAAGATATCTACGAACCAGAAGATGATGACAATGACGAAGATTGAGAAAATATGGTCTGAACTTGAAAATGATAAATCATTTTCTCATGGGTTACTTATCAGAAGATATTCAGGAAATATTTTACCAGATATTTTTGTTGCAATTATATCACCCGAAGGTTATAGATGCATAGCAGCGTCATTATCGAATACAAAAAGCCTGAATCTTTCGCTATTCTCAAATTTGAGAGACATAAGTGTGGAAATAATTCCGGATGACCAGAATCCGGAAAGGAATTATTTGATATTTAAATTACTAAAAACAGAACATAGAGATATTTTTTCAGTCTTATGTGAGGATTTAATATTAAGTGTTGCACCACTAAAAAGTGAAGAAAAAATACTTAAAGAGTTAATTAATCGCTTTGAAAAATGGAAATCTTTGTTTGATAAAGTGTCCTCGCATGGCCTAGCACCCGAAGAACAGAGAGGCTTATTCGGTGAATTATTTCTTTTAAAAAAACTTTTGCTTTCATTTGAGCAAACCAACTTTGTTTTATCTTCCTGGGTTGGTGTTGAAAAACAAATAAGAGATTTTCAATATAATAACTGGGGTATAGAGGTAAAAACAACTCATGGCAAAAAACATCAGAAAATCCAGATTAGTAGTGAAAGACAGTTAGATACGAGCAATCTGGAAAATCTTTTTCTATTTCATTTATCAATGGAATCAAGTCTTAATTCAGGGGAAACTCTGAACTCATTGGTTGATTCTATCAGATTAATACTTGAGAGTGATTTCGTTTCTCTAAACAAGTTTAACAATAAACTATTTGAAGCCGGTTATTTTGAAAACCATAGAGACAATTATTCAGATACTGGCTATTTTATACGAAACGAGACTTATTATAAGGTTGAAAATGATTTTCCAAGAATTGAAGAGAATGATATAAGAAACGGTGTTGGTGATGTTAAATATTCAATTATTATTTCTCAGTTTTCAGAATATGTTAAATCTGAAGAATTTGTACTTCAAAATATTCTATTCTCATGAGCGGTTTAACAGAAAATAATGAACTTGAAAAGTTTTACAATTCTCTTGTTCAGGATTTAAAATCAGAGCAACTTTCTGAAGAAGAAGGAGGAGTTCTTGAACAGATATTCACTCAATTTACGATTGATTTATTAGCTGATGCTGGCGAAACTGAGAATGCGCGTACAACTCATGATGAAAAAGGATTAGGAACAAAGAATCAGCATAAAATCAATGCCTATTCAATAGCTGATAATTACGAAACCATAGACCTTTTTATTACTATTTTCAAAGGAACTGAAAAACCAGAACGTATTTCAAAAGAAGAAATTGATACAGCAGCGAAACGAATAACTAATTTTTTCAGAAAGGGAATTTATAAGGACTATGTTAATGAGATTGAAGAATCTGCTCCTATCTTTGATTTTGCACAAACATTAAGTAATTCATCAGACCTAAAGGAAAACCTGGTAAGAATTAACGCAATTATCCTTACAGATGGTTATTACCCCGGAGATTATCCACCTAATCAGTTTATTTCGGGTTACCCGATTTTTTATAGAGTTGTGGATATTAACTATATTTTTAACATTACTGAAAAGTCGCATATTCCAATATTTATAGATTTTGAAAAAGAAGGCTTTGAAGTACCCTGCATTATTTCTCCTACTGAAAATGAAGAATACCAATCTTATTTGGCAATCATTCCCGGTTCAGCACTGGCAGCTATCTATGAAAAGTTTGGTTCCAGGTTACTTGAACAGAATGTTCGTTCATTTCTCCAATTTACCGGGAAAATAAATAACGGAATTAGAACAACAATTCTTAAAGAACCCCACATGTTCCTTGCTTTTAATAACGGGCTTGCTGCTACAGCTGAAAAAATTGAAATTGGAAAATCTGAAAATGGCGGGTTTCTTGTTAAAAGCGTCAATGACTTTCAAATAGTAAATGGCGGTCAAACAACAGCATCAATTTATCATACATTAAAGAAAGATAAAGCTGAAATTTCAGGAATATTTGTTCAATTAAAACTATCGGTTGTTAAAAACAAAGAAAACTTTAGTGAAATTGTTTCACGAATTTCAGAATATGCTAATACACAGAACAAAGTATCTGTTTCTGATTTGAGTTCAAACCGTCCATATCATATTCAACTTGAAAAACTATCAAGAAGTATTTTTGCTCCTCATGTTCCAGGTCAAACAACGCAAACTAAATGGTTTTATGAACGAACAAGAGGTCAATATAAAAATGCAAGGTTGAAAGATGGATTTACAAAGGCCAAACAAAAGGCATTTGATTTGAAAAACCCCAAAAGTCAAATGTTCACAAAAGAAGAACTTGCAAAATATGTTAATTCTTACCAGGAAATTCTTGACGGGAAAAAAACTTTAATTGGTCCTCATATTGTTGTTCGTGGTAATCAGAAAAACTATGTGCAATTTATAAATAATAACCTTGTAAAACTGCCGGATAGTATTTATTTTGAAGACATAATTTCAAAAATTATTTTATTCAGAACATCAGAAAAAATCTATGGTGTAAAACCAAATGCAATTGGCGATTTGAGATATATTACTGTACCCTATTCTATTTCTTATCTGACCTATAAGACAGACTGTAAACTTGATTTGTATAAAATCTGGAAAAATCAGGGATTGTCAGAGCATCTGAAAACTTTATTATATGATTTAATGGTGCAGGTTGAAAGTGCAATAAAGAAATCCGCTGGAAAAAATCATGGTGCCCTTTACGGTGAATGGGCTAAAAAGGAAGATTGCTGGACAGACTTGAAAAGCCAGGAATTTAATATAGATTTCAGCAGAATTAAAAATGATTTTGAAGACACTAAAAATCCATCATTTCGAAAAAGGCTAGCAGAGGAAGAAACTATTCAGGTTCAGATACAGGAAGAACTTGAAAAGATTAAATCCATACCATCAAAAATCTGGCATTTGATTGAAGAATGGGGCAGAGAGTCCGGTGAACTTTCAGAACAAAAAAAGTCAGTTGCTTTTAATCTTGCTGGAAGAGTTCGCAATAACGGTCGTATATCCGATTATGAAAGACAAACAGGAATTGCAATTTTGGATTTAGTAATTGAAAAGGCTCCTGAACTTTTAGATAATGTTGATGAACTGTTTGAAAAAGATAAAGAACAAAAAGAAAACGGAAATGGTGAAATTACTTTGGAACAAATTATCAATATTGTGCAATGGGATAAAAAGAACCGTAAACTGAAAGATTTTGAATTTAAATTTATGCTTGAATTATCTGAAGGTAGAAAACCATTGACTGATAGAAATAAATTCATTGCTGGTCTCAATTTGCAAAAAGTAAAAAAATATGGATTTACTGAATAGTCTCCCAACAGTCGTAAGCACATTTGCAAGCCCACACGAGCCAACGCTCAAACCAAAGGCTTGCAAAGAGTTTCCGCCTTTCCAGCCTAATTAACCCCCTTTCAGAACGGTTTTAGGATTGTCCACGCTCAAAAAAACAAAATAAATTTGTGCTTCGTGGATAGGTTAGTACGGATTGAAAATGATAAAATATGACAGCTAAATGATTGATAAACTGACAGCAATAAATGAACACCAGCACCCAACAAGCGGTATAAAACATTGGGATTTAAGTGGTTATTTATGCGTTCTGCCTCGCATCAACTTTTGTAACGGTGGATACGGTCGCAGCCCTTACTCCCCAACGTTTCATACACGCAAACGTTGCCAACAATAATAAAGAAATGAAACGAGTTTCGATTATAACAGTGATTTTTATGTTTAACTTGATTACATATGGACAAGTTAGAGGAAAATACTGTTGTGATAATAATTGGACAAGGATTGATTTTAAAACTTCCGATTCCTTGAATATAATGAAACCTTTCTACTATGGTTCACATTTTCCAGGATATGGAGAAGGTATTTATAAAATTAAACATGATAGCTTATTTATTGAATACATACATAAACCAAAGTCGAACTATAAACCTATTTCGACAGAGATTACAAAGACAGATTCTATTAATTTATGTTTTAGAAGAGATTTGCCAACAGGGATAAAATACATGAATCAAAAGGATACAATACGATATGATTCTGAGCCAAAACTTCAAATTAAAAGGATGAATGATAGCCTTTATATAGAATCTATTTTCACAAGCATAGTTATTCCTGCTAAAGTATTGACCCAAAAAAACATATCCAGTCTGGTGATATATCTCGATAATTCCTTATTAATCAAGGAGAAATCTGATACCTTTAAATTAGATATAATTAATGATTCTGAGATTATATTGAATCAACAGAGTTTAAAAAAATGCAATTGTGATAAAAAATCAAAACCTATATATTGACAAAGAATTACTACCGCTAATAAATAGGACTCTGAGCGGTCTGAAAAGCCCAGCGAGGAGTCCATGTTGAACTGCCCTGCTACCGCACAAGTCTACCCGTGTGGTGGAAAGCAGAGCGTAAGTGGTAGTAGAGAATAGGAAAGGGAGCTGTAGCCGCTATTAAAAAGCTAATCCGGCAGGGTTATGCTTTGTAAGCTTAATAATTGGGAGTGTTGAGTGCTCTGGTTGAGGGGTACGGTCGAGATTGCCACACGTCGGGAGACGTACGGCAGCTAAAGAACCATTACCTTGACAGGTAATGGGGTGCATTATACCCTACTCAGACCAAGAGGGTTAGCCTTTTTTTAAAGCTTTGCCTTGTAGAGGTCATCCTTGGCAAGGTGTGGTCGAGCTGCTTTTTGTCCCGCACTTTCAAGGCATTTTTTGTATTTTTGCAGTGTATATCAGCTAGCTCTTATTTTTAAAACCTAGCTGGTAAGGGTTTCGTAGTTGAACTACCTAA
>JAKQQL010000053.1:0-3994 GCA_029564175.1 Candidatus Cloacimonadota bacterium
TGGACAGGAGTGGGTTCGACAAACCCTAATTCTTCTACCGCCTTTAAGATTTCCTCGCTTAAGTTCATTTCCTTAAAACTTAACATTTTTTCTCTTTCATATTTCTTATTTTTGAGAGATAATTACCTCTCTGTTTGTGGAGGACTTCCACTGTCTTTTTAAGACAAAATGACTCATAAAATGACTCTTGAGTCTTGAATCAGTCATTTAATTGACGATTATTTAAAGACTTGCATTTTCGTCAACCTTTATATTTTTTATTTTTATCCTGACTCTCAAAAGCCAAAATGATTTAGTAATCAGACATGAGCACTTTGAAATAGTCATTGATATTTTGTTTTAAAACTAATAATTTCTGGTAATGAAGTCAATTTCCTGATAAACCGTCATTATGATGCATTTTTGAAGCTGGTTCAAAACATAAATCCTTTTAATCAGCATAATCCGCGTCTTAAAATCTTATCCGTGTCTTTCAGTACCTTCAGTGGTCGTATATTCCTGATACTTCATTTTTCTATCAAAGCAATTCCATGTTTTCCATCCATTCGGATCAGCAGAGATTTAGAAAAATGACAATGAACACAAAACTCTTTTCTTTCAACCGGAGTCTGGCTTTTCAACCATTCCCAGTCAATAAAACTTTCCTGACTGGCAGTATGCACAGGGATATTAAAGTATCCGATATTCATTGCCACCAGATTATGGAAGAAATGTGTACCCTGTGAATTTTCAATAATAAAATCTGGCAAGGCATATTCCACAATTGTTTTGGCATAGCTGATATTTGACCATTTCACAGGAATGCCCAGGAATCGGTCACGACTCCCCCATCTGCCCGGCCCTAATAAGATATAAGGACGATTCTGATTTTTCAGTCGCTGATTAAAATAATCAATCTCCTGCTGAATTTCTTCCGTTCTGACTTTATCAAACTTCTCCGGATCAACATACACAATGTCACAAACATCATCAATTAACCCATTGCCCATGGATTGCTTGGAAAATAGTACTACATTGTTTTTATCAATCATATCAGCATCAATAAAATAGGAAACAGGATTGACTGAAAGCGGACGAATCTGTAATATATAGAAAGTCGGATTTTGATTCCGGTTATGTTTATTGCCTAAATCAACAGCAAACTCAATTTCCACAGGGATCCCCAGTGAAACTTCTCCGATTTGTAAAAGATCAACCAGCATTTTAGCCAAAGGAAACTGTTCATATTTCAATATTCCTGAAAAGGTAAGAACTCTCAAGCCTCTCAAAAAATGATCATCAACCAGCATATTGTTCTCATAATCCCACACAGAAGCCAGATGAGTCAGCGTACCATGTTTATCTGCTGTCTTCAGATCCAGTTTTATCAGAGTTGCCTCTTCCCCTTTTGCCAGATCAAAATCACTCTGATTCAGATCAATGGCATAAAATTCCTTTTGAGAATTCCGAATCAACTCATCCTGTGGTACCAGTTCGTTAGCAGGAAATTTCGGACAAAAACGATAGTTAAATTTCCCTTCTACCACTGCTTTTCCAAGACCTAATGCCACGTTAGCGATCCCGTCTTCATGCGCCATATAGGATGTCGGATAAAAGTTGTAAGACTGGGCTACTCCGGAAATATGAGGATAAAAATAGGAATCGCCCTGATTTTGCCCAACAACTTCCTGTATAATGACCGCCATCTTCTCTTCCTCGATTTTATAGGACAAACCTTCAATATAACTACGGGTTTCCTGTAAATAAACAGAAGCAAAAACCAGCTTTATCGCTGTCATGATCTGATCAAGTCTGACATCAATTGCAGGATGATTATTTGGCAGCATAAATGTTCGGTAAACGCCTGCAAATGGCTGAAGCTGTGAATCCTCCAACAATGAAGATGAGCGAACAGCAATTGGATAAGCAACTTCTTCAAGATAGATTTTTAATTTTTCTTTGAGTGATTGAGATAAGTCTCCCTGAATAAAAATCTGATCAATCTCTTGATCTGTTTTACCTTCAATTCGCTCATTAATCTTATTATCTTCTATAAACTGATCAAACTCATTCGTCCCGATAATGGCTGTGCTGGGCAATGACAGATTCACACCCCCGTACTTTTTTTCCAGTTCCATTGAAGTTAACAACGCATTCAAAAAAGCAAGCCCTCTTCCTTTACCTCCCAGAGATCCTTCCGCCAGACGAACGATCTGATTAAGCTCATTGAGATTTCTCGATTCAAAATTGATGATTTTGCCTCTGTATTTTTGTTTTCTGACATTACCAAACACATCTTTAATATAAGCCCTCAAAGAAGCAGTATCAGGGAAATCTGCTATTGTCAGCTTTCTGATTTTCCGGGCAATATTAATTTCTCCATGAGCAATCAGCCAGTTGGAAAAATGATTGCTCTTACTGTGATATAAAATGGAATCATCGGGTATGATATCAATCTTGGTCTGAAAATCTGCCAGTGAAGTGGCTTCAGTAATGGTATTCATATTTTTATCTTTAAAAGCAAAATTACCAAAGCCTAAATGATCAATAAAAAACTGCCTCAATTCCTGTAATAACTGCTTGGAATTTTTATTCAGATAAGTAATATTCATATTCTCGGCAATCAGTTGATTCTCATCTTCTGCTGATTGTAAAATCACCGGGATATCAGGCATTTCACTGCGAATATGTTTCACCAGTTTAAAACCGGCATGCGGATCTTCCGCTCCTGCTCTTTGGTAACGAATATCAGAGATTACACAAAGCAGATATTCTTTGTAAGTTTCATAAATTTTCAATGCATCTTCATAATTCTTAGCCAAAATCACCTTAGGTCTGACTCTCATTCTCAGGCGTCTGTCCAAATCATTCAGTTCCTCTTCGATCAAACGCTGGGTTTGCCGCATGACCACACCATAAAGAATTGGCAGATACAGAGAATAGTAATTGATCGAATCTTCAACCAGTAATATCACACGAACAAGACCTTTATGCGTATCTTCACGGACATTCATCTGATCTTCAATATTTTTAACCATCGCTAAAAACAGTTTTGTATCCGCTGACCATAGAAATGTATTATCTATAAAACGCATATCTTCTTTGTACTTTTCAATCAAAGCAAAATCAGCCTTATTATTTAACAACAATAAAACAGGCACGTTCCGATAATTATCTTTCACATAACGTGCCAACTGAAAAGGTGTCATCTCCCCGATTCTCATCATGGTAATCACCAAATCATATTTACGCTCTTCAAGAGCAGTAATCGCTTCTTTTGCTGTCGGAACACTGTTGATCCTGGGGGCAGTGGTCAGATTCAACTGTTTATAATCTCCAAAAATCAATTCACTTAACTGCCCGTCCTGTTCAAAAATGTAGGCATCATAAAAAGTCGAAACCAGCAATATATCCCGCACCCTGAGTTGCATCAATTGATAAAAAATATCTTCGCCAAACTTAAATTTATTATAGTAATGATTTAATTCCGTTATATCCATACATCCTCCATATTCTAATAATATACGCCAATTTGAGAAAATAGTCAATGAAAAGTTTTGACGCTACAAGCAATTCCCATCCTTTGGAGGGGTGGCACGAAGTGACGGGGTGGTAAGCAAACAGACTGCCTCTGAAGAATAATGTATAATGAAAAATGCAAAAGCGAAACAACGTGTCATCCTGAGCGAAGGTTAGGAAAATTCTGGATTTAAAATGATGAATAGTTAATCAACCTATCAGGAATGATCACCTTAAGCCCCTCTCTCCGCGACTCCCTGGCTCCGCGTGAGCATCAAGTGGTGTTTGTAGTACTGGTCTATTGAATTTTGTCATTATGCAAATCATTTTCAGTGCCTTCAGTGGCCGTACACAAAAAAAAATAAAATTTTTGATTTTTTCTATTGACAGACTCATTTTTTTATGTATAGTCGATGCCAGCTACCTGAAAAAAACAGGAGAAATCCTGCAGAATAAAAAAATCATAAAAATCGGGAGGAAAAAATGAAGCTAAAAG
>JAKQQL010000059.1:0-1905 GCA_029564175.1 Candidatus Cloacimonadota bacterium
CGGTTGTACTAATATGTATCTGGCAGGGATACCCACTATTGACATAATGAAAATATCCGGACATAAAACAGAGCGCGAATTTCTTAAATATATCAAAGTATCCAAAGAAGAAACGGCAGTCATTCTTTCAGATCATCCGTACTTTGTCGGAAATACTTTGTCAATAGCAAAATAAAAACATGAGGATAAAAGACATTAATGAACTTGACGGTATAGACGAATGGATTTATCCGTTGAGGCAATTCATTGATATAGCTACTCGATATGATATTAAGGGCATATTTAATACCGTTAGACCGGGTCACGAGTATTCAATGATTTTTGAATATTATGTTAATAGTGGAAGGAATTGTTTTGATCATTTTAAAAAAGAATTTGAAAAACAGATGATAGAATCCACAAATCCTAAATATGTTCTGGTACGGGTTAAGAATGAGTTTTTACCGATGATTCAGCAATATAAACAATGGTTTGAGAGGAATAAGAAAGAAACAGAGATATTTGAACCATATAATCCATATGGATATATGTTAGAATTAATGATTTCTACAGAGGCCGAACTGGAACATTTTCAAACATTGAGTGAGAACATAAAACAGGTAGTAAAAAAGGGATTCAAAAAACCAAAAACATTTGAGAGTCTATTCAGAGACAAAGACAACGCAAGGAAAGTGAAAGAGATTTTTGAAATAAGAGGGTACACAATCAATGGGAAATGGCAAGGTTTGACAAATGATAAAACAGAGTTATTGTCTGCCTACTATGTATTAATACCATTATTAAAATCCGGCCAGAAAATAACACCAACGGCAAGAATATTTTATTCTGAATTTGGATTATCTGATGAGTTTATTAATGACCGAACATTGAGAAAACGCCCTAAAAACATTGAGATTAGTAATGAGTTTGAAGATATCTTTTCTCACTTACTTAATCCATCCAAATAAAAATATTTATACCGGATAGTTCCGTTCGGAATTTACGGCCCTCCCACTTTATCTGATTGAATTTCTTTTGCGAAAAAGATTAATCAGATGACAACAAATTCAACCTTAATTCAAAATGTAACACCGGAGGAGTTTTCTGAAACTCTCCGCTCTGTTATCAGGGAAGAACTTTCCCTCCTCAACCAGAAGGAAATACAACGTTATTTGTCCCGGCAGGAGGTCGCAACTCTTTTAAAAATATCTTTGCCAACCCTCAACGAATATACCCGAACCGGAATAATTAAAGGTTCCCGGATCGGATCCCGTGTATTATATGATGAGGCGGATATCCGGGAGGCCATAAAAGATATACCTACCCTAAAATACAGGAGAGGTTAATCATGAAGGCAATTCCCAAACATCTGGAACTGATATTTAAACAGAATCCAGTCCGTACTGATATATACGATCTCAGCGGATCAAAGTTTAATCAATTTTCTTTTGTCAGGTTGTCAGAACCCCGCTCTGAATTTCTCATCCGGCAGGGTGCGAGATATGTAATTGAATCATGGTCACACGGTCAAAAACCTCTGTTTACAGGTCTCAGATCAATTCAGGAAGGTTTATATTATGGTGACACCCTCCGCAATGGTAAACGGTCTCTAATGGTCGTTAAAATCAATTCTGCAGAGTTGATCATCCATTTATTTAAAACATACCCACGGGGAAAACGATTGTTTCAATTATTTCAGAGTATTCAGGAACAACAGACCCCAGGAACCACCCCGGGGTCATATTGTCACCAACCGAACCGGCAACCGATCCGGCAAGTGGTGTTAAGTTACTAATATGATTGACTTCATCAAAATCGGTAATCTATTAATCGGATCGAAGATTCAGAAATTGTTAGATTTTGAAATACCGACTATTGAAAATACAGGTGAAGTGTTAACGAAAAAAAAGAAAACAGCACGTAAAA
>JAKQQL010000069.1:0-1769 GCA_029564175.1 Candidatus Cloacimonadota bacterium
AAAGGGTTCAGACCACTTAGTTCTGTTTAATTGTTTAAACTCAGAACTGCTTTTTGCCAGTAATTGACTCTGATACTGATTCAGCCAGTAATTCATGATTTCTAACTGATCATCCGATTCACTAAAATTGTTTTCAAAGGAATAGCCAATTACGGGTGGCAGATCATTGTCTTTCGCCATAATGACAAAGCCTTGTGGTTTTAACTTAAACAAGAAATAAGAATTCATATTGTCATTATTATCGATAATCGCTATTTGTTTATTAGGGTTTGAAACACTTACAAACGCTTCTGCCTTTACTTTGGCTGTTTCAAAAGAGACAGGTAAGGCATTTAAAATGAATCCTGTCATCAGAATGATTAAAGTGATGAAATATCTCATTATTCCTCCATTGTATCGTCTAAATCTTCTGGTTTATGAATCATGTGTTCAATATTTACCTGAATATTCTCATTTAACATATTAATAACCGGACAGATGGTGCTTTCAGATATTTTAAGCACTTCATTTAACTCCTCAACGCTTGTGTCTGAGGAGATCAGATTTAATTGAATATTGATTTCTTCGAGATAGGTCGGATGTACAGTTCGTCTTTTTCCTGTAGAAGTGGCATAAGCATTAACAATATTTTTATTCTTCTTTCGCAGAAGTGTTAAAACAGATGTTGTCAGGCAAGTAGATAAACTAATCATTAATAATTCCAGAGATGTATATCCTTCCCCATTACCAATCGGAGGTACATAATCTATTAAAATAGGGTTGTTTTTTCCGGAAAAGGCACTAAACTGAACATGACTGTTGTTTAGTGCAATTTCTGTTGTTAATAGTTGTTCTTTCATAATCCTCTCCTTTTTGGATTTTGTGTATTATTCTGGTTTATCTTTATCATTTTTCTCATAGAGTTGGTCTAAAATAGAATTACCGGCCTCTGATTCAAAGTTAAACAGATAGCGGTATCTGCTATGATGAAAGTTGATGATATCCATATCCATCTTCTGATCCACATAAGCTGAATTGAGAATGTCTATCAGCATAAATTCGTTTGCCATACCATTAAAAATACAAAATGAGATAAAGGGGTCTGTTGACCATACGGCATGAATCAACTCTTCAGTTTCTCGTTTGAAACAGGCTAATAAAGACTCAACACCATCTTTACATATAATCAACCATTGACCTGTCCATGAATCTATGTGATCATCTCCTCTGTATGAATCAATCGTATGCTTGCAGATATGTTCTGTTTTGTGATAGAGCTTGAGATATATCTTTACATTTTCATCTGACTCTTTTATCTGAATGGATTCTTTAAGTAATTCAAAGGGAATTGGAAATATATCGACCGTTAGTACTTTATCAGCGCTTAATATGAGATTTTTAGCTTTTTCAATAACCTGTGCTTTATCAGTCAGATTAAAATTACCAAAATTCCGCTGAGGTGTTTTTAATTGTTTAATCTGTTCATTGATCATCTTTCGTTTAATCTGAAAACCGTTTGCTATTTTGTCCATATACTCGTTAATATCAATAACTGAGTAAACTTTGTTGTTATCCTTTTCTGTATAGACCACCAGACCTTTGTTTTCCAGTTGATTCAAAGCTTTATAGGTATTGGCAGTTGGTTTGGATATTTCACTGGCTATCTTGTAACCGGTAAGCCCTGGTTTTTGTAAGAGTGTCAGATAAATTTCTGCCTCCAGGTTGTTCATGCCCACTTCTTTGAGTAGTTCATTTAAGATTTCTTCCGCTTTCAATTCACCTCCTTGATA
>JAKQQL010000070.1:0-1006 GCA_029564175.1 Candidatus Cloacimonadota bacterium
ATCTTGATATGTCGAACTAACCAAATAATAATATCAATAATCTTCCAAATGCCTAAAGGAACAAATATAATGATTAAAATACTTGTCAAATTAATAAATTCAGTTATTGCTTTTCCAATACCTCTAACCATTTTTACTCCTATACTTTTAAAAGATCATTAAGACACGACCACATTTCATCAATGTGTCGATATATCCTAAGTTCTCTCTGAAAATCATCAAATTCTTTTCTATACATTTCAATAAAATCAGTGTTACCTTTTTCTTTACTATGCTTAACATTTGCAATTCGATCAGCAACTTTAATGATTACTGCTTTTGAATTTGATCTAATTTTAGGATATGTCTTTTGCTTACGTTCTTTTCTATTTCTAGCCAATTCGTCTGTAACACAAAAAACAATTTCTGCGACTTCAACTCCAAACATCATCTTCAAATCTGAATAAGATGTCGCTGTATCTTCTAAAGTATCATGAAGCCATGCAGCTACTAAAATCGGTACATCTTCTATGTTATCTTCTGTAAATCCGTGTTCAATAAGAACATTGTAGGTGTTTTCAAGATGTTTAAAATACGGAAATTCATCGTATTTTTGAGTACTGTGGGCATCTCTCGCATAACACATAGCTTGTTTAATCATCTCATGCATATAAGCTCCTTTTAGATGATTAATCAAACTATATTGCAAAGAAAACTACTCAGAATACTTAAGCTTCATACTTGATCTGACAAAATCCTTAAATAAAGGATGTGCGTCAATTGGTCGTGATTTGAATTCAGGATGAAATTGACAAGCTAAAAACCAAGGATGGTCTTTTAGTTCAATCATTTCTATAAGTGATCCATCAGGTGATTTTCCTGATAAAATCATTCCAGCAGTTTCAAATTGTTCTCTAAAATCATTATTAAATTCATATCGATGTCGATGTCGTTCAGAAATAGTAACTTTGCCATAAGACTTATAAGCAACTGTTTCTTTTTGTAAAACACAAGGATAAGCTCCCAA
>JAKQQL010000081.1:0-1730 GCA_029564175.1 Candidatus Cloacimonadota bacterium
GGATATTGGCGCTTATGAGTATCAGTCTGTACATAGTGATACACCGCCTCAGGTCAGTCCGAAATCATCAGTCAGTATCTACCCCAATCCGGTCAGACTCAGCCATGCCCGTAAAAATCTGGATGCGAAGATTAAAGTCAAACTTGAAAAGGCAGGCAATGTCTCAGTCAACATCTACAATATCAAAGGGCAAAAGATCAAAAACATCATGCAGGCAAAAAGTGCGCCAGGTGAATTCAACCCATTCTGGGATGGTAAAGATCAGCAAGGTCAAAGCGTCTCTACCGGTGTGTATCTCCTTAAGATGACAATCGATGATGAAGAATATGTTCACAAATTTACGGTTGTGAAGTAAAGCTATTTAGACACGGATAACGCTGATTTTAAGGATTATATATTTTGTAACTGCTCAAAAAAGAATAATTATGAAGGCTTTAGAAACAGCCTGATTAAAAAGGGGTATGAAGGGACGCACGAAGCGAAGCGCCGTTCGTCCTTAGTCGAACTACAAGTTGAAAGTAGGACAAGCAACCTGCTTTTTTAATATCGCAAGCTGGTAGCTTACGTTACAACATCTCTGCAAGCAAAATGTTTGTAGAACGAAAATAACCCGGTTGTGGTTTTAAAATTTCTCATTTATTTCTGCGTACTTTTTGGAAAACCCCTCATATTTAAAACTAAATAAAAATAATTCTGCCAAATAGACAAAAAAGTGATATTTTGTCCGGGTAATATATTATAGGGGGCTTTAAACAACGTGATTATGATTATTATTCAAAAAAAACTTTTAAAAAAGTCTTTACAAATCTTCAGACTTTTAAATTGTGTTTATCAGGTTTTATGAATGTTTAAAATCATAAAGATAAGGGATAGGATAAATATGTATATATTATTGATGATAAAGAGTATGTTAGCCGGATTTATCGTAGCTGCTCCAACCGGTCCGGTGAGCATGAGAGCAATCGAAAAAGCAGTAACCCACGGTAAAAAAACTGGGATTTTTGCCGGTATGGGGATCATTACTGCTGATGTTATCTTTGCCTTACTGGTTTCTTTGGGCTTTAGTCAGGTATCCTACATGATAGAACAACACAGAGGGGTATTTCAGTTTATCAATGTCTTGTTTCTTGGTTTGTTTTTAATCTACACCTTGTTTAAAAATCAAAAAAACAATCAGGGCTCTCATCAAAAAGGTAAAGCTTTTTCTTCAAAAAAAGAGTTTAAACAAAGTTTGATGTTGTGTTTGAGTAATCCATCGACGATTATTACATTTCTGATGCTCTTTAATTTGCTTGAAATCACCATTATCAACCGGCCTATTTTATCTACTACCTGTATTGTCAGCGGTTTGCTTTTTGGAGCTGTATCTGTATGGGTGATTATCATCAAAACGGTTCATAATCCGAAGTACAATATCGTAAATCTATTTAAAAAACATATGCATAGCCTGAGTGTTTCCTTGATTGTCTTATTGTTAATGATTAGTACATATCAGTTTTATCAGACGCTTCGTATCAGCTTTTTCGCATAATGTGGATATTTTTAATCATTACAATTGATTAAGCGCATTAGTCATCAGAAAGATTTAATAAGGGGGGCAGAAATAGATGAGAAATGAGCCACCACCTTAAAAAGCCTTTTTGATCGGAGTTTGACCCAATTGGACACAAAATCTAAAAAATGAGAAATTGGGGTAATTTGGGGAGAGTTGGAAGAAATAAATGAGAAAT
>JAKQQL010000085.1:0-15861 GCA_029564175.1 Candidatus Cloacimonadota bacterium
TTGGCTCATTTTTCTTTGTCTTTGGTTGATTCATGATCTACTCCTTGTCTTTTTTATTTTCAAATTCAATAAAACAAAGAGTTGGATCTGGATCAACCTTTTTTTTTATCTTTTTACACCAACTTTTGAGATGTTATCCTTACTATCAATCCAATCAAACACTTTTGGTAAAAAAGTTTAGCGATTTAAAGATTGAAAAAGAAGATGATCTCGTAAAATATAAAATCGGGGCACAAAATGGCACCACTGGTCAGATCTATTTATCTGATAATTTAGTTAAAGCGGGTAAAATGCCAGAAGCTAATGTAAAAAAATATGCGACCAACATTGAAGCGGTTACTGACCTTCTCAATGGTAATATTGATATGGTGATTATGGACGATCCTGCTGCAAAAGGCTATGAAAGAGTCAAAGACGTTAAAAGTGTTTATACGATTATTACCAATGAAAACTTTGGTATTGCTCTGCCAAAAAATTCTGTTCATAAAGATGCGATCAATAATGCACTGAAGGAAATCATGGCTGGCGAACAATGGAACGAAATTATCAATAAATATTTGCTTCAATAAGCAATCAATATCCTTTGTCTGCCAGATTTTATATTTGTCAGACAAAGGAATTTTTCTGAAAGGAGAGCTTATGACTGCTTTTCTGTCGGGCTTAAGTGAAACTTTTCTGTTTATCATGAAGAGTATGCCCTTTTTAATGAAAGGGATTATTGTAGCGCTTGAGGTAACTATTCTTTCCATCATATTAGGTATGGTTGTTGGCTTACTGGTAGCCTTTTTAAAGATTTATGGCAGTCCACCGGTCAAGAAAATCGTAAAAGTATATGAGTGGGTGATGAAAGGCTTACCAATTCTGGTGCTTTTATTTTTAATCTACTTTGGTTTGCCTTCACTGGGGATTCATATTGGCGCTTTCTTATCGGTCGTCCTGGCTTTAGGCTTAGGTTCATCTGCTTATCAGGCACAGATTTACCGTGGGGCATTCCTGTCTATTGGTCAGGAACAGATGGAGGCTGGGCTGTCTCTGGGTATGTCCAAATTTAAGACGCTTTATTATGTCATTATTCCTCAGGCGGTCAGATTGTCTCTGCCTGGATTTACCAACGAGTTTACCATCGTATTAAAAGATTCTCCTCTGGCATACGCAGTAGGTATTGCTGAAATTTTGAAGAATGGGCGGGATATTATTTCGACTTCTTATCGTCCTTTTGAGATCTATTTTGCCTGTTCAATCATTTATTTTGTGTTGTTCCAGTTTTTCTTCTGGTTATTTAAAAAAGTAGCAAACCGTTACAGTGTGCCAGGCTATTCTCTGGATTTCTAATGAGTTGAAAAGAGTGGAGGTAAAAATGAACAGTGAATATTTGTTACAGATAGAAAATGTAGTAAAACGCTTTGGACACAATACGATATTAGACGGTATTTCTTTAAATATGAAAAAAGCAGACGTAAAAGTGTTAATTGGTCCTTCTGGTACTGGAAAATCTACCTTGTTACGTTGTATCAATATGCTAAATCCGCCTGATGAAGGAAAAGTATTTTTAGAAGGGGTGGAGTTAACCCATCATAAAACCAATATTTTTCAGGCACGTCAGAAAATTGGAATGGTCTTTCAGCATTTTGCACTTTTCAATCATCTGTCTGCCTTGGAAAATGTAGCTTTAGGCTTGGTAAAAGTAAAAAAAATGAATCGTTCTGATGCCGTTAAAAAAGCTGAATATGAATTGGCACGCGTAGGACTGATGGAGCATAAGGAAAAGTATCCGGCTCAGCTTTCAGGAGGTCAGAAACAGCGTGTGGGTATAGCCCGTGCCTTGGCAATGGATCCGCTGATCATGCTGTTCGATGAACCGACTTCAGCACTTGATCCTGAACTGATCGGTGAAGTGCTGGCAGTGATGAAGCAACTGGCTAATGATGGTATGACCATGATTATGGTGACTCATGAGATGGGCTTTGCCCGTTCAGTTGCCACGGAAATAATTTTTATGGAAAAAGGGCATATTCTGGAACAGGCACCTCCTGATGAAATTTATTATCATCCAAAAAATGAAAGAACGAAAGCATTTCTGAGTAAGATTTCTGAATTGTATGGTGAACATAGTCAGTAAGATCAGGTCTGGAGGATAAAATGTTTGAAAATCTCATGATCTTTTTTGCCAAATTAGTGGAATATATGCCCAATTTTGGACATGGTTTGTATTTAACACTTTTACTGACCGTTTTATCGGGTGTGGTAGGATTTTTAGCCTCAGTCCCCTTAGTTCTGGCGATATTGTATGGCAGTAAGTTTTCAAAAGCTTTGGCTGGCAGTTTTGTTTCATTGATCAGGGGAACCCCTCTGCTGGTACAGCTTTTCTTTATCTATTTTGGTTTTCCGGCAATTGGGATCAGGGTAACGCCTATCACTGCTGCTATTATTGGTTTTGTACTTAACTCCTCTGCATATCAGGCAGAATACCTGAAAGGTGGTTTCTTAGCGATATCTAAAGAACAATACGAAGCGTCTTTAAGTCTTGGTATGACGAAATGGCAAACAGTCTTTTTTGTGTTGATTCCACAGGCGTTCCGTTTTGCTTTACCTTCTTTGTCCAATGAAATAATCTATCTGGTTAAATATACTTCAGTTGCTTATATTATACAGGTTCCCGAACTGTTTGCTCAGGCAAAGTACTTCGCTTCTGATACCTTTTTCTATGTGCATATCTTTATCATAATTGGTATCGTGTATCTGTTGATGGTTTGGTTGATTTCAAACCTAATGGATTATCTGGAAAAGCATTATTATATTCCAGGTTTCGATATGTCTCATTTAAAATAGGAATAGGATTTGTTGACACTGATTAAGCTGGTTTTGTTCATAGCTGTCAATATTGCCGTCTAAATCAAAACCCTAAGCCCAGGCAATAGTCTGAAAGGGGCTTGCCGGCTGAGGCCATCATTAAGGTCACTTGCAAAAGGGGAAACGAATTAGTCCTGATTGATAAAGGCATCATAAATGTCATGTTCACACTAAAAGTCAAGTAACGACTTAAGTACTGGTTATTATTTTAAAAAATGGCAATAAATGATAAATTTAAAGCAACTGTAGGGATTTGCGAAGCGCCGTAAATCCGCTTAGAATACCTGTATGATATACAGGTCAAGGGAGTTATCCTTTTGTTTTTCGGATGTACGGCACTACGCAAGCTCCGTTTCGCACATCCCTACAGACCGTTTTGACATTCACTTTATGCTGTTCTTTCTGAACTATGGGTCAGCGTTTGTGAATAATGCAGATTTGATTATGTGCACCTACGGCGCTTGATGTGTAACTTTATATTTACCTGGGGTTTCACCTCAGGATCGGATTCTTTCGTTCCGCCGGAACTCTCATTTTTTTTACAAACTCTAACACCCTGCGCTATTGAATTTTAGCCATTTTAGGGCAATTACCAGAATTACACTGATGAATTTTTTTTCTGTATCATTCGCACTATCAGTCGTATAAATATATACTTTTCGCAAGCTGGTAGCTTACGTTACTATCAGTGTAACAAATATATACTTTTCGCAAGCTGGTAGCTTACGTTACTATTGGTGTTAAAAATATATACTTTTCGCAAGCTGGTAGCTTACGTTATTATCGGTGTAAAATTTATTCCCTCCTTCTTTGTTCCCTGCTTCATTCCTCTTCACTTTCTATTTTATATAAGCAAAAATCAGGAAGTGAAGATGAAGTGAGTCGCATGGTTTTAACAGGGGAGTTATGAGAATAATATGGAAAAGAATTTGCTTTTATATGAAAATTATGTATTATAATAACAGGAGAGTAAACTTATGAGAGTGTATTTCGATCAGAAAAGACAGAACGATTACCCAAAAAGAGCAGGAGAAATGAACCTTGCCTGGTATAATCAGGGGCAGATCTGTATCTACAGAAAGAAAACGCATCATGAAATGCAGGCTCAGAATATTTATATCAGGGATATTAATCAGATGGTACACGGACTTTGGCAGGAATTAAGTCTTAGAAGTAAAAGAGAATTGCAGGCGTATGCATTACAATACAAAAAAAGGTATCCTTCTCTCAGAAAGCGTGGTAATAATGCTTATTCAATCTTTCTGATGATTTGTCACAGTCTGATTCGCAAATATCAGTTGAGTCAGATGAGTCAAACCTTGATGACAGAACAATTGAGACAACTGCTTACATCTATGAGCATTTACAAACTGGTAATGCAGGGAATTTTAAAAGTAGTTAAGTTTGCGTATCAATTCAATAACATACTACTGGCTGGTAGTATAAAAATCTCAGCTTATGATTTAGTGGAAAGCAGGTCACTTGTTGTACAGCATGAATATTATGTTGCGAAGTGTGAAGGGTTTCCTTGATGAAATGGAAAGAATACTGTCGAACATCTTTGCAGAAAGCTACAAGCAGGATGCTCGTAGTACGGGAAATACTTGTAGTAAATAAATTTTAAAAAATAATTTGACTTTTTTATCAATATGAATTAGCTTAATCAAAAATAATGATATAGGGGAGGGAAAACGAATGAAAAAGCTCGTTTTCTTTGTTTTGGCGTTATGTACTTGTTTACTTTGGGCAGATGAGAATCCTTATCTGGTGAAAGACAGTACAGAAGTTGTATCAGTTAATGATCCGGTAATACCTGGAAAGGTTGGCTCATTCAGAACGTTTTATTTAAAAGACGGTAATGTATTTTATGGAGAGATCAAAGCCATTGCTGTAAATGGTGATGTAACGCTTGAAGCTGAAGAAGGTATATTGTCATTACCTTATACTGAGATTTTGGAAGAGACTGTTACCATTACTAAAAAAGATGGCACAAAACTGAATGGCAAGCTGATGGAAGAAGATGATAAAATGATTGTCATTATCAATAAATATGGCAAATTTAATGTTTCCAAAGCACAGGTTGACCGTTTGGAACGCTTTTTTGGCGGAAATTCTGAAGCACGAATTGCCAGAAAGAAATTTTATGCAGCAGAAGAAGAAATTACTTCTTTATTTTTAGATCCAACGGCATTTGTAATGAAACCTTATACCTTTTATCTGACCGGATTCTCAATGGGTTACGGTTTTAATGAAAGAATTCAGATTTTTACCCGTATCCCCAATAATCTGGCAGGAGATATTAATTTGTCGCCGACTTTTATTATTAAAGAGAAAGCTGATGGAGCTATCAGAAGCAATTGGGCACTGGTGTTTAATTTCTTTTCTAATCACAAAATGTCTTATGAATATGCATCTTACTATGATGAAGAACCAATCAATCAATTAGCAGACATTTATGAAGAAGGTGAAAACGAAAAAGTTTTCAAGCATTTATATGGAAACAAGAGAAATTTCTTCTGGGATGCGAGTCTGGTTTATGGAAAGAGAATCCCTTTGAAAAGTGGCAGAGGAAACTGGTCAATGCATGCTGGTATGACGATCAATCAGCTGTTATTTGAAAAACCTAAAACTGAGATCACTTATCAGGGAACAGTGCATAAACTTTCCGGAGGATTTTCTGATACTCATTTTAATGCAACACGCGTGTTTGCCGGTCTTGATTATGACTTAACCCGTCGAATCAAGTTTATCACAGAATTGTATTATGACCCGGGTAATAGATATTTAACCTTTGGTGAATCAATGGATGATTACTTTTCTAATGGTTTTACCAGTGCCAACAGTATGGGTAAGCGTAAAGAATTTGACTTTGACTTTGGCATTACCTTTGCACCCAATGAAACTTTAAGACTCGGACTGCATTTCCAACAACCATTTATTACCATTTACTGGAAATTCCTGGATTATTAAATAGGAGAATTAACATGGAAAAACTGATTGAATGTATAAAGAACTTTAGCAAACTGGAGATGAACCTCTTACTGGATGCGATTTTTGATGGCGGAGAAGAACGTCATGTTATTTTATTTCAGGTATTAAAGGCTTTACCTGAAAGTGAAAAAGAAGAATGTATGAAGCTATTTTATGCGTTCATCAATCCAAAGTGGCTGAATGAACGGATATCAGAAACTGAATCGGCAAGTGCGGAATTACTTGAAAAACATCTGTTCTTCTTAATGGAAACCATCGAAACATTTCCTGAGAAAGTAATTGAGATTGAAAAAAATACGGCAGCTGCCAAACAGAAATGTCTGGAGTATCGTGAAGTAATGAAAGCAGGATGGAAAGAGACAGTTAAAACTGATCAGATGGATGGAGTACCATTTCCACCCGTTCAAAAGTCTCTGGATGAAAGTCAGGAACTGATCCTTTTGCCTCAGGCAACAGCTGAAGTCGTAAAAAAACAGAATATTTTCGATTGCATCAATAACCGTGCCAGCAGACGAAAATTTACTACAGATGAGATATCTTTGGCTGAGTTATCCTTTTTATTATGGGCTACCCAAGGACTCAAAGATCAGTTAATGGATGGAAAATTAACCAGAAGGACTGTCCCTTCAGGAGGTTCTCGTCATCCATTTGAAACCTATCTGGTCGTTAATCATGTGACCGGCTTAAAAGAAGGGGTTTACAGATACCAACCAATGGAACATGGTTTAGTTTATCTCTTTGATATAGAAAATCGTCAGGAGAAAACAGCTAAGGCTGCTTTAGAACAAAGTATGGCTGGTGAATGTGCGGTTTGTTTTGTATGGTCTGTCATTCCTTACCGGTGCGAGTGGCGATATATGCTGGAAAGTAAAAAGATTATCCTCCAGGATAGTGGTCATTTATGCCAAAATCTTTATCTGGCTTGTGAAGCTTTAGATTTGGGAACCTGTGCCATTGGCGCTTATGACCAGAAATTGTTTGATGAACTGATCAGACTTGATGGAAAAGAAGAATTTACTGTTTATGTGGCTCCTGTGGGTGTGCCAGCAAAGAAATAAAATTTAGATAATAGTTTGATTCCCCTCCGTGGAGGGGAATTTATTTTACTTTTTCGTACTACTAGCAACTTGCTTGTAGAAATAACTGATAAACGGGTAGCTTACGTTACGACTACTGACGAACGGCGCTTCGCTTCGTTCATCCCTGATGATACTTATTTTTCGCAAGCTGGTAGCTTACGTTACGTCTACGGACGAACAGCGCTTCGCTTCGTTCATCCCTGGTGATACTTTTTTTCGCAAGCTGGTAGCTTACGTTACTGATTAAAACTTGAATTCAGCGCTGGTCAGAATATAATGTCTTTCTGATTCGAGCTGTTTTTTATACTGATATTCAGCATTGAGAGTTAGTTCCTGAGTGAGTCTCAGAATAAATTCTGATTTGAATACTTCAAAACGGGTGATATCGTCTCTCAAAAATTGAACAACTCCACCATTAAAAGGTGAATTTGCCAGACTTCCCTGTTGAACATTTTCATAAATGAATGTCCAATTGAACCATGAATGATTTAGACGAATCCTACCTGCAAAGCTTAAAAAATTAGAGCCCCATTCACTACCCAGATATTTTGTATCATTGGTGTATGTCAGGGTCTTTGACTTGTGAGAGTAGCAACCAGGTCCGACTGCAGTAGCCTCAGCGCCAGTTTCAAGTGGTATTGAGGGAGCCTGGTATTTCATACCACCTTGAAAAGCCAGATAATTCATTACGTGTTTTGACATAATTCTGTCTTTTTT
This sequence comes from Candidatus Cloacimonadota bacterium, assembly GCA_029564175.1. Taxonomy (GTDB): domain Bacteria; phylum Cloacimonadota; class Cloacimonadia; order Cloacimonadales; family WRIO01; genus JAGOCT01. Next base: position 7,638 of record JAKQQL010000085.1, read on the forward strand.
TAAGTCATCTGCATAGAAATTGCCATAGAAGCTAAGCCCTTGCATGGCTCTCAGATTACCATATCCAAAAAGAATGCCATTATCACGCCCGTGGTTTTTGTTATCCATAATTTTGTAGATAGCTAAAGGTGACATATAACCGAGATTGATTGTATTATCACCATAAACGATTGCATTACCTACTCCAAGAGTCAACCATGAATTTGTGTAAGAAAGTGTTTGCAACGCATAAGATTTGCTTTCATATTCCGTATCATTCTTCAAGCTGTCTGGTATCAGCTGAGTGGCAAAGCCTGTATATGTAAAATCACCGACTTTTTTATAGTATTTTACGTAACCATAAGGAGTTGTTGCTGGATTTAGTATTATCGGAGAAGTGATCGAGTAACCCACTTTCATTGTGCCATAGCCCATTGAAAAATTTAAATAGTTGTTTTTAAAATCAAGTTCTGAAACCATATCAACTTGTGAATACCAGTCTTCTTCATTATAAAAGTTATCTCCCATGATTGACAGATCTGGGTTTTCTTCGATAAAATCAGCATTGCCAGTATAACCCCCTTTTTTAAAGAAAATGTAATAACCAAAATCTTTATGAAAGTTTCCACCGCTTTCAACCCCATAATATTTTCTTCTGCGGGTATAATCATTATTATCTTCATGTTTTAAATCATATTTATATCCAAGCATACCCGAAATAAAAAGAGAAGTCTCTTCAGCAATAGCACCGCTTTGTCTCATTTTAATACTGTTATTTTCTCCGTAGGTAAAGAGTCTTTTTGGTTTTGGATGATTTGTGAAACTTGAAAAAAACTCAGAAGGAATCTCTTTTATTGGAGTTAAGGCCGTATCAAAGCCATTTTTATTGAGTAAACCAAGCCTGTTTAAATGTTTAACAGCCTGATTTTGATAGTAGCCAGCTGTTCTATCCTTTGAAACAATGGTTAACTGATTGATAATTTCCTGATAGTACACAGGTGTGATACTCAGGTCAATATTGGTAAAGCCAAGTGAATTGGTCATTTCTAAAAAAGGATAGACATGATCTTCTCTTGGAATGATAAAATCTGCACTCAAACTGATGCTGATAAATAATAGACATAATACGATTAATTTTTTCATTTTGTCACCTGTATGTTTTTTATCTTTTAGCAAGAGTTTTATTTAAAAGGTATATTTGTCAAATAAAATTTGGTTTTCTTTTAATATTATTGTTTTTTGGAGCGATTTTTACATATTTCTTTATTTAAATCCTGAAATATCAAGAATCACTTGACGGCTTTGTAGATTATTATATTAAGGAATAATCAAAAATAAAAAAGGAGTGAAAATATGCAAAAGTATATTATGATATGCCTCATTATCCTGATATGCCTGCCTGTTTTTGCAGAGATAAAAGATCCTGATATAGAATACTGCTCATACGCAACAACAGCAGATGGGGCAGTCGTTGGTTATTACGGTGAAAAAGCCCGAGTGGAAGTAAGTCAGATCAATCAGATTTCAAGATATGTAATAAATGCATTAATTTCTACTGAAGACAGAGATTTCTACAAGCATGACGGCGTATCAATGAAAGGTCTTGGCAGAGCAGTCGCTAAAACCATGACCGGAAGTGTACAGGGTGGCAGTACTATTACCATGCAGTTGGCACGTAATTTATTCTTAACTCAGGAAAAAACGATCAGCCGAAAATTAACAGAAATGAAGATAGCCAGGGAACTGGAAGAGAAATATACCAAAAATCAGATTTTACTCATGTATTTAAATACGGTCTATTATGGTAATTCGGCTTATGGAATATGGGCTGCTTCTCAAGAATATTTTTCAAAATCACCAGATAAACTTAATATTCATGAAAGTGCATTAATTATCGGAATACTCAATGCACCTGTTGCTTATGATCCGGTAAAACATGCTGATAAGGCATTAGCCAGAAGAAATATCGTTTTGGCTAATATGCTAAACGAAGGATATATCAGTCGTTCTGATTATAATCATGCAAAGAAACAAGGATTAGGGCTTGTTATGCGTGAAAAAACGAGTGGTTTCTTTTTGGAATATGTCAGATTGGAAGCTAACAGATTGTTAAAAAGATTTGGGAAAAATCTGAGTAACGATATTTTTATTGTTGAAACGACACTGGACTCCAGAGCTCAACGAGCAGCAGGTAATGCGATGAGAACCTACTGGAAAGAATTTCCAAAAAGTATGCAAACAGCACAGATGGGCTTAATTTCACTAGATGTAAATGATGGAGCAATACGAGCGATGCTTGGAGGTAATCCAAATGCCTTACATAGAGGGCTGAACAGAGCAACTCAGATAAAACGTCAGCCAGGTTCATCATTTAAGCCGATGTTATATGGGTATCTGCTGAGAAGTGGATATAACCTTGCAACTCCTTTGAAAAATATGCCTATTGTTATAGATTCAGGTGGTGTGGATGAGTGGCGTCCGAGAAATGAGGATAAATCAACTTCTCCTTACGTTTCAATGCAATATGCGATTCAACATTCTGTGAATCTGGCTGCAGCATACGCAGTTACTGAATTGACGAATGCCGATTCAGTCGCTTCTTTTGCAAAAACCTGCGGTATTGAATCTGAATTGTTAGCTTATCCTTCATTGGCTTTAGGCACCAGTGATGTTTCACCTCTTGAAATGGCAACAGCCTATTCAGTATTTGCTTCTGGAGGTTACTTAAATAAACCATGGGCAATCGTCTCTATAAAAGATAAAAGTGGAAGAGTATATTACAGAGGAGGGACATCCAGAGAGCAAGTACTGGACGAAGATACTGCCTATTTAATGACTTATGCTTTACAACAAGTGGTTAACCATGGTACCGGATATGCTGTCAGACGATACTATAGAGGGCAGACTGCGGGAAAAACAGGCACCACTTCAAATTCTGTTGATGCATGGTTTGTTGGATATAATAGTGAGTTATCTACTGCCATTTGGGTAGGAAACGATACTGCCAGTAAAAGATTAAATGCTTCATTTGGATATGGGGGAACTGCTTGTGCGCCTATGTTTGGTATGATGTATCAGGAGTTGGCAAAGAATCATTATCCAGGTATGAATAAGGGGTTTACTAAACCTGAAACAGTCCAGGAAGCAGAGTTTTGTTTAGAAACTGGAATGCTGGCTACTGAAAACTGTACTCAGAAAGTAAAACTGCCCTTTAATTCTCACTATATGCCAGAGTATTGTTCCAAGCATTTATTAGAGTACATAGAGGATGCAATGACAAATACAGATGTAGATGATAAACATGATACAGAAGAGTCAGATGATTTGGATAATAAGCAGGAGTAAATATGTCAGAACCTGTATTTAAAAACTGTTTTGTATGTGGACAAGATAATCCGATTGGTTTAAAATTAAATTTTCAGTACAATGAAAATACTGCATGGTGTTTTTGGGAGACGCATTCAGATTATGAGGGTTATCCTGGAATCATTCACGGTGGTATAATCAGTACATTACTGGACGAAGTGATGGCAAAAACCATTCTTTCAGGAGGTCAGACAGCAGTAACGACTGAGCTGAATATCAAATATAAAAAACCCGCTCTTGTGAATAAAAAATACAAAGTAACAGGTACAATCCTTTATCAAAAAAAAAGAATGATAGAATGTTCAGCAATCATGAGTGAAGCAGATGATGATAAACATATTATTGCTGAGGCAAAAGCAACTTACTGGAAGATAGATAAATAAGACAATATCATATCTGATATTTTAATACGAATTCTCTCTCAATAAAAAATAAAACTTGACAATAAAGTCCTTCATATGATATTTCAGACTTGAGATACTAGAAACGTATCGCTTAAATGCTAAGTTGATAGCTTGCGTTACATAATAACTGTCAAAGTGAGGGACTATGGTAAGCAAAGCCCAAAAAATACGACTGGGAATCTTTTTATTAACCGGACTGATATGTTTATTAGTACTACTGGTATTAATTGCTGGCAGTAAAATGATGGAAAAAAGAGACCGATACTATATTCTATATGATAATACGTCAGTCAATGGTTTACAGATTGGTGGCCAAGTCATGTATAATGGTATCAGAATTGGCCGGATTGAAGATATACAAATTGACAGAAAAGATGTTACCCGCGTGATTGTTGATTTTACAGTCAGACAAGGCACTCCAATTAAAGAAAACACTGAAGCAACACTGGTTGCTGTTGGTATTACTGGGCTAAAGCAGATCGAACTGACAGGTGGAACAAATGATGCAAAAACGATTGAACCAGGCTCTTATGTAAAACCTGGCAAATCCCTATTTGATAATATTAGTGACAAAGCCGAGTCTATTGCAAATAAAGTCGATGTGGTATTAAGCAATGTCATCGAAATAACCAGTAAAGAAAATCAGAACAATTTAAAAGCGACACTGGCCAATCTGAAAAAGATTTCTGAAGAAGTAAAACAACCAATCAATAATTCACTGACTAACGTAGAATCACTTACTTATGAATTGGCTAAAACAGTTATGCAGGCAAATCAGATATTACAACGCGTCTCAGAAATAGTAGAAAATGATAAAATAGAAAAAACAATAAGCAATCTCGAAAAAACAAGTAGTAATTTATCTAAGATTGATACGAAAAAGATAGAAAATGAATTCTTTGAAACCAGTAAAAAACTGAATGAAACTGTCTCTAAAGCGAATATTCTGATGAATAGAATTGATGCTCTCGTTCAGAAAAACTCACCTGATATAAACGCTTCAATTGAAACATTGAGAGAAACACTTGAGAATTTGAATGAATTTTCAAGACAAATATCTGATGACCCAAGTATCTTGATTAATTTTGGTTCTAAAAAACAAAGCAATCCGTAAGAAGAGGGGAAAAATATGAATAAGAAATATTTGCTAATTTGTCTGGTACTTGTACTTGTTATATTGAGTGCCTGTTCTTCAGCTGTTATTCAAACAAAAAAATACTATATCCTTGAATATAAACCCGTTAAGGAAAATAACGACTTAAAACAGAAAAAGCCTCTAAACTATGCTGTTCGTGTATTGGATGCTGAAATGCCAAGGATTTATGATAGAAAACAAATCGTGATCAAAAGTTCTGATAATATGATTGAATATGATTACAATAACCTTTGGGCAGATCGGTTAAATCCAAATATTTCCAATCTGATATTAACCCGACTGATGCGATATAATGTTTTTAAACAGGTATTTACGGACTTTCAGCAAAAAGCTGATTATGAAGTTGTTACTAAGGTCAATACAATTGAGTTTATTGACTATCAAAGCAAATGGGCTGCTCATTTAAATCTGGAGATTTATTTACGAAGAACGTCTGATAATCAATTTGTACTCAGACATTTTTCTGATAAGAATATTGAGCTGTATGACAAACGAATTGAACATTATGTTCAGACGATTAACGATATGATTATGGACGAAACAGACAGATTTATTGAAAAAACCTTAAAAAAACTAAACAGTAATGGAAATGGTAAATCAAATGGGTTGAGACCAACTGATTTTATGACTGAGACAGATAGTCTTGCTAGTGAAACAGACAGTTCCTATGTTGAAATGGATAATGATGATACTGATTTCAGTAGTTTAGGTACTTTGTTTGTACCTGTCAAAACAGACCCTGATCATGAACCTTCTTATTCAATTTATAATGAATATGGGAAGTTAATTGAAACTGCTATGATGGGTCAAGATGTTTTATTGGAACCAGGCAAGTATCAGCTAAAGATGGGTACAAATGAAAAAATAGAGAAAACGGTTGAAGTGCTTCCCAGATATAAACATGTGGTAAAACCTGAATGGGGCTGGTTAACAGTCAATGTGGTAGATGAAAACCGAGATGAAATGGATATACGATATGAGTTGTTTGATTTGGCTTCAACAGAATCTTATGGATTTGGAATTGGTATCAAAGAAGGTCTTGGTCAAAAACTTCAAGCCTGGGTATTACCTGCAGGATTCTATAAAGTGGTTTTAAACAACTATCCTTTTAATACTTATACAGACTTTGCAACGATTGAAGTGAAAGAAGGCATTTTAGAACAGATGACAGTTGTTGTGGACTCTGAAACCAAACGAATGTTAGGTGCAGGTAAGATGTTGCTGGATGATTTGTTTGCAAAGAGTAATTTGAAGAATAACTTACTTTTACATTTTAATGCGAATGTCAATTTTAAAAATGATGTAGAGAAAAATAAATTTGATTTTTCATCTGTTTTCAATGTTCAGGGAGATCATAAATTGATTTATGATGCTGAACCATATTATTTTTCAATGAAAACCCTTATTGAACAGGGTGTTACAAAGTCTTCGGGTGTAGATATGAATTTTTCTATGGATAAAGTAGATGTTAAAAATACATTTGTCTATACATTGATAAAATTCTTTGGTTTGTATGCACGACAGGATCTTAATACTCATCTATGGCCAGAAAATCTGATTGAAAAAGATGAGAAAAAATATATCATGATTGATATTGATAATAATGCTGATACTTTGATGACAAAAAAACTTCAGGTAAAGTCTTCATTTTACCCATTAGTCAGTAAAACAGGAGCTGGATTTAACTTCCGTGTCAATAATAATTTAAGTTTTAGAACAGGGGTTGGTTTAAGGCATGATGTGAACAAAGATTATTATATTTTTGATAGTCAGCAAGGAGATTATTATGTTTATAAAGAGACTAAGTCTGTAAGACAAACAGGTGTCGAAGCCTCTCTCTATGGTAATATCCCAATTCCATTATTATTTACAGATTCAAAACTCAGCTGGACAACTAATTTTGATTTGCTCAAACCAATTGATAACGATTCAAAAGTGAATATCGATTGGGAAAATACTTTTAATTTGCCTATCTATAAGAATATATCTCTGGATTACAGACTCAACATGAATTACAATGAAGATGTAAAAGATTATGTCGTTTTTGACAGTGCTGCTTTTATCCGTTTTACGATGATCATATCAAGATAGGTGATTATTGAATGGCAGAATACCAGATTCAAGATAAAGTATTGTTGATTGAAGGGCAACTGAATAAAGTAAGTGTTGCAAAATTATATTCTCAAATTTTAAAAGATAAACATTTTAAAGAGATTGATTATATCTCTTTAAAAAAACTGGAAGAAATTGACAGTGCCGGTGTGGCAATGCTGGATGAATTGATTCTGAAACTTCCTCATCCGGTACCAGTAAGAGATATGTCTGAAATCGTGAAAGATACGATTAGTGTTTTTGAATCACGAAGTCTTCCTGAAAACCCCAAACCTAAAAAAGCAGGTATTTTTGAAGCGACTGGTTCTGCTGTTATCAACTTTTCAAAAGAGTTGTTTGAAATGCTGGTCTTAACTTCTGATATTGTGTACTGGTCAATAGTCGGTATCTGGAATAAAAGGGGACAGAGAAAAGGCAGTCTGATACAACAGGGCGTTTTAATTGGTGTTGATGCTTTACCGATTGTGGCATTGCTTTCTTTTATTATCGGTTTCATTATTTCTTTACAGTCTGCAACCCAACTAAAGCAGTTTGGGGCAAATATATTTCTTGCCAATCTAATCGCAATTAGTATGGTAAGAGAACTCGGTCCTCTGGTAACTGCTATTATTGTCGCTGGTAGAAGTGGTTCTGCTATTGCTTCTGAGATCGCCACAATGAAGGTAACGGAAGAAATAGATGCATTAAAGATGATGGCTTTAAACCCAATACGTTATGTGGTTGTACCAAAATTTCATGCCGTTACATTTTGTATGCCTTTATTGGTATTGTTTTCAATATTGATAGGCATTTTTGGTGGTATGTTAATAGGAATTTATTATCTGGATTTGAGCTTAGTGGCCTTTTTAAATGCCTGTCTGGAAGTAACGGCTTTAAAAGATATTGTGATATCTATGGCAAAAAGTATTGTATTTGCCTGGCAGATTGTTATTGTGGGCAGTCATTATGGTTTTCAGGTAACAGGTGGAGCAGAAGGTGTTGGTAAGGCAACGACAATAGCCGTTGTAATCTCGATATTCTCAGTGATTGTAATGGATGCACTTTTTAGTTTATTCTATATGATTTAAACAGATAAAGGTTCGAAAATGAATAAAAATAAAAACTCTGGAAGTAAATTGGCTAATCCGGTGATAGAAGTTCGTAATCTGGTGGCAAAATATGGTGAAAGAACGATTTTAGACGACATTTCACTTGATATCTATCAGGG
>JAKQQL010000096.1:0-5798 GCA_029564175.1 Candidatus Cloacimonadota bacterium
CTTTTTTCTTTCAGGAACGACCGGGGAAGGATGAGAAGATATTCAGGGTGATCAAGTTCAAGACGATGAATGACCGGAAGGATGCTTCTGGGAATTTTCTGCCGGATGCACAACGCTTGACCAAGGTAGGGAATTTTGTTCGCTCAACCTCATTGGACGAGATACCACAGTTGTTGAATGTAATCAAAGGGGATATGTCGCTGATCGGGCCGAGGCCTTTGTTGGTTCAATACCTGCCGTTATATGACGGAACTCAGCGTCGCAGGCACGAGGTGCGACCCGGCATCACCGGTTGGGCACAGGTGAACGGGAGGAATTTATTGCAATTGAGTAAGAAATTTGAATTTGATGTTTGGTATGTGGACAATCTATCATTCAAATTGGACATCAAAATTTTTTACATGACAATCCAGAAAGTCTTCAAAAAAGCAGATATTGGAAAGGGTGCTGAATCCATGAGCGAAGTGGATGATTTAAATTTCATGGATCGGTTGATAAATTCTAATAAATGAAAGAGTTTGGATCAGATTTTCATTACATTAAGTCAATTGGAAATGGGAAGACATTATTTGATATCTTTCCAAAAGCAAATTTATATGCTAACGGAAGACAAGCGATTGATGCATTAATCTTGCAAGAAAAATGGAAGCGGATATGGATGCCGGAATATTTCTGTTATGAGATTATTGATTCCGTCAAAAAGAACGATATTGAAATTTGTTTTTATAGTGACAACCCTCTTTTGAATGATGATGCAGAAATATCAAAACTACAGTTTTTAGAGGGTGATGTGTTTTTCAGAATGAATTATTTTGGGAACAGAAAGTTCCGCGACAACAGCGTTTTAAAAGTTCCGGTCATTGAAGATCATTCTCATGATCTTATTGGAGTTTGGCCGTTGAATAGCAATGCTGACTGGTGTATTGCTTCATTGAGGAAGACTCTGCCAATCTCAGAAGGTGGAATATTATGGTCGCCAAAAAATCACAATTTACCGATATTGCCTAAACAGTCTGAATTGAATGTTCAACTATCTTACAAGCGTTGGACGGCAATGCAACTGAAGAAGGATTATCTTTCTGATAAAATTATTGATAAAGGTTTGTTTAGAAAACTTTTCTTGGAGACGGAGTCAGAATTTGATATCTTACAAATTGCTCCAATTGCGGAAGATTGTTATTCTTATTTGGTCAATTTCGATATGGAAGGTTGGTTGCATCAGAAACAACTGAACTGGAATATTTTAGTAGACATTCAATCTGATATGTTTTTTATCTTAAAAGGAGAATCGGGAAAATGCAACAATTTTTCATATACTTTGATCTTTTACAATCCTTTTGATAGGAATGTCTTTAAACATATTTTGATTGCAAATAATATTTATCCCGCAGTATTATGGGATATACCGGAAGATAGAGTAGATTCTAAAGATATTAGTGATAGAATGTTGTCCATTGCTTGTGATGGGAGATACAGCAACGATGATATGCTGATTTTAAAAAGCGCTATAACAAAAGCACTTGAAGATGTTTGAAATTATTACATTGGATAATTCTGATTATTGGGACACAATTGTGAAATCATTTGCCCGATATGATATTTATTATTTGAGTGGTTATTCAAAGGGTTTTTATATTCACGGAGATGGAATACCCTTGTTATTCTATTACCATGATGATGATATTCGGGGAATATGTGTTATGATGAAAAGAGATATTTCGCAAAATGAATATTTTAAGAATAAATTTAAACCAAATACATTATTCGATATTGTAACCCCATATGGTTATGGTGGTTTTATTTTTGAAGGAAAACTGGATGCTGAGTCACTCAGAAAATTTGAGGGTATTTATCGGGATAAATTAAAAGATGAGAATATTGTTTCTGTCTTTTTTCGTTATCATCCTCAGTTGCAGAACGCAAATCAGATTCGTTCTATAATAAATGTAATTGATTTGGGTAAGACTATAGAGATGGATTTAGAATCGGAAGAGGTTATCTGGAATAATATCATTCCTAAGAATAGGACTGCCATTCGTAAAGCCATTAAAAAAGGTGTTACCATAAAGCATGGAAAAGATTTTTCATTATTCGAAAAGTTTATGGAAATCTATAATGGGACGATGGATCATGATCAAGCTGAGGATTATTATTATTTTGGAATGGATTTTTACAAATCCATTCATACTGATCTGTACGACAATTATGAAATGTTCTATGCTGAATTTGATAATCAAATTATAGCAATGTCCATTATTTTGTTTGCTGATAATAGGATGCATTACCATTTATCCGGTGCCAAATATGAGTTTAGACCCCTGGCACCAACTAATCTTTTATTGTACGAAGCTGCTCGTTGGGGTTGTGAGCAAGGGTTCGAAAGCTTTCATTTGGGCGGTGGGCTTGGCTCCGGTGAAGATGGTTTATACAAGTTCAAACAGGCTTTTAATAGAAAATCAGGTATACAGTTTTCTATTGGGAAACAAATTATATTACCCGAGATATACGACCAATTAGTTGAGATCAGGAAGGAAAAAGATGTAGATTTCAATTCGAAATCATCATTTTTTCCTTTATACCGTGCATAGTTTATAACCTTCAATATTTTAAAATCATGATAGTTTTAGACAACAAAATCTGTTTAAGAAAAGCCGACTTGAATGACGTAGATGCATTGTATGAAATTAAAAATGATAGAAATGCTGCATCCTTACTAGGCGGATTCTCAAACGGATATTCAAAAATAGATATTGAAAACTGGATAATATCTCATAACAACAACAAAAATGAAGTCCTTTATTTGATTCAGACCTTGGGAGATTCAAAAGTCATAGGACATGTTGGCCTTTATAATATTGATTTCAGGGTTAGAAAAGCTGAATTTGCCATACTAATTGCTGGTGAAGATAATCAAGGAAAAGGTTACGGTTCATTGTGCACAAAATTCATGATAGATTATGCTTTTGATGAGTTAAATATCAGGAAAATAAATTTGTCTCTTTTGAGTGAGAATAAAAGAGCCGTTTCTATGTACAATAAAATTGGATTTCTTCAAGAAGGCATTTTAAGAAATGATCAATATAAAAATGGGAAATATCATGATGTTATATTAATGGCATTGGCTCGAAGTTACTGAGAAATATTATTAATAAAGTTTTGAAATATATTACTATGAAAGAAATAATAATAGTAGGTGCCGGTGGATTTGGAAGGGAGGCATTGTATTTAATAAAAGAAATAGATAACCCAAATTGGGCAATAAAGGGCTTTATTGATGATAATCTAAATGCTTTAGATGGAATAGAATGTGAATATAAAGTTATTGGTAGTATTCGTGATTGGAAGCCTAAGGATAACGAAGTTTTTGCAATAGGAATTGCTTCTTCAAGGGCAAAAGAAGCAGTAACGAAATTGTTAAAAGAGAAAAATGCTAAATTTGTAACTTTAATTAGTCCTAAGGCTAATGTTTATAAATATTCAGAATTTGGAGAAGGCTGTATTGTTACCAGTGGTTCTATGATTGGAGATTGTGTGAAAATAGGTAACTTTGTTAATATTGCCTCCGCGATGATTGGACAAGACTCTACAATTGATGATTATTCAACAATTACAGGTTATGTGAATGTTGCTTCAGCACATATCGGTAAAAGAGTTTTTATTGGGAGTCATTCAGTTATCCTTCATGGGCTTAAAATAGGTGATGATGCATTTGTTTGTGCCGGAAGTATAGTATTTAATCATGTTAAACCTTCTACAAAAGTTTTCGGTAATCCTGCTAAAAAAGCTAATTTCTAAATATAAAACTAAACATTGTTGTCCGGTAAAAAAAATAACCGGGTCAGTCTGAAAAACGACTGACCCGGATGGTTACCTTTGAAGTTACGAAGCAACAATTGTAACCATGGGTAAAAGTAAAAATTTTAGCGGACAGCCGATCTTTAATCAGCTAATAAAGTTCATTGACAAGCGTGAAATCAAGAAAATAGCGAAACAGCATGGTGCTGAGCGGTATGTAAAGAAGTTCAATACATACAACCACGTCATTGTGATGCTTTTCGTAGCCTTTGAGGGCTACCATTCGATCAGGGAAACCATTTTGGGCCTGTTAGCCAACGCACATAAGTTGTCGCATCTAGGGCTGTCCTATTTGGTTCGGCGAAGCACTTTTGCCGAAGCAAACCAACGACGGTGTAGTCAAGTTTTCGGGGATATCTATATGGATGTTTATCGCAGACACGGTTCGAATTTAGCGGACAGCCGTTTAAGCGACGCAGATTTAAAACGGCTTTACATTATGGATTCTACAACGATCTCGCTGTTTAAAGACATCCTTAAAGGGGTTGGTCGCAACCCCAAAGAAGGCAAGAAGAAGGGTGGGATAAAGGCCCATACAATCATCAAGGCCAGCGAGCACGTGCCCTGCCTTATCCGTTACAGCGAAGCAGCAAGACACGACCACATGTTCCTGGAAGAAGTACTTAGCCTGTCACCTGGTTCGATTATTACTTTCGATAAGGGATATGTTGATTATGCCCAATATGAAGTGTTTACGCAAAACACAATTTGGTATGTAACAAGGCTTAAAGACAATGCCTTATACAAGGCCCGCAAAGAGTTCGACATTCCGGACAATGCCGATTCCGGGGTTCTTAAGGATGAAGAAGTGACCTTGCAATATGGCGATAAGAGGGAAAAAGAACACCGGGCCCGTAGAATAGCCTATTGGGACAGTGAAAATGAACGTTTATTCGAGTTTATCACCAATAATTTTGAGCTGTCAGCAGAAAAAATTGCTCTGATTTACAAGAAACGTTGGCAGATAGAACTACTGTTCAAACAACTAAAGCAGAACTTCCCTTTGAAGTATTTCCTGGGCGACAACGAAAATGCAATTGAGATACAAATATGGACGGCGATGCTTGCCAATCTATTGATAACCCTTGTAAGAAGCCGGCTCAAACGTAAATGGGCGTTTTCTAATATGGTATCGATTATAAGACAACAATTGATGAACTATATTGACATCTATTGCTTTTTGGAAGACCCAGAAGGTAGTTGGCGTGAGATTGTAAAAGAAAATAAAATCAAATATCAAAATTCGCTATTCCCCGAATTGGAGGGGGCTTACTTTTGAAAACAAAGAACATGAGTATTGACTAACTGGCAGTTAGGTGCTGGTGATTGAAAATATTCCGGTTTACCGGACAACAATGAAAACTAAAATAAAAAGATTATTATGAGTATTCAAGATTTTATTAACAATTTTGCTTTTCAGTTGGATGAAACAGATGCGTCAGAAATTACTTTAGACACTGTTTTTAAGGATCTTATTGAATGGAGTTCTTTAACTACGTTATCGATCATTGCTATGTGTGATGAGGAATATGGAGTTAAGATTTCAGGGGATGATATTAAAAAATCTTCAACTATTGGAGATTTATTCAATCTTGTAATGAGTAGAATATAAGCATGCACAATCCTTTTACATTAGAAGGAAAAACAATTCTTGTTACCGGTGCCTCATCTGGTATTGGAAAAGCGATTGCAATTGAGTCCTCAAAAATGGGAGCAAACGTGATCATTACCGGAAGAAATGAAGAGCGATTGAAAAAGACTTATTATCTTTTGAACGGAAGTGGTCATGGTTTAATTGTAGCCGACTTATCCGTAAAAGAAGAAATTGAACGGCTTCATAAAGAACTTCCTGTAATTGATGGGTTGGTTAATTGCGCAGGATTGACTAAAGTTGCTCCATTTTCATTTGCCACAAGGGATAGCTTTGAAGAAGTGATGAATGT
>JAKQQL010000109.1:0-11687 GCA_029564175.1 Candidatus Cloacimonadota bacterium
AACTATTCAGCATGTGGACAGAATTCTGGTCATGCATAAGGGAGAAATTGTGGAAGAAGGTTCTCATCAGGAATTACTGCAAAAAGAAGGGCTGTATTACGATCTGTACCGATTGCAATATACATAAAGCAAGATTGATATAATTAGAACGGATTGATACAAGTCGTTATCAATCCGTTTTTTTATTACTTAGTTTGTTATTTTTATTTTAGATAATCTCATAATTTGGGAAATAAGCATTTAAACTATATTTGATCAGATATTTTCTTGTAAAAGGAATTAAAAGATTAGTCGATAAAAAAAAGCCTGTGACTTGCACAGGCTTAGGAAGATTGCAGGGGACAAATTATTCGATTCGGCTGATGCTGCCTAAACCATTGATTTCTTTATGTACTTTTGGATTTCCCATGTATTCGATAGATCCAAGACCTCCGATATATGCATCTAATTCAGTCTCTGCATAAAGACTGATACTGCCAAGTCCATCATTTTCTGCTCTACATTTATAAGCCTTAAGATTTTGAGTGTCTATACTGCCAACACCATTAAGATAAAGAGCAAGCGTATTCGTTTTTCCACTTAACTCAACTGACCCAGTACCATTGACGGCACTATGGATGTGATTGAAATCGAGTTTTGATAATTCAATAGAGCCTACTCCATTCAGTTCTATTTTTAATCTGTTTCCATTTATTGGTCTTATATTTTGCATAGACGCAACACCATTAATTTTGATTTCTTTGATTTCTTTTAAGTTTAAATTGACTTCTATTTCACTATCTTTAAACATATTTACTTTTTTCTTGCCCTTTTTGTGTTCAATGTAAAGGCGGTTGCCTTCAATATAAACATTCAGCTCATTTTTACGCTTCCCTTTGATGCTCAGCTTAGGTGTGTTACTTTGTTCGATATTAACCGTATAAGTTCCTGTCAATTCCACTTCGTTAACTGATAGTAATTCAGGTATCGCTTTGTTGCTCTCCTGTACCGTTTTTTCTTCTTCTGTTTTGTTGTTTTGTGCCAATAAATTCAAGGAAAATAGCAGGATAGCAATCAGGCTGATGATGATAGCGTATCTTTTCAACATCTTAACCTCCCTTTTTATGATTTTATTTTGATTTTTTTTAAAAGAGCCAGATTCAAATTTGTTAAGAATTCTTGTTATTTTTATATTGCATTTTAGGTACCAATTTAAGAGAGATGTATAAGTATATGAAAAATAGATAAATAAGAAAAATGTAAAAAATCAGATTATTGCAATAATGATATTGTCAAATATCTTTTTGATAATGTCTTGAAAAATCATAAAAAACTACTTGACATTTGTCTTGAAAAGTTTAGATTAGAATTATGAAAGTATTAAGATGGATATTGATAAATTTACTCATTATCGTATCAGGATGTGATGTGTTTAGTCCAAGAGATGCTGAAAATCCTGAACAGCCAGCGGCATGGCATACTTTTCAGGTAACTCCTGCAAAAACTTTGGAGAATCTGGTATATGCTTACAATTACCGTGAGAATGTGTATAATTATACTAACCTTTTTTTTGATACGTTCTATTTCTATTTTGATAATCAGGATGCTTCGGATTTCTCAATTCCTTCTTATTGGACAAAAAGTAGTGAAATTGATATGTTGATGAATACATGGCAACGGATTAACCCAGGTTCTTCAATGGAACTGACATTGACTCCAATCCCTTCACAAGGTGATAATATTCAAACAAATCGTGCCTGGTTTTTTCGTACCTATCAGTTGACAATCGCTCATTCATTAACAGATATCCCCACTTTGTTTACAGGAAAATTTCAGATTTATATGGAAAAAGATAATAATGGATTTTGGAAAATAAAAGAATGGTATGATTACCGGTTAACTTCCAGTTGGACATGGGGAAGGATGAAAAATGAATTTTCTTTATAAGTATCGCATACTTTTGATTGTTTTTCTGAGTCTTTTCATTTTTTCCTGTGAAAATCCATTTAATCCGGGTATCACTATCAAACCAAACGATCCAATTACAAATGGTTATCCGCCAAATTCGCCAGACAATGTGCTTAGGAATTTATCTCTGGCTTATAATCAAAAAGATATTGATTTATACAAATCCTGTTTATCTAAATCATTTCGATTTCAGATTATTGGATCTGATGTTCAAACAATTGGTGTGGATTGGTGGGGATTTGAACAAGAAGTAGAATATCATACGAATTTGTTTTCAAAAGGGTCCAGTAATGGCCTATTCAATTCGCCGGACAATATCTTGTTAAATTTGGAAATTCCACCTCAAACTACATGGATTAACGATAATCAGATAGGTCATGAAAATTGGATTATCATTTCTTGTCCTTTCTTTTTACATTTGTATTATAACGATACTACAGATATTTCTGCAACTGGATATGCCCGTTTTTATTTGAAACAGGAAGATGGGCGCTGGGTGATTGCCATTTGGGTAGATGAATCGATTGTATAGTTTTATCGGACGTCATTTCGTACTTCAATTAATGAAATATATGGACTAAATCAAAAACAGAAAGAATTATGTATAGAATTTTAGCAATAGACTATGGACAAAAAAATATTGGATTAGCATTAAGTGATCCAATGAGATTGTTTTCAAAACCTTTTAAAACAATTAATAACAATGGGATTGAATTCATTATTACAGAACTTTGCGAGATCATCAGATCTCAAAGTGTTGGAAAGATTGTGTTGGGCTTACCGTTGAGTGTTGCGGGCTTGGATACTCAGAAAACAAATGAAGTAAGAGAATTTTATGAAGCTTTGGCTAAACGTGTAGATGTCCCCGTTATTTTATGGGATGAACGTTATACAACGGCTGACGCTAAAGAAATTCTGATCAAGAAGGGACTGAGTATCAGAGATAGTAAGAAGGTAATTGATCAAACGGCTGCTGCACTGATTTTAAAAAGTTATTTAGAAGGAAACAAAGATGCGTAAAACCATTTATATTACAATGTTTGTTGTTTTAGGTATTATGATGGCGATAATAAGTAATATATTAACTTCTCCTTTGAATATTAATCAAAAAATCATAGATATTAATGAAGGACAGTCTGCACGTTCTATCGCCAAAGTGTTGTATAAAGAAGGGGTCATTCGTTCTGAAAGTGCATTTTATATTTTGGTCAGACTGACTAACAATGATAAAAAACTAAAACAAGGTGCTTATCTTTTTAATGGTAAAATGAATATGCTCAGTGCGATGCAAAAAATAATCAGTGGAGAAATACTTGTCCAAAGAGTAACTATACCTGAAGGCTTGTCTCTTTACAAAACGATACGGATACTTAGTGACAAAGGGATTGGTAATTATGACCGATTTCTGGAGTTGGCTGAGGATAATCAGTTTATTAAGAGTGTCAGTGGTTTTGAGATAGAAACACTTGAGGGTTTTTTATATCCAGACACATACGCCTTTAATAAAAATAATAGCGAAGAAATTATTCTGGAAAAAATGGTTCAGAATTTATTTAACAGACTTCGTAAAAATCAGATCAATTTTGATGATAAAAAGGAGTTTTACAGAATTTTGAAGCTGGCATCCATTGTTGAAAAAGAAGCTGTATTTCCAGAAGAAAAACCCCTGATTGCCAGTGTTTATCAAAACCGATTGAACAATAATATGCTACTTCAGGCTGATCCTACTTCAACCTATCATTTGGAAGCAGACGGTGTTCATAAAAGTAAACTATATTATAAAGATGTGAGAAAAAACACACCTCATAACACTTATACTAACCCAGGATTACCCCCAACACCTATATGTTCGCCTTCAATCAGTGCTATTCAAGCAAGTATTCGACCTGCAAATACCAATTATCTGTTTTTCTTTGCAACCCCTGAAAAAAGACATATTTTTACAACCTCTTATGCTGAACATTTAAAAAAACAGAAACAGATGAAAAGCTGATATGAAATTGCTTATTTTAAGACACGGTGAAGCTGAACATTTACTTGAAAACTGGAATAAAAAAATTAGTTATCAAGCTTTTGTGGATAATATCTATCGATGGGAAGATGTGCATTTAACTGAAAAAGGGATCCGGCAGTGTAAAAAAGTTGCAGAAAAGCTGATTGGTCAATATGATGTGATATTCTCAAGTCCTTTAGAAAGAACCAAAGAAACAACTCATTATGTGAACATATCAAACAGAACTGTTCATTTTGAAGAAGAACTAAAGGAAATATTAATTACTCCTCCGCAATTTTTGAAACACTTTATGTTTTCAATTAATGTTTGGATATTTTTTTGTATTTTAAAATCATTGTGTGACGGATCAGCATTTTCTATAATCAGACAGATAAAGGAACTTTATCATCTTTTTTATATGTCTGGAGAAAAAAATATACTAATTGTTTCTCATTCTGCAAGGATTCATGCCTTGTTGTTATATGCTGTGTTAAGCAGTCTTTGGAAAGTGAAGAAAAAGGATATTAGTCCTTGTGGGCTTTCAATTGTGGAGTTTTCACTTGAGATAGAACCGCTTAAGCAGAAAAAAACGATTATGAATGATTTATAAAGGTTTTAAATCGCTTAAAAATCGAAGATACTTACCTGTCATTTATTCTTTTTAAGATTCACTTGACTTTAAAGCTCACTTACAAGAAATTAGTCAAAATGAGAGATAAGAGGTGGCAGATGAAAAAGAAGATACCTTATGGCATTAGCAATTTTCAGAGATTGATTGATGAAGATTATTACTATGTTGACAAGACACAGTATATTGAAGTATTAGAAAACTTTAATGAACCCTATATTTTTTGCCTCAGACCTCGCCGGTTTGGGAAATCTCTTTTTATATCTGTTCTGGAACATTATTATGACAAGAATAAGCGTAATCTATTTGACTCTCTTTTTAAAGATTTATATATTGGCAATCATCCCACCCCTTTGAAGAATAGTTATTCTGTCCTGTCTTTTGATTTTAGTGGCATCAGTATTCAAAATGAAACAGATATTGAGCAGGCATTTAATCAGAATGTGCATAGCACGCTTAAAGAATTTATCAAAAAGAATAATTTAGATTTTGATGTTGATATCAGTATGCCTGCTGCGACTCAACTTCATAGTTTTCTAAAAGAACTGAATACCGCAATAGACACAAAACTCTATGTCCTCATAGATGAATATGACCACTTTACCAGTGAGTTACTGAGCTATAAACAAGAGATGTTTGAGACTATTGTGGCAAAGAGTGACTTCTTTCGTAAATTCTTTGAAGTACTTAAAATAGGTACTAAAACCCTCATTGACAGAATGTTTATCACAGGGGTCAACCCATTTACGCTGGATAGTCTGACTTCCGGTTTTAATATTGGTTCTGATTTAACACTGCATGAAAAGCTCAATGAGATATTAGGATTCACAGAAGAAGAAATATTGACTATTTTTAAAATCTGGGATATTGATGCCCAACGCGTTAATGAGACCCTTCCCATTATGAAAAAGAACTATAATGGGTATTTGTTTGCTGATGATGCCTCTACAAGAATTTATAACAGCGATATGGTTTTGTATTATCTCAAAGATTTCTTAAGTACAGGAAAACCGCCAAAAGAGCTCATTGATGAAAACATTGCAACCAGTTATTACAAGATTCGCCAGTATATTCATCTTGGTAATCTTGAAGATAATTTGAAGGTAGTCAATGATATTCTTGAAGGGCATAATGTCTATGTCTCTCTGACCAGGAAATTTGACTTGGGACAGCATTTTTCAACCAGTGATCTTAAATCTTTATTTTTCTATATGGGTTTGTTAACGATTGTTGATTCCAGTTTAGGCGTTTATGAAATGGCCGTACCGAATTATGTGATAAAAGAGCTCTATTTTGTTTTTTTTAATGAGTTAAGCGAAAAAGAAGGACAATACAGACTGGATACCCTTGATATTCAGTTAGCCATGATGAAATTAGCTAAAGCAGGTGATATTACTTCACTGGTGAAATTAACCGAAACAACCCTGCATAAGCTCTCTAATCGGGATTTCATCCGCTTTGATGAAAAATATGTGAAACTGATTTTCCTCACTTATTGCTTCCTCAGTAAAATGTATTATGTCAAATCAGAATACGAAGTAGCTGATGGTTATATTGATATTGCCTTACTACCCAATGATATTGTCAAACCGCCCTATCATGCCATTATTGAGTTGAAATACCTCAAACAGGAAGGCTATACAGAAGATCTGTTGAAACAAAAGATAGAAGAATCAAAAACCCAGCTGGCAAAATACAATCAAGCCGAAGAACTTAGTTCTCTCAGCAATCTGTTGAAATTCATCATCATCTTCAGAGGAGATGAATGTGTGTATAGCCAGCAATGGGAAGAATCTCCCAGTTGATTAATCTCTTTTGGTTTTTATTCTCTATTGTATCGTTTTAAGAAACTTTTTAAAAATTTTAAATGAATTGTAATTTATTACTTGACAAATTTATTTTATTTCGCATCATATGACTAAGAGGTTGAGAAATGAACTATAAATTCAAATATACAGGTCGTATCGTTGGGTTTTTCGTGTTTATTGCTGTGTTAATTTTAGGAATTACGTTTTTTTCTATTGCTGTAAACCGAAAAATATTTATCAAGAAATTTACGTTTAAGACCGTCTTTAATGATGCGGTAGGGCTTTCTACCAAAACACCGGTTATTTTTAAGGGATTCGAAATTGGCGAGATCAAATCTTTTAATCTGAATGACCAGAATCTGATTGATGCTGAATTCATCGTTTATGAACCGTATCGCAACAAGATTGTACACAATTCTGTTTTACGTAAGAATATCAATCCCATTTCAGGGAAAAGCTCGATTGAATTGATACAGGGACCCAATTTAAAACTTATCAATCAGGAAAATGACATGGTGCCGGAGCTTACTACAGCATTGGGAAAAGTCTATCTGACAAAGAGTAATATCACAGTTTCCAATGATATGATGTCCTCTATTTTAAGTAATGTCAATCAGTTTATCTCTAATCTGAACCAGGATAACAATCAGGATCAGGGCTCTGTATTCCGAACGCTCTATCATATTGCTAACGCATCTCAGGATCTTGAAAAAATTCTTAAAAAGACAAATGAAACCATTAGTAAACTAAATCGAGATTATGTTGAAAATGATGGAGAACTATTTAAAACGCTCTATCAGGTTGCTGAAATTGCAAAAAAAATCAATGACACTGCCGATTTAGTCAACGAAACCGTCAAATCTGCAAATCTGATGATTAAAGAATATTCTGATCCCAATGGACTGGCTGTCAAATTAATTGACCCTCAGCAAAAAAATATTATTCAGCCAATTAAACAAATTCTGGATAATCTAAATCAAAATATGTTGGAAGTTAATAAATTACTTAAATACCTGGAATCTCAAAGTCCGGAGATCAGCTCGGTTATTCTTGAAACTCAATCGACTCTCAACTCTGCTCAAAAAACCATTGAAGGGCTCAACAATAATCCGTTGATCAGAGGGGGTATTGAAAACTCTAAAACAGATACTAAAAGTAACAGTAATGAACGTCCAAATGAAATCCCGAAAGAGTAATCTATGAAACATCTAATCTATCTGTTGATGCTGAGTCTGCTCCTAAATGCCTGTTCAAGCCTTCCAAAGCAAAGAATCATCAACAACCCTGTTCAGGAGCAAGCGTTACAGTTATCTGAAAAAGCCTCCCAGTTTGAAAAGATTAAAGCCTGGGATAAAGCGCTTACCTACTATCAGTATGCCCTTGAAAAATACAGGCTGACAGATGATGTACAGGGTGTGCTTGCCACACAGATTTCTATAGCCCGTCAATACAAGCAGATGAATCAGAAATCTGATTATGATAATATCTGCCAGAAAATAGAAAGTACCCTGTCGATTAGCACAGGTAAAAATGATTTAGCCAATGAGTTTACACTTTTAAAAATAGAATATCTGTATCAGCTTTCGGAATATGATTCTTTATTATCTGTATTTCAAAGTATTCAAGAAGAAAATCAGGAGCATAGCCTTCGCAAACACAGTTGGGAATATCTTTCACTTTTTGAAACAAATAAAAATTTCAAGTCTAAAACAGAAGCACTCGAATCAGAAGCAGATAAAGCACTCAAAGCATATAAAAAAAAACAATTTGAAAATATATCTGCGATTAGTTTTGCCTATTATACTTTAGGTTATGTTGCATATCATCAGCGTAATGCCAGTCAGACTGATTATCAGAAAAGCATTCGCTATTTCCAGAAGGCATACGAAGCAGATGTCATCGACCAGAATTTCCATAATCTGGCGACAGACCTCTATTATTTTGCTTCAGCTTACCAGAAAATGAATGACCATAAAAATGCTGCCTGGTATTTTGAACGGGCAGGTCATGTTTATAAACAATGCAATGATCAGGAAAAAAGTGATTTTGCGTTTTTCTTTGCATATAAAAATCAATACCTTCAACAAAAAAGAGATGAAGATTTGCAAATTATAAATCAATTACTTAAAAAAACTGAAAATACAGAGCTTGTACGTCTCATCGAAGAATGGTTAAAAACAATAAAATAAATCCAGATATTACTACTGATTTTTGCGAAGTGACACTCTGATGATCATAAAGGAGTATGGATGAAAAAAATCCTTCTTGTTAGTATCTTTATTTTTTTATATTTGTCATTATCCGCTATCGAACAATGGGAAAACCCAAAATCTATCAGAGATTATAATGACCTGATTTATATGGGTAAAACGGCTGTTTTCCCGAATAGAGTCGCCACAGTCTGGACAGAATGTCAGGAGATTTATGCACGCTGTTATGTGCAAATGATAACTGACAATGGAGAAAAACTCTGGGGTGAACAAGGCATACCAGTCATACAGACTCAGGCAAACCAATACTTTCCTACGATTATCAGTTCGGATAATAACTCTGTGATTGTCTGCTGGATGCAGGAACCGGAGAGTGCAAACGGTCTGATTACTGTCAGAGCACAGAAAATCAATGCCAATGGTGAACTTTTATGGACTTCTCAAGGCATCGAATTACCTTATGACATTGACATCAATAAATCCTTTGGTATCTTGTCAGATCATCAGGGTGGTTTTTACTTCCTGCAAAATAAGTACATTCATTATGGAATAAAGCATTATAACAGTGCGGGTGAATATCTGGAGACGGTTTCGCTTGATATGCCTGAGGCTGGACCTGAAAGATATATCCGCGAAATACAGTATGTTTCAGATTTAGGCTTTCTGGTGAGATATTCCAGTAATAGCAGATCATCTATCACTGCATTTGATAATCAGGGAGAATGCCTGTGGGGGCATATCACTGTCAATCCGGATATTGATTATGGTCAAACGAAAATGATTGTAGATTCTGCCTATGTGTATGTATTTGGTTATACTCATGTGAATGATTTATATGTTCAGAAGTATGATTATGCCGGTCAAAAACTGTTTGGTGATTCTCCCTTAATCCTTGCCCAAGTCTCTGATATCAGAGATCTTTTTATCTCTAGAAATGCTGATCGCTTTGCTCTGGCAATGGACGGATACTTCAACTCAAGGATCATGTGTGTTGACACGACAGGAGTCGTTCTTTGGTCAAACCCTGTGGACATTGACTACATGACTGAAAACATGACTCATGTCAGCATCAATGATAATCATCAGGTTTATCTCACAATTCTCTATAATAATTACCAGTCTCTTGATCAGAATTGCCATCGTTTTCTAAAGTTCAGTGATACAGGATCTCTGCTCACAGAAGCGTCAGGCATTGTTTTCTCCGCTTCATCTGTCAGGACTCTCTATCCGGCAACCCATCTGATAAACAATCAACTGATCTGTATCTGGAAAGACTCTCATTTTGAAAGAATCAATGCCCAAATCATCAATGCTAGCGATGAAAACCAATATCCAACAGATCCGTTGAGCATTAAAAGTGCGATGAATAATCAAACGGGTAATTATAGATTTAACAGTAATGGCTTTCTGACTTATGTCGTTTGGGAAGATCAAAGAAATTATGGCGTAAATTCCATCTACCTTCAGATTCTCGATCAAAACGGTAACGAACTGCTCCCTCGTAATGGCAAATTCATCGCTTCTAATTCAAATTATTTGCAGATCGTTGATACGGCAATAGACAATGAAGGACAGTTGATTGTCTGGTGGGCGAGCAATACTGATTCAACCACCCAGAGTCGTGTGCAAAAGATTAACGGAACAGGTGATTTTCTCTTTGATCTGGAGGGTTTGCTTATTTTTAATAGCGAGTTTATGGATACTTCTAGACATTCAATCAATATCTGTGGTTTCGATGATTTATATTTCTATACTTATGTGCTTATTGAAGATTTCTTCTGTTATATAATCGGACAGAGAGTCAATAATGGCAATGTGACGTGGGAACCCGAAGGCAGAGAAATTGTGAATAATGTTTATACAGAAATAAGCTCTGCCAATATGATAAATACCCAGCTTTACCAGAATATGATATTCTGGAATGACCAGTATATGGGAATGCCCCCTCGTCCTGATAGAATTATGTCATTAAAACTCGATGAAGAAGGCAATCCAGTCGCAGGCTGGGATCTAAGAGGAAAGACTATTTTTACATTTCCATATAATCATATTTTTGATTTTACTATCAGAGAAAAAGAGGGAAAAACAGATATTCTTTTTACCGATATTGATTATAATTCTTATCAAAATGTGATTAAATACAATGCCCTGCTGGATAACGGGACACTTCTCTTAAATAACCCCCTGACTTTATTAACCGGATATAAATACAACGTTCATCAGGCTTTTGGTATCATGGATCTCAACGTAACCATCAGGCAACAAAGTGCCAGTAGTGATGCTGATCGCTTTAAAACAATATCTTATTTAATCAATAATAATTCCCTGACTCCGCTCTTTGACGAACCGGTCGATATCACTCAGGACTGGTTATATAACGAATGGAATTATGCATTGTCCTCTTCTTATGAAAATACAGTCATGGCAGAAAGAAATGAAAAAAAACTCAATGTCAGTATATATGACCAATATGGGAATGACTTGCTCAATCAATATACAATCTATGAGAATAGACATTGTAATCCTGCCAGATTGAATTTTTGCAAAATAAATGAAAATTACTCCCTTGTTTCTTGGAGTAATTATTCAAGTGTTTATGAAGATGGATTTTATAAAGGAATGCTGATTCAAAAGATTGCTACTACCGATTTCAGCCCTGCACAGGATATTACGCTTAATCCACTACCCTTCACTTTGAAACAGAACTATCCTAATCCTTTCAACCCCAGCACCACGATCAGTTACCATCTCAAAAAAGAGGCAAAGATAGAACTGTCTATCTATAACATCAAAGGTCAGAAAGTCAAAACACTTGTCTCAGAAATTCAGCCTTCAGGAGAGCATCAGATTGTTTGGAATGGTCATGATCAGCAAGGGAAAGCTGTCTCTTCAGGAATCTATTTTTACAAACTCAGCAGTAATGATAAAAGTATCACACGAAAGATGATGTTAATCAAGTAACTCATGTTTCCGAGTTGTATAACTGATTAAAAAATAGTAAGATAGCAAAAATAAAGTTTGACAAAAAGTCTCCTTAAGTTATTGTTGTATTAGAAGTTAAACAAAACAAAAAGGAGACTCAATAAATGAAAAATTCATTT
>JAKQQL010000131.1:0-9606 GCA_029564175.1 Candidatus Cloacimonadota bacterium
TCTCGATCTTGCAGTTACCCGGGTTGAGCGTTTGCATGAAGGAAATCATAAAGGCATTGTAAAGTACAAAGCTCTTTCTCCAATAGTCATAAGTTATCATTACAAAGAAGGCAAGTATTCCCGGTATCTTTCACCTGATGACGAAGGTTATTTTGAGATGGTAAAAAACAACCTGGTTCAGAAAGTGAAAGTCACGCACGGATTGAATGAATTATCAGAAAATATTGGTTTTATTCCTGAACCGGGTAAGACTCCGAAATCGAAACTTGTTACAATAAAACCGTTTACAAGGGAGGAAAGCAGGGTAAGAGGCTTTTTATACGAGTTCTCTCTTAACGCCCCTGCTGAAATTCATCATTTGATCCAATCAGCCGGATTCGGTGAAAAGAATTCGATGGGGTTCGGGTGGGTGGAGGTATAGGTTAATATGAGAATATTAAGATAATAGTAATAAAAGAGAATATGAGTAGTTTGAATTTATCCATTCTTGAAAAAATTCCTGAACGTAATATTAATGTTGTTTTGGAAATTGAACCTCTAGCTCCTCTTTCTATGGTAAGTGAGTTACCTGGTTCTTATTATAAAACGTTGAAAAGTCCAGATAAAAAAATGCTGTGTGGTCTTTTTGAAAACATTTTGGGTTGGCATTTTGATTTAGCTGACCGAAAAGTAATAATCGGAGAACTTGCTGAATTGAGAAGAAAGCAGGCAAAGAAAAACCCTCAATTAAAGTTTATAGATCGCACAAAGGGTTCAACTTATGTTCCATTACTAATGGAATATTTTGAAATTGGGCTCCAGTTAACTCCTATTACAAATTTTTATGACGATTTATGGAGTAAAGCTTATAGAAGATCTGATGCAGTGTCCCATCCCAAAGGAACATTCAATATTAGCTGTAATCTAATCCCGCTAAAAAGAGAACTGAAACGAAGTAAAAAAAATCCCAGACAAGTAGATGATAAAGCTTTGGAAACATTTTTTAAAGAACATATTGAAGAGTTTCCACAGTATTATTCTACACCAACGAAACGGGAATATCTTTTTGCAAAGGGTAACTATGAAATTCAGATAAAAATAGATCAAAACTTATATAAGATTTTGAATGAACGACTAATGACTGATAATCTGGGGTATTTGGGGAATAGCGAAGGGTGGGTTAACTTAAATTTTAAAGAACTATGATAGCTGTTCATCCTTATATTAGATACGCTCAGGCATTGATTATGTATGAAAATGATTTGAATGATTGTGACAAAATCACATCTGCACAAATTATTACAGAAATTGAAAAGGGACTTAATTCATTCCGACTTCAACCAGTGCAGGCAATTGATGGGAAAGATAAAGTAAAGTTTGATTTCGTTCGAATTGAAAAAGGAAACCCCAAAAAAGGTTTGTTTCTTGCCCCCAATGTGATGTCTACAGATAAATCTTCTAGATATATCTGGAAAGAAGGAAATGCCCTATTGTCAGAGTTGGCAAAAGATTCTGTCAACAAATTAGATGATATATCAATGTCTGTAGCTCCTGTCGCTGGTGAATATCTTAGTTTCTCTATTAAAGGGAATATTGGAAGAGGTAATCCAAAGGTTTCAATATTAGAGCAGGGATTAAGTGCTGTAACAACATTAACTCCAAGCAAACCGTGTCTTCAATATCGAATTGATAAGAAAAAAGGAATGCCAGAAATGTTTAATGTATGTATAATTCCTGATTTACCGATTGATAAATTGAAAAATTTCGTGCGTATTTTTAAATGGATGCTAAAATCTGAAACTGCCAATGATTTAATGTATGGTAATATTAGTGCGACTACATCTGGAAAAGGAAGCGATGAAAAAATCACATATGAGGCAAAAAGACCATTAATTTTTAAAGGGAACTTTCCAAATCCGCCCAAAAGTAGTGCATTAGGTAGCGTTGCTCTTCTGGGAACAATTGGAGAATTTGCCAAACAATCTCAATATTCTGAACAAGCAAAATCCGTACTAGAAAGTTTAAAGGATACAACAATGTATCTTATCAAATATGGGGGAGCAACAACCTTTACTTTCAATCATTATGTTATTGATTTGGCAAAAGAAGGCAAACTTCGGTCAATTATTGACAGTCTCTATTATTCTAAACTTTATAATCAGGATAAAAGAACAAACACTAATAGTGAATATCAAAAATTTGATTTATTCACAAGCCGTTTTCTTCAATTATTTAATCATGCAGCATTTAAGGATTTTCTGGCTTTTCGGGCAGAATACCCAAACGGGGTAACAATATTGTTTAACACATACTTTATTAAAATGGAAAAAATCGATCCAAAAATCGTATCGTCAGCCAGGGCATTAGGGAAATGGCTCAACAAGGTTGCCTATTTCACTGCCAAATCTGAAATAAAAGAAGGCGCCTCTAATTATTGGGAGGAACTACGAAGAGTAAAATCAAAAGTTCTAATTGAACTGGAAAGTTCAACATTTTCAGCAAAGTCTGGTGATGCTCTGATTGCTCAGGCCGTTACAAGGGCTGGACGGTTATCCGGTCTTGATGCTCCTGAGTCAGCTGCTCTTTTTATGGAAAAAACAGCAAGTGGCGAATTACCTCTTGAAAACGCAAAGAATCTATTAATCGCTTTTTCTCGTTTAATAAATAAAGCAGAAAAGAAAGACACTCCAGATGAACTAAAAAGTGATGAAGATACTGAAGAAAATTCTGAATCAGTTGATTACAGTGAAGAATAATAAAAATAAATTAAAGTGAATAAAATGAAAATTAAAGGAATTTTAGTAACAGCGTTGGCTCCGTTCGAAAATCATATTGCAAACGGAGGCGAAAAATTGTTAGGTAATGCATCTTCAATTAAGAGAAGGCCTGACGGAAGAGTTTATATATCCGGCCAAATGCAGCGTCATGTTCTTTTTTCAGCAATGGATCGGCTAAATATGACTGATCCCGCAAAAGGAGAAACCTTTGTTTCAAACGGTGACGGTATCAGTAATTTGATTGAAAAAGATTTACGTGCTGATATGGGTGGTTTCATGCACCCGTCGAAAGGAGATTATTCAGGCAGAAGAACTGCCCCATTATCTGTAACACCTGCTGTCGCAATAAATGAAAGTGAAGTCGGACGTGATTTGTTGGTACGCATCCGGTTTGATGAATCAGATGATGCAAAAGACCAAGCATTAGCTACCAAGGAATTTAGTCAACATGACCTGATGCATATGAATTTCTTTCTTGATATAAGTGCATTAAGCATTTCCAAAGCATTTATATATGAAAAAAGTTTCAATATTGGCACCAAATATTTCAAACATGCTGATGATGCTGAAAGGAAACGTCGTGCACGGCTTTATCTGGAAGCAACCAGATCGATGAATGATTATGCCAGTCAGGCAAGAAATGCAGTGAGTGGTGAGCCACAGAAAGTGTTGATTATATTCGACACTATTTTAAGCCGTAAGGCAAGTCGGTATTATGTTGCTAGTGAACAGGAACAAAAAAATATATTAGCAGAACTCGAAACTCGCGGGGCGAAATACTTTATAGGTGATGATACTACCGAACGAAGTGTTAATAAAGCGTATAAAGAAGCTTTAGCATTTTTAGCTTCAAATGAACTTTATGATCCTGCAGAAGGTAATGAAGTTGTAACATTCGAACAGGCTTTCGGTAGTGAGTAACTACAAATATCCCATATTGGCAAAACCTTCCGGCATTACACTTGAACAACATACCAAAGATGTAATGTTGGAAGGGAAGCTTTTACTCGGACATGCTCCTTTCATCGTTCAAAAATATACAGAACGAGTCGGAAAAGATTTACTTATCCGATTAGAGCGAGTGTGTCAATATCATGATTTAGGTAAAGGATCTCTGCAATGGCAGTTGGCTTGCCAAAAAGATTATGAAGCATTCTTAAAGTGGCAGTCACAAAATGACGGAACATTTAAAGAATATTCAAAGAAGGAGTACTCTGGAGTAAATATTAGAATGGCTGGTGTCAGACATGAATTTGAATCATTGCGATTAATAAAAAATACGAAATTACCATTACCTCAACAAGTGGCTATTGCTGCACATCATGGTAAATTGGGATTGAATTTTGAAGATCGTTGGATTAATGAAAAGATGACCGATTTTTGGACTGCATTTCGGAGTGAAAGTAACCGAATCATTGAGCAAAATTCATTAGAAATAATAGCGAACAAACATTACGAATTTGCTGGTCCAAGAGGATTATTACAATTAGCAGATCATAGGGCAAGTGCGAAAGAGGATGGAGATTTCGTCCCCGATTTTTCTTCATTCCATTATCAATTTCCACATAAAGAAAAGAGGGGAATTCAAAAGCTAGTTGAAAATCATTGGAAAGATGATTTGTTATTGGTTCGTGCTCCAACTGGAGCAGGAAAGACAGATGCCTCGTTATTATGGGCTCAATTACAAATTGAAAACAAACGAGCAGATAGATTAGTGATAGCTATGCCAACTCGTTTTACATCAAGCGCTTTGGCTATTAATGTTGCCGAAAATTTGTCTGACACAGGATTATATCATTCGAGTGCATGGGTTGTCAAATTTCAGGAACAAGTTGAAGCTGGTGTGATAGAAAAACAGAAAGCGGAAAAAATCCACGAGTTTGCCCGATTACTGCAAACACCAATCACGGTCTGTACGATTGATCATTTACTGATGGCATTAACTTTAACAAGGGAAGATCATCATTTAATTTCATTTAATCTGGCAAATTCTTGTTTGGTAATTGACGAAGCAGATTTTTATGATGATTTTACCCAAGCAAATATTATGGTGCTCCTTGAAATATTAAAATACTGGAGTGTGCCAGTGCTTTTAATGAGTGCATCTTTACCCGAGTCTGTTTTACCATCCTATAAAAAAATGGGTTATCATATTAATAAGATTGTTGAAGACACTTCTGATAATTTGAGGAATCGGTTTGAAATACAGTCAATTCAATATTACTCTGAAGTTTCAGAAATTGAGGACCTATTAAAACAATGCATTGAAAAAGAAACGGCAATTATTTATACAAATACAGTTGATAAAGCTGTTTTATTTTATGATTGGTTCGCAAAAAGAAACGCAAATCCTATTCTTTATCATAGCCGGTTTACCGAACCAGATAAAAAGGATAGAGAACAGGAATTGATAGATGCGCTGGGGAAAAAGGCTTGGGATAACAATCGGGCTAAAGGAATTGCCATTTTAACACAAATTGGAGAAATGAGCATCAATATAAGTGCTGATTTCATGATTTCAGAGCTTTGTCCTATTGATAGATTAACACAACGAGCTGGTAGGCTATGCCGTTTTGACAAATCTAAAATCGGAACATTATTTGTGTTGGTTCCTCAAAAAAATGATTTGGTTTATCCTGCTCCCTATGGCGAATATGACAAAAGAAAAAAAACATGGATACCGTGTGATGCATTCTCTAAAACAGAAAAAGTTCTTGAAACAACGTTTTATAATGCCGAAAAACTTGTGTTTTTGCTAAATCAAGTTTATTCGTCAGAGACATCTTTTTCATCAAAAGCTATTTCTAATGCCAAAGAGTTAAAAGAGTATTTTAGTTATAATTGGCTGATTAATCCAATGCAGATTACTTCTGCTGACGATACAGATACAAACTTTTGGCGTAGTCGAAATATTGCGCCACAAGATACAGTGTTTGTTAAGCTGCCTGAATCAGAATATTTCTATAATTATTTAGATTTCCAAAGTTGGAAATTGAAGAATTCTTTGGAGTTGCCAGTTTATCTGATTGAAAAAGGCAAAAAGTTGAATATGGTTGATATTCAAAGAGTCTTTATCAAAGACGAAGAAGAAGTAATTCATGTTATACGAAAAGGATTTTATAATAAGGAAATAGGAGTGAGATTTATGGAGGAAGACCAATACTTATAAATGATTCCTTTAATCCTGATTAGGATCAAACAATAATGTAAAATATCATAAATATTGGCGTCATGAATATTGAAGACTTGTTAGTAAAACTGAGAAATTTTAAGACGTTAAATAGAAAATTGCATTCAGTTATATCACTTTTAACTAATTTTTCTGACTCTTTCAATAAAGAGCAAATAAGAAAAAATGAAACAGGCGTGGAGTAACGGTATACAAGCTCATCTGCGAGAAGATGGTTTCTCTGATATTATCTGGGAAATTAATGATCTGGATATATTTTTCCGTAAAATGAATTGGCATCAAACGCTTTTATCACATTATGGCAATGCTATATGCTTAAAAGATTTTTGAATATGCAAAACAAAAGAAGAGTTGATTGATTGTTTGACTGGACTCTTTAAAAAAAATTTTCAGGAATAATAAATGCGAATTACAGGTACCCATTTCAACTATTATCTCATCTGTCAATGCAAGCTATGGCTATTCGCGAAAGGGATTACTATGGAAAACACTTCCGACCTGGTTTACGAGGGGAAACTGATCCATGAAGACTCCTATCCCCGTCGTGGTGAAAAATTCAGGGAAATTGAAATTGACGGGATTAAAATAGATTACTATGATTCCAGAAATAAAGTGGTTCATGAAATAAAGAAGTCGGACAAACACGAGGAAGCTCATGAATGGCAACTAAAGTACTATCTCTATGTCCTTGAACAAAACGGTTTGAAAGAAATCACTGGTGTTCTTGAATATCCAAGGTTGCATAGGACCCAGGAGGTTTTCCTTACCACACCCGACAGGGAAGCCATAAGCGAAATGATAATTGAAATTGAAAAAATAATTCAGAATGAAAAATGTCCGGAAAGAATACGAAAATCACGGTGCAAAAACTGCAGTTATTTCGATTTCTGCTGGAGCGGGGAGGACATGGTTTAATGTTATCTATGCCCTTCGGTGAATATTATGAATGTCAGTTTGCAGTGTTTATGATTGTCAAAGCTTGGTAGAGTAACATTCAGAATTATAAAGTTGTCAGAATGGAATTAAATGAAAAAAACTTACTATCTGTTTAATCCGGGAAGGCTTCAGCGCAGAGATAATACATTGAAGTTCACTCCATATAATGATGAAGGAGAGGAATTAGAACCACGTTTTCTCCCGGTTGAGAATGTCGAGGAATTATACTGTTTTGGGTCTCTTGAAGCCAATTCGGCTCTTTATAATTTTCTTGGGCAGGAACAGATTCCAGTGCATTTCTTTGATTATTATGAAAATTATACCGGGTCATTCATGCCCCGCGAATACCTGCTTTCGGGAAAGATGCTTATTGCCCAGGTCAGATTTTATCAGAATCCCGGTAAACGTTTGAAGATAGCCCGGCTTATCCTTGAAGGTGCTTCTTATAATATGATAAAGAACCTTAAATACTACAATAAAAGGGGAAGAGACCTTGATGTCCTTATTGAAGTTATGGAAGATCTGGTTATAAAGATACCGGGCACACGTGCTATTGATGAACTGATGGGCATTGAAGGTAATATCCGCAAAAACTACTACGCTGCCTTCGACCTTATAATAAATGATTTCAGCATGGGAGGACGAAGCTATAAGCCACCGCTTAACGAGGTTAATGCTTTGATATCATTTGGTAACATGATGTGTTATAGTCAGTGTCTTAGAGCTATTCATCAGACACAGTTGAATCCGACCATCAGTTTTTTGCATGAACCGGGTGAACGGAGGTTTTCCCTTTCTCTTGATTTGGCGGAAATATTCAAGCCCTTGTTGGTAGACAGGGTCATCTTTAAGGTGACCAACAAAAAGATGATACAATCGTTGCATTTTGAGGAAAGCCTTAACAGGGTGATCTTAAAAGCGAATGGCAAGAGGATTTTTGTTCAGGCTTTTGAAGACAGGTTGAGAGAGACTATAGCTCACAGGACATTAAATAGGTCGGTCAGTTACAAACACCTGATCAAGCTGGAATGTTATAAGCTTCAGAAGCATTTACTCGAGATTGAGGAGTATAAACCTTTTAAAATGTGGTGGTGATGTATGTGATTGCAATGTATGATGTAGGGGAGAAAAGAGTTGGAAAGATGCTGAAGTTGCTAAGAAGGTATCTTAACTGGATTCAGAATTCTGTTTTTGAAGGGGAGATAACAGAAGTCAAACTGAATGAATTAAAGATTAAAGCAAGGAAACTTATGGATGAAAAGATTGACAGTCTGATAATCTTTAAGACACGGCAGGAAAAATGGCTTGAAAAGGAGATTGTTGGCCATGAACTTCAGAAATTGGATACGTTTCTGTGATAGTTTAATTGTCGATACATTTTAAAACTTGATAAAACTGCTTCAAACAAGAAGAGAATTTATCAGGAAGGTTCTTTGACATGTTGAAAATATATAGGTTATAATATATTGTCGAACACCCGTGGAAAAAACTTTTAGGGTGTTCGACAACTTTTTTACAGAAAAATAATTATTTTGCTATTTTGATATAGTTGAATATCAATTTATTGTTTTATGTCGTCGAACGGCTTTTAATCGTACCTATGAGGAATTGAAATAGTGGCTGCAGCAAGCAGCAGACTATTCAAAACTCTTTTAATCGTACCTATGAGGAATTGAAATTCTTGTTTAGGTGCTGTTAGTGGCTGCCGTATTCCTTTTAATCGTACCTATGAGGAATTGAAATTTAGCGATTACACTGCGCCGCACACTTGGTCAAATACTTTTAATCGTACCTATGAGGAATTGAAATTTAACACTATTCTTGTTTCGCTCAGTTTTAACAAGCTTTTAATCGTACCTATGAGGAATTGAAATTTTGTTTATCATCAGTGGCATGACCGGCCTTATGCTTTTAATCGTACCTATGAGGAATTGAAATGTGTCAAGAAACACCGCACCCCGGCCCTTTCTTATCTTTTAATCGTACCTATGAGGAATTGAAATTTAAAAATACAACCGACACAACCGTTAGTCGCATCTTTTAATCGTACCTATGAGGAATTGAAATTGTTTATTGACGGCAAGTTCTCGGCATTTGAAACATCTCTTTTAATCGTACCTATGAGGAATTGAAATATGAAAAAGGAACAGGTTTTAAACGCAATAGTAGCTTTTAATCGTACCTATGAGGAATTGAAATCGCCCAGAAGATAGCCGATAAGATGGTGGAGGAGATCTTTTAATCGTACCTATGAGGAATTGAAATCGGATCCAAGCACATCGGTAAAATTACCGAACTTACTTTTAATCGTACCTATGAGGAATTGAAATGTTCCTTCGCAATGTCCTTGTATTTCATCCCCTCTTCTTTTAATCGTACCTATGAGGAATTGAAATGGTTGTGGCCTGAATATTTGCCGATGCCTGGCAATGCTTTTAATCGTACCTATGAGGAATTGAAATAATTAAAAGGAACGCAAGTATTTCTCCATGTCTTCTTTTAATCGTACCTATGAGGAATTGAAATTCTGTACCTGTAAGGCTCAATGAAAAGAAAAATATCTTTTAATCGTACCTATGAGGAATTGAAATGAGTTACATATACAGAATATTGTTTAAAATTCATTACGACTTTTAATCGTACCTATGAGGAATTGAAATCTGCGAGCAATGATAAGATCACGTATTTCAACGCTTTTAATCGTACCTATGAGGAATTGAAATG
>JAKQQL010000226.1:0-26776 GCA_029564175.1 Candidatus Cloacimonadota bacterium
CATTTATCTTTTTCATTTACATCACCTCATCTTATATAGAGTTAATATAAATGAATGGCCAATATTGTCAAGAACTAATTTTGCATAACTGCCTTATTTTTCAAAGAGTTATAGCCTTTCTTTTTTACGAGGTCATCAAAACTGATTTTGCTATTCAAAATGAAAAAGAACTAGATTTTATTACAAATCACAGAGTCCCGCAATCTACTGGAACCCATGTTTATAGACTGATCGAAGAAATCAAATCTTTTATTGAATA
Organism: Candidatus Cloacimonadota bacterium; assembly: GCA_029564175.1. Lineage (GTDB taxonomy): Bacteria > Cloacimonadota > Cloacimonadia > Cloacimonadales > WRIO01 > JAGOCT01. The sequence goes on from JAKQQL010000226.1 coordinate 260, forward strand.
ATGTGATTTAAGTTCTACAAATCGTTCTGCGAGCATCTTGCCTGCAAATTTATGATCGTCAACAACCAGGATGGTCTTTTACTTAAACGACCAGGATGGTCGTTCTACAGTCTCCTTTTACATGAAAATGATCACCTGCAATAATCATTTGACAAAATTCATTATTTTTTAAATTTGGAGAAGGCCTGATTATGGCACATTTTTTGCATTAAGATTTGCTTAGAAATAAGAATTTTACTGATTATAAAGGAGATAAAATGAGCAAGCATGGATTTTCAATTAGGGAAGCCCGGCACATTGAAGAAATAAATGCAAATGTCAATATTTATACGCATAACAAGAGTGGTGCAAGACTGATTCATATTGATGCAGATGATAATAATAAAGTATTCGCTATTGGATTTCGTACACCGCCCACGGATGATACAGGTGTCGCCCATATTATGGAGCACTCAGTACTTTGCGGATCTAAAAAATTCCCTGGAAAAGAACCATTTGTTGAGCTGTTAAAAGGTTCTTTGAAAACTTTTTTAAATGCTTTTACTGCAAGTGATTACACCTTATATCCACTTGCCAGTATGAATGACAAAGATTTTAAAAATCTGATAGAGGTTTATCTGGATGCAGTCTTTTTCCCAAACATTCACCAGGATAAAAAAATCCTCATGCAGGAAGGCTGGCATTATGAAATTAATCCTGAAAATGGAGAACTTGATATCAGTGGTGTCGTTTACAATGAGATGAAAGGTGCATACTCCTCTCCGATGAGAAATATGCATCGTGCTCTTAACTCATCGCTTTTCCCAGATACGCCATACCGTTTTGAATCGGGTGGCGACCCTGATGCTATCCCTCAGCTGACTCAGGAAATGTTTACTGAATTTCATAAAAAACATTATCATCCTTCCAATTCTTATATCTATCTCTACGGTAAAATAGATATTGATTTTTATCTGAATCTGCTCAATGATGAAGCATTAAAACATTTTGATACGATTGATACCGATACGTCTGTGCCTTCTCAATCTTTATTCGATGAACCTGTCAGAAAAACCATCCCCTATTCCATTTCATCTAACGAAAACGAACAGGATAAACACTGGTATGCGGTTCAATACCTGATCGACAGCAAGAATAATCCAGAAATCAACTTTGCTTTTGAAGTGATTTCGCACCTCTTACTGGATACTCCGGCTGCTCCTCTTAAAAATGCACTGATTAAAGCTGGAATTGGTAAAGATGTCATGGGACATTTTGAAAGTTGTTCTAAACAGCCTACTTTTACCATTCTGGTTAAAGATGCTCAAATCGGAAAATGCAACGATTTTGAAGCCATAATTGAAAATACCTTAAAATCTCTGTGCGAAAATGGGATAGATAAAACACTCATCGAAGCTTCCATCAATATTAAAGAATTTATCCTTCGCGAAGCAGATTTCTCTGGCTTCCCAAAAGGCCTCTTTTATATCTGGAATTCTGTATGCAACTGGGTTCATGACTTTGATCCAATCGAACCACTTGCATTTGAAGAACGCCTTGAAACTGTCAAACAAGCTCTTACTGGAAAATATCTGGAATCTCTGATTCAGTATTTTGTTCTTGATAATCAGCACCGTTGTGTGATTACCATGGAACCTAAAAAAGGTTTAACAGAGCTTAATAACGAAACATTCCGTAAACAATTACAGGACATCAAGGCTGGATTTAGTCCTGAACAATTGCAAGCGATTATTGAAGATACCAAAGCGCTCAAAGAAAGACAATCTGCTCCAGATTCTCCTGAAGATCTTGAAAAAATTCCTCTTCTTTCTCTCAATGATGTCAATAAAAAAGCAGAATCTTACGAAACAATTGTGGAACAAAATGGTGCGTCTGAATTTTTAGTTCATCCATTATTTACCAATGGTATCGCTTATATCCGTTTCTATTTTGATGCGAAAGTCCTTGAGCAGGAAGATATTAAATATTTAGGTATTCTCTCTGGCATATTAGGCGCGATATCTACCAAAAGCAGATCTTATGCTGACTTATCAAATCTGATCAATATTCATACGGGTGGTATCGGATTTGGTGTCAACGTCTATAATGACCGCGATGATTACGATCAATATTACCCAAAAATGGTGCTTGATGCGAAGGTTCTGGTGAGTAAAATGCCAAAATTGATCGAAATCATCAGAGAAATCCTCCTCGAAACCGATTTTGAAGAATATTCCAGAATCCTCGAAATTCTCAATCAGGATAAATCCAGTATGGAATTATCTCTGATCAATTCAGGTTCATCTTATGCCAGCAAAAGATTACTCGCTTATTTCTCACAAAACGGCGTTTATGGAGATCAACTTGAAGGTGTTGAACAATATTTCTTCCTCAAAGAAATGACTAAAGATTTCAACGCCAAAAAAATCAAACTATCTGAAAAACTCAGAAGTATCGCCAATAAATTATTCAATGCCAACAATCTGAAAATCTCATTTACAGCACCTGAAAATGATTTTAAAGATTTCAAAAATCTGGTCAATCCTTTGATTTCTGAGCTGAATCAGGAAAAATATCCTGTACAGGATTACAAATTTGATCTCATCAAAGATAATGAAGCCTTTCTGACCCCAGGGAAAGTGCAATATGTCTGCAAAGGTTATAATTATCATACACTTGGTCATCAGTACACAGGTGCGATGCGTGTCATGGGTACGATTGCCAGACTGGATTTCCTCTGGAATAATATCCGTGTATTAGGCGGCGCTTATGGCGCAATGTTAAACTTTACTTACTCCGGCCTCTTCTATACTAATTCTTACAGAGATCCCAACCTTAAGGAAAGCCTTATAACTTACAATAATCTCGCACAGTTTATCAAAAATCTGGAACTGAATGACCGTGAACTCACAAAATATATACTTGGAACCATTAGTTCCTATGATTACCCGGAAACCCCTTCTGTTAAAGGTGAAACGGCTGATAGAAACTACTTTAGCCGTATAGATAACCAATTCCTGCAGACCAATCGTGATCAGATGCTGTCCACCACTGTTGAAGATGTACGCAATCTGGCTTCTCTGATTGATTCCGTCATGCAACAAAATCGTTATTGTGTTTTTGGCAGCGAAGGCAAAATCAAAGAAAATCTAGATCTCTTCCAGGCAGTCATTGCATTGTTTGAATAACATTTAGTCAATTAAATACCAGAAGTTGTCTTTTATGATTAACAGCCCCAAAATGGGGCTGTTTTTAATTAAAATGATATAAGACGCAGGATCATCTGAATTTTTAATGGTATTTGCCTTAAAAAGATAATCTTTCTGAATTATGAACGGTACTTAGCGTATCATGTATGCACAAATTCATAGCCACTATAATTAAATATTGACAAACAAGCACGATCCAATTTAATATCTAATTAGATTTTATTTTTTGTATGCCTACAATTTAGAAGATAATTTTTTAAGTTTTTTACACTGGCTCTATCCATTAAATAATTAAAATGAGGAGACACAGGGGAAATTATTTCAAAAAGAATATAGTTATCAAGATTTTTAGAATCAATCGACTTTATGAGGGTTTTAAGAGGATAATTTTCTTTAAGACTATCACGTTTTTCGTCGATAAAGAGATACTGATTTATAAGGCTAACACCTTCAATCTCAAAGTTTATCTGGGTATTATTATCAGAAGAACTTGAATCTCTTAAAGCAGGATCATAGGTATATGCTGCTTTTGTAAGGGCATAAGAAAGCCAGAGAGAATCAGATTTTACACTAATACTATCTTCTCCCTCCTTTGTAATAGTATATTGAGGAGTAAAGTACCAGTCATCAAATCGACGATTATCAGCTTTATATATCAGATAAACTGATTCTTTAATCATTTCATGATTTCTGTTAAAAATCCAGGCAAGTGTTATCTCATCTAAAGCTTTATCTATTTTTTGACTAGCGTAGTAAAGATCTGCTAGAAACCAATGTGCCATATATCCTGTATAGTCTTTCTTTATTGCTGTTTTGTAGTATTTTTCTGCTTTTTTAAAATCCCCCATGTTAGAATAACACTGACCAATGTATGTATATAAAAAATATAGTTTTGAATTTATCTTTAATCCTTTTTTATAATTCGTGATAGCATTTTCATAATCTTTTTGTTTAAAACAATTTTCTGCTTGATTTAAAATCATTTTAAGTTCTTCATTCATCTCATAATCAACCAATGAGAGTTTATTCTTGTCTTCAACCCGATAGAAGCTTGGTGTTAAAACATAATTAGAATAGTTTTTTACAAAGATTAACGAATCCAATATATCAATCGAATAATTTACTTTGGAGTCATTTATAATTTTAAAGATTTCTGATGATGAATAATACTCAAATGAAAAACAACTTACTGAAAGTAATACAAATAATACGAATAAACTCACTCTTTTCATCATTTTTCCTCAACTTTTATTAATTTTGTAACAATATATGATAATCTGTTTAAATCTGTCAATAATTATTTTAAATTTTACAATCTCATAAAATGGAGACTGTTCAATTTTTAGGCCTTAAAAGCTAACAAATGTATTTAATGACTTTGAGAAAAGGGGATTTAAGCCTTATTCTACAGAAATAAATGATGATACCTCTATTTAATCATTATTCTATACAAATAAAAAAAACTAAGTTGTGTGATGCTTATCTTAATATGTTTTTATAAAAATCAACACCTGCGATTGCAGGCGTTGATTGCTGATAGTGATCTCAATGTTAATTAGTAAAGCATAATGAACTGATCATTATATTATTTGAGGAGTATCATTTTTTGGATTATTTTTTGTTTATGAGTTTCAAAACTACAATAGTAAACACCACTGCCGCATTTTCGATGATTCATATCTTTTCCATCCCAGACAATGTGGTATTGACCTGGCTGATAATTCCCTTGTGCGAGACGCTTAACCAGCTGACCTTTTAAATTGTAAACTGCCAGGTAAATCCATTCGCTATCTGCCAGATTGAAAGAGAGAGTCGTTGAAGGATTAAAAGGATTAGGGTATGCAGGGTTCAGAGTGGTTTTGATTGGAATAAGAGGCAGATCATTACCTGGTATTGCTGTTGAAACATTTACTGGCCCAAAATACTGATGACTGCCATCCAATTCCATTGAATACAACCAGTAATAATACTCAGTATCAGGTTCTACTTCCAAATCAATAAATGAATACTGGTTTACATTACTACTGTTTTGAGCAGAGATTACATTATTCGTTATTCTAAGAGAATGAGTTAGATCATTGGTCTCATTTCTGTATATATGATAGCCCAGCATGTTACTTTCTGACTGGCTGGTCCATTGAATACTAACCTGATCAGAAACATTGCATATAGCAGTAAAGGAAGATAATTCAACTGGTAAGGTTGAGTCATTGCCAGAAGCAATCGCAAAATGCGAATATGAATCAAGAAAATTTCTGGATACGATAGGGTTTTGATTTGTTCCCTGTCCAGGGACATGTAATCCTTGAGTTGTCCAGTCATCAGTCAGTGTATTTCGTTTTACCAGATGAAGTGTTTCGTAATTGTTTACCCCTGTTATGCCGCCAGCTGTAACGGATATGTTGTAAGTCCCTGCAGGTAGGTCATCTCCTGGTGTAATCATCCAATATCCCATCGGAGAAATATGACTCAACGTATATCCATCATCATTCAATGGAAACCCTGTGTCCCATGGGTCTGAAGCATTAAATCTGGCAGTCAGAGTTCCTCCGTTAATTAGCGTTGACATAAAATTCATGGAGAGACCTCTGTAATAAGAGGCATTGCCTATTGGAAATAGGATGTTTCCCGTATGATATATTGGCAACCAGCGTTTCACATTTCCATTGATCCAGCCACTTGTATAGTTAATTTCTCCAGCCTGACTTTCGCTGGTACCGATGGTTAAGTTATTACTATTACAGTTTAGGACTCCTTGTTCAAGCTTTAACTGGTTCGAGATCGTTAATCCAGATGTCAGAGAAAGTCCATTAGGGCAATTAACTGCCAGAGTGTTCACCTGAGTTGGCAAAGCATTACCTGTTTGCTGACTTTCATCACCATAATAGTAATATGAAGCATTTTGAGAAAAGGTCCTTGTCCCTGTATTTTGAAATTCGCAGTCATTGGCATTAGTTGTCAGACCATTGCTTGAACGTACATATAAGATCGAATTGTCATTAACTAATACATTTACAGACCCATAATATGCACCATTCCCTATATCCAGAGTTCCATTGTTAGTGAAATTAACAGCACCCGTGGTAAAGTTCCTTCCATTCTTTAAGATCAGTGTACCGGATATGCCATTTGTACTCAGGTTAGTCAGGGCATCGGCGTTGGCTTGATTTAACAACTGACTGCTTGCGCCATCCAGTATAATTTCTGCATTGTTAGTCGTTATAGCTGCATTATTGATTCTTAATGTGCCTGCAATGTTGTAAGTACCACCTGTTAAAGTATTGCCTGAATAATTTGATAATGTGGCATCTACTGTTCCTGTTTCAACTTTGATTGTCCCATAATTATTGAAATTGATTGAGTTAAAGGTACTGGTACCAGTACCAGCAGATTTCTTCAAAATCCCCTGATTATTGAACGTAATAGAAGGACCTCCACCTCCATCATAATAAATAGAGGCGTTATTTTGACAATCAAACACCCCACCACTCAGATTATTGAGTGTATTTGCACCACCTTTGATCCCTCCGGTACCTGTCCAGGTAATCAGACCATTATTATTTAGAGAGCCACCACTCAAACGAAAAACCTTCTCAGAACTCCCTGAAATATTTAAGGAAGCCCCTGGATTAATATTTAATGTCCCATTAGAAATGGTACCACCTGACCAGTTCATTGTGCCTTTTACGGTTAGTTTTCCAGAGCTGTTGATTACTCCATCTGACATATTAAAAGTTAAACTATTGTCAAAAATAGTTCCGTTTGTTGCACCTGTTGTTGAGAGTGTGCCTCCTGAAAATGAAAAAGTCCCATTACCATTAAATGTCCCATTCTCTGCAAGCGTAAAGATACCCCCATTGAGAAGCATATTCTTGCCAATATTGACAGTTACAGTTCCAGAATTAGAACCGCCTGCACTGAATTCAAGCGTTCCGGATTCAACCAGAATTGTTCCAGAATTATGGGTGATAACATTGTCAAAATCACTTGTGCCTGTACCTGCTGACTTTTTTAATGTGCCTTCATTATTAAAAAGAAAGGTAGATCCGCCACCTCCATCATAATAGATTGTGGCATCGTTGTGACAATCGAAAACAGCACCTGAGTAGTTGTTGATTGTCATGGAAGCCCCTTTGATATCACCATCACCCCACCAGTTAACCGTTCCGCTATTATTGATATTACCATTTCCATAGCGTATAATCTTGGTGCTTGCTCCTTCAATGTTCATTGTAGCGCCTGAGTTTATATTCAGATTCTGTATAGAAATGGTACCTCCAGACCAGTTCATTGTGCCTTTAATCGTGCTTTTACCTTCACCGCTTAACTCACCACCAGTCATGTCAAAGGCAACATTTGTATTATAAACAGTTCCGTTTGTCGTACCATCTGCTGACAAATTGCCACCGGTAAGGCGTACTGTGCCACTACCGTCAAAAAGTCCTCCTTCGTTTAATGTAAAAGTGCCTGATCTAAAAAGAAGTGTTTTCCCTGAGTTGATATTCATTGTACCAGAATTTGAACCACCATAACCTAATTCTATTGTTCCGGCTTGCACTTCAACAGTACCTGAATTATTGAGTACAGCATGATCGAAATTCGTATTTCCGCTCCCGTCACTTTTTTTGATAAGTCCTTCATTGTTGACCGTAAAAAGACCGTCTCCTCCGTAATCATAATAGAATCCACTGTCTGAGCGAAAATCAATGACACCACTGCTGTAATTATTGATAGTTTTTGAACCTCCAATTAAAATACCTGATCCAATCCAGTTGATTGTCCCGTAATTGGAGAGATAGCCTGCACCCTGACGAAATATTTTATTGTTAGTTCCCAATATATTGATCACTCCCTCCGGATAAACATACAAGAGTGATCCGCTCAAATACAATTCGCCATACCAGTCGATAGAACCATATAGTTTGATATCTTCGTTTACACCGTTATTGACTTCTAAGGTTTTGTCAGCTGGTATAATCAGCTTACCTGTACTTTCTATAATTGTCTGGTCAATTCTCACATTAGCAGTTAAAGTGATTTCGTGGGAGACTGTTATGACATTTGCTGTACTGTAATCTGGTGGATTTATCGCACCTGTCCACAAAGTGCCATTATAAGTCTGCCAACAAGCGTTGTTATTCCAGTTTCCCGAAATAACAGTTCTGTAATCCCCTGTTGTCTGGCAATACATACCACTTATCCCAATCATTATGATGATGAGGATAATGAGTCTTTTTCTGCCTTTCATGTTCCCTCCCTTGGGTTTTCATTTTTAGGAGAATTATCTCATTTAAATGACTCACTGCTATAAACATACTCTTCAAATTTTAATCAGATTAATTATACTTCTTTTCAACAGACTTGTCAAAATAATTGTTTCATTTTTTGAATAAAAAAACGCCTGCTATAGCAGGCGATATCCACTGAGAGCGTCAGCCCGGCAAAAGACCCTAATAAAGCCAGGCTGACAGATAGGAGCTATTTAACGAGCAGCATTTTCTTGCTGAATGTATGTTTTTGTGTTTCCAAACGGTAGAAATAAACGCCGCTGGCACACGCATTATTATTTTGATCCTGTCCGTTCCATACGATGGTATGATTACCGGCAGACATTTCTTGATTCACTAAGGTTTTAACCAATTGACCTTTTGCATTATAGATATTCAAGCTGACTTTTTCACTGTTTTTTAAGTTAAAAGCAATGTGGGTAACAGGATTGAATGGGTTAGGATAATTTTGCTTTAAAGTAACAGGTTTAGACAGCATATCATTGTTTGAAAGCATTTCAGTGATCTGAATATCATCGATGATTAAAAGCCACATCATTGGATCACTGTAGCAATGGAATCCAACATTATAATTCCCATCCAAATCAGGACTAAAAGTTGCATTTGCAGTCATATAAGCCGTGTTGGTCATATTGTCATTGGTATAAAGTGCTTCAGTATTCATTGCTTCTACACTGGCACCATTACCCCATTTCACTTCCAGTTTTTCTGGTAATTCAGCTCCTTCAGGAGATGTCATGATATGGTATTTGAAAGACAAATGATACTGATTTCCTGCAATTAAACTCATAGGTGGCGTAAATATCCAGTCATCCTGAGCTGTTGCAAATGAGAAGGGACAATGTAATGCAGTTGGCTGAGAGTAAGCGATATCAGTTGTGTTAGGATTGCTGATGGTTTTCCAGGTCGCTGTATCATTGTTGAGATTTAAAACTGTCCAGCCAAGCGGTGTAAGCATTCCAGGATAAGCGTCAAAGTTTTCAGTCCATGGGAACTCTGTAATTGCCGGATCTTCCATGGTAGTAAATGACCAAACAGGACAATTTACAGCATCGCCAGCCTGATTGTAAGGAACGATCTGCCAGTAATATGTCGTGTTAAAGTTTAACGCAGAATTGACATTATATATCATGATATTGCCTAAATCCTGACCATTCACTAAATTGTTAGGAGGATTATTAGTTCCCATATAAAGTTTGTAACCCTGTGGAGAGCCAGCAGCCTGTGTCCATCTTAACTGAGGGGTATTGATTACATTTACAGCCATATCTAAAGGCGCAACCAGTTCAGCCGGTGAAGGCGGATTGTTGGTATCTCCGTTTTGCCAGGAGATATCATCAATATAAACTGAGCTAAGAGAGTCTGCGCATACTTTTCTAAATGCGATATGTTTGATTCCGGTTACATTGGTAAAATCAACACTATATTCTGCGTATTCCATACCAGGGCGAATCAGGCTCACAGCTTCAAATGTAGTTGGATCAGTTGGATTGCTTAGTGTTCCCACTTCAAAACGGGCATTATCCCAAATAGTTTTTGACCAGAATTTTAGCTGATTCACATCAAAATTGGTGGTTGCAGGACTAACCAGCATTAATGTAGCGCCTGCATCTTCAGGGAAGTTTAATATTTTTACAAATTTATCAGGAGAATGCGCATCTGAAGTATTAGCAGAAACAACCACATCTGTAAAGGTATTCGTTGCAACCCTGATTTTTGTCCAGTTTTGTGGAAGATTAGGGACAGTTGCAGAATCGAAGGTTTGTAAAAAGCTGGTAGCTGCCTGAACACCGGTTCCGCTGACGTTGATTGTATTCAAACCAATATAGTTACCACTGATATTGACGGTTAAAACGGCATTAAACTCTCCTGCACTCTGTGGAGAAAAAGAGACAGGCACAACTACAGAGTCATTCTCTGCAATGCTTCCGGAGTATGATATTGAAAAAGGAGGGTTAACATCAATACCCGTAACATTCAATGTGCCTGCTAAATTCTTTATGATTAAATTTTTGCTAACACTTGAGCCAATACCCACTGCTGAAAAGTTAAGTTCAGCTGGCATTAATACAACTTCACCGTCGGTTGGAATTGCTTCTATCATAAAATCATCTATTCTTGTACCATTGGCACTAATCGTACCATCTGTAACGTCTCTAAATCTGATTTTGACATTATCTCCTGTATAGTTGCTCAATGAATAAGTCTCAGTTGCCCATACACCATATTCGTTATTGCTCAGCATTCCTAAGATATTCCATGACTGACCACCATTAGTTGTTACTTCAACGTAAGTGGTATCATGAGCAGGTGTTCTGAAGGCATCAGCATCCATCCATTTTACTTTTAAACGATATCCTGGTGTTACAGTAAAACGCGGAGAAGTCAGAATAGAAGGATTAGAATGTGCAAATGATACAGCCATACAAGCGGTTTCATCAATACCAAATCCAGCTCTGAGTGTCCAGTTATTATCTGTTTTACTCCATCCTTCAGGTAACCACTGTTGTAATTCATATCCTGTTAAATCTGCAGGATATTCATCAAAGTTCTGTGTATGAGGTAATGAGCTGATCATCACTTCAGTTTTAAATGTCCAGACATTGCCATTAGTTATATTATTGTTATTATCTTTTGCAATCACCTGCCAGTAATACTGAGTATTAAAAATCAGATTTGTCGGCTGATAAGTACCATTTGTTCCTGTAACACTTGCGTTGTTAACGACTACAGTCATATTTTCAGGACTTGTTCCCATTTTTAAATCATAATAAGTGGTATTGCTGCCAAAAGTCCAGTTTAAACTTGTTTCAGGCGCAATTGCAACCGCATTATTTGCAGGTATAGGTTGATCAGGATTACCAGGCGCCTGGCTTGCATAGTAGAATCTCATATTTGGTAAAGCCTGAGGATAAGCAGCCCATCCTCCATCTTGTGGAAATCCATTATCTCCGCCTAAACAGGCAACCAGCGTTGTATTTTCAGGGGCATTTGTACTGTTAAACTGAGGACCGCTGTATGTGGAAGTCCCATGTCTGTTTTCCCAGGTAATCAGCAGATTATCGGTACCATTGTAAGCAAAATCTGTAATATCCAGTATAATCCATCCATTTTGAGCAGTAAATGTACCGTCATAAACCTGTATCCAGCCATTTCCTGTTGTATTTTCATAAGCGGTATTGCCATTCAGATTTTCTAAATTGCTGTGTTTCATATAGACTTTTTGGTTATTAAATACATAAGTAGATTGATTACTTTGATTTAAAGCGATATGCGTAATTGTTTTAGCTGTCCCCAAATCACTTTGTTTGTAAATCAGCTTTGACCAGCCATAATTCCAGGCTGAGTAAATCGGCATAGTTGTATTTGTCGTACCATTTCCGATTTCGACAAAACTTTGAGCATTAAGACTCACTGTTATCAGTAAGCAAAGACCCAATAAGATGCTTACCAATCTGACATGATGATTCATGTGTCCTCCGGTTGTTTATTCTTAAACAGTGTTACCTGCTTGATTTTCCAGATATTGACTGATATCCTGGCTTCCCATCCAGAAAAACTCAAAGATGATTTTAAAAGTATTTGCCAAATCTGTCTGCTTGATAATGATAGCGATAATGTCATTCGCCGCATTGTGCTTTTCATTGATAATTAACAATACAAGCTGATTATCAATAATCGTCATCTTAACAGGTAACTGACTGGCAACCTTTGCTTCTTCACCTTCTTTGAGAAATGTCTTGATACCTTCTTTATAATCCTTACGATTCACATCTTTTTCTTCATAGATTGAACGTACTCTGACATCTTTACTAATTTGGCTCATGCTTTTTCCAGATTTTCCAACTGAGACAATAAAGGGTTCTTTTGAAAAGACAAGAATTTCTTCTTTTGCGTTGTTGATCAGTTCTTGAATACTTTGCCAGATCGCATGTTTATCTCTGATTATCTGCACGACTGAACCATTGTTTTCTGATACAGAGCGGTTTGAGTAGATATCTAAGAGCAGATTTTCTACTGAATTAAGCATTTCTATTTTCTGATTCATTTCCTGGTTAATTTTTTGTTTGATGGAATAGATCGCAATATCAGGAGAAATAGCAGTATATTGCTTAATGTTTTCAGGAATTTCTGCACATAGTCCTTTGTTACACAGAGATGTTAAAATCTCATAGGTTTTAGGTCTTGGAACACCTGAAGCCTGAGATAACTCACCTGCAGTGCAGCTTTCCCTCTGTAACAGCGTCATATAGATTTTTATCTCATACTCAGTCAGTCCAAATTTTTGTAAGGTTTCTATGATATTATCCATTTTTTAATCTCCTTTTTACTAATTTTTCTATCTTTTCAATTCTGTCAATACTTTTGTTGTTACTTCCAGAGACAATATATATAGCTTTTTATGTATCTCTCTTTCTTTTATTAAGTTACTTCTCTAAAAATGCTCATCAATTAATAGATTTTTATTTCTCTATTTTGAGCCTCTGCAAGCTTAGTAGCGACTTTTTTCAAGTGCTTTATCTTAAACACTACGTAGTGTCATGTCAAGCTTAAAATGTCCTAGATTAGTTTACAATAGCATAACTGAGGACAGTTATGCTTACAATGTAAGTTCAACTATCCTTAGTTGAACTAATCACATACAACATCCTGTTTATCCAATCGTTAAAAAATTAGCGTCTGACTATACTTGACAAGACAGTAGCATATACTTGAACTCAACCGGTAGGCATATTCCATATCAGACAGATTGTCTTTGAGTTTCAGAATATCAAACGAGAAGTGATAAGCATAAAAAGACTGACTCGCTTCAAAAAAATCAGCTAATATTCAAAGAACTCAAAAATAAGATTGGCAAATTAGGGTATTTTAAATTCAAAACAAAACTCTGCCTGCTTGCATGTTTTATAATTAAAATGACCATTTAGCTGTTCTGTTAGCATCTTAATAAGCTGCATTCCAAATCCAGGCGACTGTTCTATTGAAAAGTCCTTCGGTAAGCCAGGCCCGTTATCTGAATATTTCATAAGGATGCGTTGATCTTTAAAACTTGCGCTCAGATTGATATGTTTTTCTTTCAGGGAATAAAAACCATACTTGAATGAATTACTGACCAGTTCATTGATGATCAGTCCCAAAGGTGCCAGATATTCTGAAGGCAGATTAATATCATCTAACTCGACACTGCTAATCACAGGCGTATCTGAATGGAAAGTACCCAGAATATCTTTTAAAAGCTGAGGGATAAAGATCCTTAGATTCAATTCAGTATAGCTTTCATATCGAAACAGTTTATCATACAGGACTTTCATGCTTTGCAAGCGATTTGCTGATTCGGTCAGAATCTGCTTAACGGTTGGGTTATCCTGATCATGAGCCTGAATCATCAATAAACTGAAAATGGTATTCATGTTGTTTTTGATTCGATGATGCACTTCTCTGAGGATCAGTTCTTTTTCTTTTAAAAGTTCACTGATTTTTTTTCTTTTTGCTTTCTTTCAGTGATATCGGTAAAAGTTACTGCAAATTTACCCTTTTCAGGAGAAAAGGCTGATACCTCATAGTATTTATTCATTTCTTTTATATAATTTTCAAAAACCTTATCTTTTCCACTTTTAACTACTTCTGCATAAGTCTCTATCCAATACTGCTCAATACCAGGAATGACTTCCTTAACGGTTTTTCCTAATAACTCAATGGCTTTTAGACCGGTCAGTTTTTCAAAAGCAGGATTCACTTCCAAAAAGCGGTAGTCGATTGCCTTCCCATTTTCGTCATAAATCATTTCATGTAATGCAAATCCAGATGTCATTTTTTCAAATAAAATCCTGTATCTTTTTTCTGATTCTCTGAGTTCCTGTTCTATTTTTTTTTGTCCGCTAATATCTCTGAATTCCACGGTTCTGACTTTTTTCCCTCTATAAGGGATATTTCGGGCTTCCAGCCGTACAGGATACACTTCTCCATTTTTTCTAATTCCCATTACTTCATAAGGTTTTTCATATCCTGAGAGAATATTACTCATAACAATATGTCTATCTGATTCTGCAATGAGTAATAAGCCATCCATTCCGATTAAATCTTCATAGTTATAACCTGTGATTTCAGACAGCCCTTGATTACACTCGATGATACGTCCTTTATCATGAATCACAATCCCTCCAAATGAGGCATTATGTAAGGCTTTGAAGCGTTCCTCGCTTTCTTCGGCACGAAGTCGGGCATTGATCAGGTCATACTCAACCTTTTTCCGGTCATTGATATCCAGACAATGACCGATGTAACCGATAAAATCTCCTTTATGGTTATAACGGGGTGTCCCTTTATCATAAATCCAGCGATAATCCCCGTCTTTATGCTTGATCCGATATTCCATTCCAAATGGTTCCTGTTTTTGAAATGCGTTTACATATACATTTATACAGGATTCTTTATCATCTGGATGAAGCCCTTCTGTCCAGCCGTCACCAATTTCCTCTTCCAAAGTTCTTCCTGTAAATTCAAGCCAGACTTTATTAAAATAAGTACATTTCATATCCGTACCTGATGCCCAGATCAGCCCCTGACCTGAATCGGCAAGTGTTCTAAAATGAAACTCACTTTCATTAAGCGCTTCTTCAATCTGTTTTTTCTCTGTATGATCATTGTAAACAGCAACGATTTCTCCTGATGATAAACGATAGACATAATTACTGTAAAATCTGGTCAGTCGTTTATCTTCATAATGTGCTGCAGGCAAGGTTTCAGGAATACCTGTTTTCCAAACTCTGACAAATGCTTCAAATAACCCAAAATCCCGCACACCTGGAAATACTTCAGTAACTTTTTTATTGAGTACATCTTCCCGACGCGTATCAGTCATTATCTCGCTGGTTCTGTTAAAATCCCGAATCACAAAATCAGCCCCATCATCAACCGCTTCGTAGATTGCCACGCCTGAGCTGATATTGTCAAACAGAGAATAATATCTGAATTCACTTTTCTGAAGTGCCTGTTCTTTTAACTTTTCTTTTTTAATTGACTCGTATAGTTTAAAAGCCATTTTCAATGAAGCAAGTAATACCGTTTCGCCTGAATCTTTGACAATATATCCATAAGAGGTAATCCCTTCCGTTTTCTCAACAATTTCCGGTTCTGTATGAGAAGAAAGAAAAACCAGCGGGATATCATAATGCTGTAAAATAACAACCGCTGCTTCAGTACCATCCATCCCCATTCCCAGATTGATATCCATTAAAACCAGATCAATCGTTTCCTCTGATTCAACTGTTTCAATAGCCTTCTCCCCTGTATTCACGTGAATTACTTGATAATCATTATCAGTAAGAATCCGGATTTGTAACATGGCAATCATAAAATCATCTTCAACCAGGAGGATTTTCTTTTTTTTCTGATCTGGATTATTCATTTTTCCCCTCATTCTGATAATCTTTTCCATTGAGTTCGAATCTTATCATATCCAGTCTCTTTTGTCAATAAAAAAATATAATCTCTTAAAAAAAAGATAATTTTCATGTTATTTTTCTCTTCCTTCCCTTTTCACTCTCTATTCAAAGATTGACACCATTTATGTTTAAAATAAAATGTCAGATGAAGAACCATAACTACAGCGTTTTAAACATTTATCAGACAGTTTTTGAGGAATATACGAAACGAAGCTTATAGTATTTTCTACTAGCGGGGCGTTTATTGTAGGTGTATTGACAAATTAATGGATTTTTTAAAGCATAGATTTATGAATAACTTTAGGTATCTTCATTTATTACTAGGGAATATGGCATGATTCCCTTTTCTCAAAATTATTAAATCCACTGGAAAGCTTATAAGACAAAAAACTGAGCAGTCCCCTTGTGATTAAATCTCAAAGTTCTCAAAATTAACTTGACAAAAAACCACAGTATAGTAAAATTCAAACTAATTGATCATTAAGTAGAATTTGCTTTGTGAATAACATTTAATTTAAAATATTGGAATTTTTGAAAATAATCATTTTGGCACTTAAAATACTAAGGTATAAGCATGAAAGCAAAGACTGAATTTGAAAAACAGCTAAAAGAATTCGTTAAGACATTTCAAAGCCACATAAGTTCATCTGACGGGCAATGGACAGTAAAAGGCTTTATTGATATTTGCAAAAAAATATATACAATCTCCGGAGATACAAAAATACTTTCTAAAATACTGGAAATTCATTTATTCCCAAAGATTATGGAATTTGCCAGCTCTTATGGCTATAAAGTGGTACTCGCAGACCATCAGAACTACTACCCTGATATATCATTTATTAAAGAGGGAAATGAGAATTTAAAGTTTGCGGTGGACTTTAAAACGACATACAGGAACGATAAAAAACCATATTTATGTAATGGTTTTACGCTAGGTTCACACGGCGAGTATTTTTCAGACAGAAAAAGCAACAAAAATATTCAGTTCCCTTATAGTGAGTATTCAGGGCATTTTTGTCTTGGAATTATTTATAGCCGGTCTGAAGGTTCATCTATTGATGAGACTCACTGTTATGATATTTCAGCGTTAAAATCCATTTCATCTGCAGTGAAAGACTTTCAATTTTTTGTAGTCGAAAAATGGAAAATTGCCAGTGATAAAAGTGGTAGCGGTAATACTGCAAATATTGGCAGTATAAATCAAATTGATGACATTATAAATGGCAGAGGGATGTTTTCAAAATTAGGTGAAAAATGGTTTGATGATTACTGGATAAATTATAAGAAGATTAAAGTAACTACAGATGACGGGAAATTGACTATTATATCCACTCTGAGAGAATTTGTTGAGTACCGAAAAGGTGATGTTAGTTTGATCGTGCCAAAAAGAAACAGGGAGTAACGAATTGAGTAAAAAAATATACGTGCCACCAATCAAGTCTCAAGGAATAAAAACAAAATTAGTACCATGGATTAGTAGTATTGTATCAGAGCATTTTATAAATACATGGATAGAACCATTTATGGGGACCGGTGTTGTGGCATACAATATTGCTCCCAAAAAAGCGATTCTATGCGATACAAACCCGCATATTATAAATTTTTATAAAGCCATTCAAAAAAAAGAAATAACACCAGCTCTTGCAAAAATGTTTTTAAAAGAAGAAGGAGCCTTGTTATCATCAAAAGGAGAAGATCATTTTTATACGATAAGGGAAAGGTTTAATAAAGAACATAACCCCTTAGATTTTCTCTTTTTAAACCGATCATGCTTCAATGGAATGATAAGATTCAATCGTAAAGGAGAATTTAATGTTCCCTTCTGTCGAAAACCAGAACGATTTGCACAAGCTTATATTACAAAAATCATCAATCAACTGGAATATGTCTTTTATTTTGTTCAATATAACCATATTGATTATATCTGCCAGGATTTCAAGGAGACTATAGCGTTAGCAAAAGAAGGTGATATTATATATTGTGACCCACCTTATATTGACAGGTATGCTGATTATTTTAATGGATGGGATGAAGAAAAAGAAAAAGAATTATATATTGCTTTAAAAAATACAAAAGCAACTTTCATATTGTCAACATGGCATCATAATGATTTTAGAAAAAATGATTATATAGAAAGCCTATGGAGTGAATATCCAATTCTTACAAGAGATCATTTTTACCATGTTGGAGCCAAAGAGTCCAATCGTAACCCAATGGTTGAGGCTTTAATAACAAATTATTATGCTAATCCAATAGAGTATTGCCAAAAGAATATCGAGCAGTTAACACTTTTTGATTGTAATACGAATAAAGCTTAAACCATCAGCGTATAGTCATACTTAATCTATCAGAACTGATTTACGGCATATTCAAATCATAGTAGACCTGTTTCTGATACTGTTTTTTATGTTTTTTATTGACAAATCTATGATATCCTTAAATTTGTATTTGAACTAGAATGCGAGGATAATATGTTTGATAAGCTCATTAAATTCTTCTTAGGCGACCGAAACGAAAAAGAATTAAAAAAAGTGTTACCGGTTGTTGAAGCCATCAATAAAGAGTTTGAACAACTCAATAAACTGAGTGATGAAGAACTCAAAGAAAAAGTCAATCAAATCCGTCATGATATCCGTGAAGACCTCAGTCCATTGGAAAATGAACTCGAAAAACTCAGACGCGATTACCAGGAAACTGCTGATGAAAAAGAAAAAACCAATATTAGCAATAAAATAGACGAAAAAGCAAAAGAATTAAAAGAAAATACCCAGACGATACTTGATGAAAACCTGATTGAGGTATTCGCAATCGTCAAAGAGACCTGCCGTCGTCTTGTCGGCATGGAATATGATGTCAGAGGGCATAAAATGCGTTGGGACATGGTGCCATTTGATGTCCAGCTGATTGGTGGAATTGCACTTCATCAGGGTAATATTTCTGAAATGGCGACCGGTGAAGGTAAAACCCTCGTCGCAACCCTTCCCCTCTTTTTAAATGCTTTAACTGGCCGTGGCGTTCATCTGGTAACAGTCAATGACTATCTGGTTCAGCGTGACTCTGAATGGATGAAGCCAATCTTTGATTTTCACAATATCACAGTAGGAACCATTCTGACCAATATGCATTTCAGCGATAGACAAAGTGCTTATGCGTGTGATATAACCTACGGAACCAACAGTGAGTTTGGTTTTGACTACCTGAGAGATAATATGGCAGTCAATCATGAACAACTCGTTCAGAGAAGTCATTTCTTTGCAATCATAGACGAAGCGGACTCAGTGCTGATTGATGAAGCGCGTACCCCGCTGATTATTTCCGGTCCGGTGGCTGACAGTAAGAATTATTATGATGAAATCAATCCGATTATTCAGAGACTGGTCAGTCTGCAAAATCAATACGTTCAGCGTCTGATGACAGAAATTCGTAATCTCCAAAAAGGAGAAAGTTTTTCTAATGATGAAAGTAACGAACTGGGGCGTAAATTACTGCTTGTAAAACGCGCTGCCCCTAAAAATAAAGCCTTTATCAAAATGATGAAGGAACATGATCTAAAAAAACTCGTTCAGGACTATGAAGGCTGGATGCTGAGAGATAAAAAGATGCACGAACTCGATGCCGAGCTCTATTATTCGGTTGAAGAAGCCAATCATAGCGCTGATCTTTGTGAGAAGGGGCAGGAAGAACTTTCTAAAAGATTTCCTAATCTATTCGTGATTGAGCACCTGGATGAAGCTTTACAAAAGATTGATCAGAATGAAAATCTCAGTCTGGAAGAAAAAATACGCCAGAAAGAAAAAAAGACATCTGATTATATTGAAAAAAATGAGTATCTGCACAATATTTCTCAGTTGATCAAGGCATATGCACTGTTTGAAAAAGATATTGACTATGTCGTTGTGGATAACAAGGTAATGATTGTCGATGAGTTTACCGGTCGTATGATGCCAGGCAGACGCTTTAGTGATGGTCTGCATCAGGCACTGGAAGCCAAAGAAAACGTTAAAATCGAAGAAGCCACTCAGACTTATGCAACGATTACCCTGCAAAACTACTTCAGAATGTATGATAAACTCAGCGGTATGACCGGTACAGCGATTACCGAAGAGTCAGAGTTTCTGGAAATTTATAAAATGCCGGTCAGAGTCATTCCAACCAATGAAAAAATGACCCGTGTCGATTATGATGATCTGATCTATCTGACCAAAAATGAAAAATATAACGCCATTATTGAAGAGATTGAATACTGGCATAAACAGAATAAACCCGTACTGGTCGGTACGGTAACAGTAGAAGTGAGTGAAATCCTCAGCCGTTTACTCAAACGTAAAAATATCGTACATAATGTATTAAATGCGAAATACCATGAAAAGGAAGCTGAAATAGTTGCGCTTGCTGGTCAGCCAGGGGCTGTTACCATTGCAACCAACATGGCTGGTCGTGGTACTGACATTAAATTGGGACAGGGAGTCATATCCCTTTCCAAAGAAAAATACAGAGAAATTTCTAAGGGCATCTCAGAAACAGCGCCTTTTGGTCAACCGATTGATGGTCTCCATATTATCGGTACGGAACGTCATGAAAGTCGCCGTATTGACCGCCAGTTGCGTGGTCGTGCCGGTCGTCAGGGTGATCCGGGTACCTCCCGTTTTTACCTGTCTCTGGAAGATGATCTGATGCGCCTCTTTGGTTCTGAAAGAATTACTGGTCTTTTACAAAAAGCAGGGCTGAAAGACGGAGAAGCGATTACACATCCATGGATGACCTCAGCTGTTGAAAAAGCGCAAAAACGCGTAGAAGGTCAAAACTTTGAGATCCGCCGTCAGCTGATCAAGTATGACGAAGTCATGAATCAACAGCGTGAAGTGATTTATAATTACCGTCGTAATGTTCTGAAAGGCTATGACATCAAAAATGACATTGCTGATATGATTAAGAATGCAGTTGAAAAAGTTATTCTGACCCATACAGAAGGGATTCAGTACCCTGAAGACTGGCCAATGGATAAAATCAGACATTGGTTTTCCACCCAGCTGAATGTACAGATTCCAGCCGAAGAATTAAAAGTACCACGCATGAGTCAGGAAACACTCTATGACATTATTAGTGAATTTGCCATGAAAACCTATGAAGAGCGTGAAACGATGCTGGGTATTGATACCATGCGTGAGATTGAGAGACGTTGCCTGCTGGAAGTAGTTGACAATGAATGGCGTGATCATCTGCATGAAATGGATATCCTTCGTGAAGGTATTTCCTTCCGTGCTTATGCCAATAAAGATCCGCTGATTGAATATAAAACTGAGAGTTATAACCTCTTTGAAGAACTCATCACCAGAATTCATGAGCATACGGTAAAACGCGTGTTCAATTCTTACATCGTAACTCAGGAAAATATTCAAAATCTTCTGGATAAAGCCATTTTGAAACACGATGACCTGTCAATGTTTCAAAGACCTGCTGCTCCAGAGCAAGCAAAACCTGAAAAAGCAAAAGCCGCACCAGTTAAAAACATGGCAAAAGTAGGACGAAATGACCTTTGCCCATGCGGTAGCGGATTAAAATATAAAAAATGTTGCGGAAAAATGGAAACTTTTAATGATACAGAGGATTAAACCGATTATATTATCAACGTAGGGGTTACTCTCGAAGTAACCCAAACGACATAGCGTGATAATAGAAATTACGAAGGATTGAAGGCAGCTTGCCTTCGATAAACAGTTTTGATCGTTAAACTCCTTAGTTACCCTCCTAAAAAAATGGTAACCCAAAACAAAAAGGAAGTGTGAAATGAAAGAGCATAATGACAACATTAAGAGTTTGATGGATAAAATTAAGACACTGGAAGAGCTGACTGGTGATCGCAATATCAAAGATCATAAAAAAATCGAAGAGCTCATCAACAAATACCTGTCGCATAATATAAAAAGTTATCAATCACGGATTATGAATCCGATAGAAAAAAAGATACTGACTCAGGAAGCATTTACATATCTGCTTGATCTTGTTAAAGATAATCTGCTGTCATACAATGAGTTTGAAAAAGTGATCAATCAACTGAGCCTGTATAGTCAGGAATTTGAAGAGCCACTGGATGAATTTGTCATGATTTCTCTCCTTGAAATGATGAGCTATTCTGATTTTCAGGAAGCATTGATGAATCAGATTATTCAAATGTATCTGAATTCTCCAGATATCATCCATAACATGAAATTTACAGTAAATTAGATAGATTAGGGTGAAAAAACGGCCTGTGGGTCGTTAATGAAAGGATTGCTATGGCCAAACCGCTTATTATTGTGGAATCACCTGCAAAAGCAAAAACAATCGGGAAATTTTTAAATAACCAGTTTACCGTTAAAGCCTCTATGGGGCATATCAGAGACCTCCCCAAAAAAGAACTTGGGGTCGATGTGGAGAAGGATTTTAAACCCAAATATGTCAATGACCCTACAAAAAAACCGCTAATTGAAGACTTAAAAAAGAATGCAAAAGAAGCTTCTGCTATTTATCTGGCATCTGACCATGACCGCGAAGGAGAAGCAATTGCCTGGCATCTGGCAAAAGTTCTCAGTAAAGAAAGTAAAGATAAACCGGTCTATCGTATTGTTTTCAATGAAATTACCAAAAAAGCCATACAATCTGCCGTAGAAGCGCCTGGACAAATCGATGAAAACAAGGTAGATGCCCAACAGGCAAGAAGAGTTTTAGACCGTATTGTCGGGTATAAAGTCAGCCCCTTGTTATGGAAAACGATCAGCTCTACCAACCTCAGCGCTGGCAGAGTTCAGTCTGTCGCTCTTCGCCTGATCTGTGAAAGAAATGAAGAAATAAACCAGTTTGTGCCTGAAGAATACTGGACGATTGAATCTGAATTCTGGAAAGGGGAACTTCCCCATTTTAAAGCAACTCTACACCAGTTCAACGGCGAAAAAGTCAAGCTGGAGAATCAGGAACAGAGTGAACAGATTGTTCAGGAAATCCTCAACCACCAGGCAGAACTAAGCTCACTCAAACAGAGTAAACGTTATATTCAGCCACAGGCACCTTATATCACTTCCACCCTGCAACAGGATGCAGCCCGTGTCTTAAACTTCTCAGGTAAGAAAACAATGATGCTGGCTCAAAATCTCTATGAAGGAATGGACATTGGTGGTGAAACTGTCGGGTTAATCACATATATGCGTACGGACTCTGTTCGTATTGCTGACGAAGCGGTTGAAAATGCTCGTGAAGTCATTAAAAAAGAGTATGGATCAAAATATCTGAACAGTGAAATCAGAACTTATAAAAATAAAAGTGAATCTCAGGATGCCCATGAAGCCATCAGACCCACTTATCCATGGAGAACGCCTGAGTCTTTAAAACAATATCTTTCCAAAGACCAGTTTGAGATGTATCAGCTTATCTGGCAGCGATTTATAAGTACTCAGATGATTCCACTTGCACTCAGCTCAGTTCAGATTGAAGTCAGCTGTGGTAAAGCCCTGTTTAAAACCTCCGGTTCTGTCATCATTGAAGCAGGTTTTTACAAAGTTTATCCTCATATCAATTTATCTCTCGGCGAAAATATCCACCCTGATTATGCAGAAAAAGATAAACTCGAAATGAAAAAACCATTTGGTAAACAGCATTTCACCAAGGCTCCTTCAGCCTATACGGAAGCCCAGCTGATCAAAGAGCTGGAATCTCTCGGTATCGGCAGACCTTCTACTTATGCGTCGATTACCAATACCATTATTGAACGAACTTATGTCAAAATCATAGAAAAACGTTTTTATCCGACCCAGCTCGGCATCCTCGTTAACCGTTTTCTGGTACATTATTTTGATTCACTTTTTAATGTGAAATTCACTGCTGAAATGGAAGATAAACTCGATCAGGTCGAATTTGGCAAACAGATTTGGGTTGATTTATTAAAAGATTATTACGGTTCAATTACTGATCTGATCGCTAAAGTCAGTGTGAAAGAAGCACGCGAACTGATGACCGAAGAAACAGATATTGAATGTGAAAAATGTCACCACAAAATGATAATCAAAAACAGCAAAAATGGTGAATACCTCGCTTGCTCAAACTACCCTGAATGTAAAAATATAAAGAGTTTCAGACGTCAGGATGATAATTCAATCCAAATTGTTGAAAATTCAGTAGAAGATACCGGTATTACCTGCGAAAAATGTGGCAGTCCTATGGCAGTAAAAAGAGGAAAAAACGGAGAATTTCTGGGTTGTACAAACTATCCGAAATGTAAGAGTATCGTTAATTTCTCCCGTGATACATCAGGGAAAATTGTCGTCGAAAAGCCCAAACAAACGGATGAACTATGCCCTCAGTGCGGTAAACCACTCATGATCAGAAAGGGTAGATTTGGTGAATTTTACTCATGCTCAGATTACCCAAAATGCAAATTTATCCGCTCAATGAATGCTGGAGTCAAATGCCCGAAATGTAATGAAGGTGAGCTTGTCTCCAAAAAAGGACTTAAAAACAGAACCTTCTATGCCTGCTCCCGTTACCCTGATTGCGATTACATTGCACCCCACAAACCGGTAGCGATTGCCTGTGTTACCTGTGGCCATTACTATCTTGAAGAAATGACCAATAAGGAAACTAAACAGAAATACAAGCAATGCCCAAAATGTGGTAAAGAATATTTTTAAGTTGTGGAACGACCCTCCTGGTCGTTTATGATCTTCGTACGACAGCATAATAACCGTACTACAAGCATCTGCCGTACTACAAGCATCTTGCTTGTAGAATAGACTTCGCAAGCTGGAAGCTTACGTTACAATCTTTCCGTACTGCAAGCATAATAACCGTACTACAAGCATCTTGCTTGTAGAGAATCTCATCTGGAGGTAATTGATGCATCTCTGGGATAGTATCATCAGTAGCCTGCAAACGATTATGAGCCATAAACTACGCTCATTTTTAACTTTGCTGGGCATCATCATCGGTATCATGGCTGTTGTCGCCATGTTTTCATCTGTTTATGGTATCAAAGCCATTATGAAGAAAAATATGGAAGGCATGGGATTTAACAATTCTCTTTTTGTCATGCAAAAACGGGATGAAGGCAATTCAGGTTCAAGACGTTTTGGCGGTATGATGCGGTTTATGCGTACCAACCGGAAAAGCAAACCGATTACCTACTCAGATTACGTATTTTTGAGAGCAAATGC
Source organism: Candidatus Cloacimonadota bacterium (assembly GCA_029564175.1). GTDB lineage: Bacteria > Cloacimonadota > Cloacimonadia > Cloacimonadales > WRIO01 > JAGOCT01. The sequence continues at coordinate 25,363 of JAKQQL010000226.1, forward strand.
CGAATATAAATATATCTATGGTATGATTGAAACCTGGGAAAAAACACCCGAAAATGAATGGATTAGACTAAAAGCGACCAATAATGACTTCTTTAAATCAAAAACTTATCAGATCAGTTCAGGTCGTTTATTTAATGATTATGAAGAAAAAAATACAGGTAAAGTCTGTGTAATTGGTTATCTCTACGCAGAAGAAATCATGAAAGAAAAAAATCCGCTGGGTAAGGTTGTATCTGTCGGGAATAACCGCTATACAATCATCGGTGTACTTGGAGAAGATGAACTCAACAAGAAAAAAGGATTTAACTTCAATCCATGGGAAAGAAAAATGGATTTGAAATCGATCTACTTACCTTTACGAACCGGTTCTGCATACCTACGTCGGGCAGGAGCAGTCGATTATATTTATCTTCAGTCTGAAAACGAAGAAAAATTTGCCAGTCTCAAGACGAATGTTACCCAGTTACTGCTATCCAGACGAAATATGACTCATGATTTCAGTTTTGAAGATGTAGGTTCTATGTTTATCACAATCAATCAGGAAATGGATGAAATGATAAAAAAATGGAATCTGACTCTCATGGCGATTGCAACGGTATCACTAATCGTCGGCGGGATAGGACTCTTTAGTACCCTGCTTATCTCCATCAATGAACGCATGATGGAAATCGGAGTCAGAAAATCAATTGGAGCTACCAATCGGGATATATTCTTCTATTTTCTGATGGAAGCACTTGTATTATCGCTGATTGCAGCATTTGTCGGTATTCTGTTGGCAGTGGGACTGATTAAAGCTATGGAAATGGGGATAGGCTCGCAAATGATTATCCCTGTTTGGAGTGTGATCATTGGTATCAGTTTTGCCATTATTACAGGTTTATTGTCAGGCCTATATCCAGCCTGGAAAGCCTCATCTATCGACCCGATTCAGGCAATCTATTATTTTGAATAAATCCTACGAAGATGTCAGGGCTGACGCCCCTTAATACGGTTTTCTGTCTGTCTTTCTACGAAGAACACAGGGCTGACGCCCCTTTATACGGTTTAACTGCCTGTCTTTCCTACGAAGAACACAGGGCTGACGCCCCTTAATACGGTTTAACGGCCTGTCTTTCCTACGAAGAACACAGGGCTGACGCCCCTTGATACGGTTTTACTGTCTATCTTTCTACGAAGAACACAGGGCTGACGCCCCTTAATACGGTTTAACTGTCTATCTTTCTACGAAGAACACAGGGCTGACGTCCCTTAATACGGTTTAATTGCCTATCTTTTCTACGAAGAACACAGGGCTGACGCCCCTTGATACGGTTTTACTGTCTATCTTTCTACGAAGAACACAGGGCTGACGCCCCTTAATACGGTTTAACTGTCTATCTTTCTACGAAGAACACAGGGCTGACGCCCCTTAATA
>JAKQQL010000228.1:0-10949 GCA_029564175.1 Candidatus Cloacimonadota bacterium
CATTTATCTTTTTCATTTACATCACCTCATCTTATATAGAGTTAATATAAATGAATGGCCAATATTGTCAAGAACTAATTTTGCATAACTGCCTTATTTTTCAAAGAGTTATAGCCTTTCTTTTTTACGAGGTCATCAAAAATGTATTAATTAAATGGCACAGATTCATCATTATCAGTCTTATGGTGAGTATATTTTGTATAGCTCAGGCTGCAACACTCAGTCTTCAACAGGCAAGGGATTTGTCATTGAAAAACAATCATTCCTTTAAAAGTGCTGAGCTTATGAAAAAGAGTGCCGAACAGAAAAGCAAGGCATCCTTTACCCATTTCCTGCCCTCTTTTAATCTTGGCGGAACCTACATGCAAAAAGGGGATGTCTATAAAGTAGAGACAGATCTGATTAAACTGCCTGTTTATCAATATAATCCAACAACAGGCACAGCATCTGCCATAGCAGGTCAGTTTGTACCTCTACAACTGGATATGGAAATCGATGACGAAGATGCATTTGTCTTTAGTGTCAACATGACCCAACCTATTTTTACCGGCGGCAAGGTATTAAATCAGTATAAATTGCATAAGAATCTGGAAGCTATCGAAAGCCAGAAAATGCAATTGACAGAAGAAGAAATCATTATCAAAACCGATGAAGCCTACTGGCGCGTCGTTGCCCTGGTAGAAAAAGTGAAGCTGGCAGAACAGTTTAAAACTACTGTTCAAAAACATCTTGAAGACCTTGAGAATTATAAGGCTGTGGGCATCATTACCCAAAATGAGATTTTAAAAGCCAGTGTAAAACTCAATGAAGCGGAGTTAAACCTTTTAAAAGCAAAAAATGGACTGGCATTATCTAAAATGGCGCTTAATCAGATTTTAGGTACCCCGCTGAATCAGGATCTTGATTTATCCGATCAACTGACTGCTTCAAATCAAAAAAACGCTGGTCAGACTTCAATTGAAGAGGCCTTACAAAGACGCCCTGAATTGCAAATGCTCAAGTCTGCAACAGAAATCGCAGGCAATAATAAAAGCATTCAGTTTTCCAGATATTTACCTAATATCATGCTCAATGCCAGTTACAATTTTATGAATCCAAATCCTTACAATTCTCTCAAAGACGAAACTGGTAAAGACTGGACAATTGCACTTATCGCATCAATGGAACTTTTCCATTGGAACGAAAGAGGCTATAGCCTGTCATCAGCAAAAAACTTGGAAAAAGCAGCTCTCTTAAAATATGATGAAACCCGCGAACTACTTACTCTGGAAATGAAACAGTCAGATAATATGTTGAATGAAAGCATCCAGAAAGTAATGTTAACAAAAACAGGCGTAGATCAGGCAACTGAAAACCTGAAATACTGTAATGATAAATTCAGTCAGGGCATGTTAAAAAGTGCTGATGTGCTCGATGCACAGACACTATGGCAAAAAGCACAGTCTGACTACTTAGACGCTTTGTCAGAACTTAAAGTCAATGAAATTAAACATGCCAAAGTCTATGGACAGCTCTTGTAGCGCAAGCTGCCAGCTTGCTGAAACCTGTAGCGCAAGCTACCAGCTTGCGAAGAAAAACGTGGCAAGCAGGTTGCTCGCCCAACAACAGCAAACGAGTGTAACGTAAGCGGCCAGCTTGCTGAAACCTGTAGCGCAAGCTACCAGCTTGCGAAGAAAAACGTGGCAAGCAGGTTGCTCGCCCTACAACAGCAAACGAGTGTAACGAAAGCTGCCAGCTTGCAGAAACCTGTAGCGCAAGCTACCAGCTTGCGAAGAAAAACGTGGCAAGCAGGTTGCTTGCCCTACAACAGCAAACGAGTGTAACGAAAGCTACCAGCTTGCAGAAACCTGTAGCGCAAGCTACCAGCTTGCGAAGAAAAACGTGGCAAGCAGGTTGCTCGCCCAACAACAGCAAACGAGTGTAACGAAAGCTACCAGCTTGCAGAAACCTGTAGCGCAAGCTACCAGCTTGCGAAAATAGACCAGGCAAGCAGGTTGCTTGCCCTACAACAGCAAACAGAAAGAAAAAAGGAGAAAAAAATGAGAAAAATCAAACAAAATATAATCATCATACTGACTACAGCACTTCTTTTTAGTGCATGTACAAAAAAAGATAACAATAAAACAGTAGAAGAAGCTATTCCGGTGAAAACAGCTCAGGCTATTGAAAAAAGTTATGATCCGGTATTAAATTATTCAGGAAGCGTTCAGGCAGCTAAAGAAGCCAATCTGGGTGCCAGTCTGCCAGGTAAAGTAGAGAAAATATTTGTCAAAGAAGGTCAGAACGTTTCTGAAGGACAGGTGATAGCACAGTTATCAGACGAGTTATTTACTCAGGTTCAGATCGAATACAAAGCAATTGAAAAAGACTTTAACAGAGTCTCCCAGCTTTTTTCCAAAGGTTCAATCTCAGAAATGGAATTTGATCATTTAAAAGCCAAACTGGAAGCGACTAAAGAAAAATTCAATTTGTTAAGAAAAAATACCCAGATTATTGCACCATTTGCAGGAACGGTCGTGGAAATTCTGGTAAAAGAAGGAGAGAATTTCTCAATTATGCCTGCATTGAATCCAGGCTATTCTCACGCTTCAGGAGTAGTCAGACTGATGCAGTTAAACACGGTTAAAGTGCAAATCCAGGTCAATGAAAAAGATATCGCTCAATTAAAGAAAGGCATACAAGCAGAGATCAAATGTGATGCCTACCCAAATGAAAGCTTCTCCGGCGTAATTGAAACCATCCATCCGATTTTATCAACTCTTTCAAGAACTACGACTGTAGATATCATCGTTAATAATTCATTAAAAAAACTGATGCCAGGGATGTTTACCCGTGTCAGTCTGAAAATGCCTGTTGAAAAAGGCATATTTATTCCTCGTTTTGCCATGATGAAACAATCTGGTACGAATGAAAGCTTTGTCTTTGTTTTTGATAATGGCAAAGCAGTAAAAAAAGTAATAACCCCATTGAAATCAATTGGTGATGAAATACTGGTGGAAGGCGTTCAGGCTGGTGATCAGGTGATTACAGCCGGTAAAACCAAACTGATGGACGGCACAGATGTTCAGTTAGGCGGAGGGGCAGAATGAGACTCCCTCAGATTGCAGTCAAAAATCCCGTATTTACATTGATGTTCTTTTTGGCATTGATGATATTCGGAGTAGTTTCACTTACCATGTTACCCCGAGATATTCTGCCAGATGTGGAATACCCTGCCATTACAGTCGTTACAGTTTACCCTGGCGCTTCTGCCAGTGAAGTAGAAGAACAGGTTACCAAACAACTTGAAAATCAACTTTCCAGTGTAACGAATTTGAAAAAAGTAAGCTCCAAATCAAAAGAAAATGTATCATTTATCTCATTGGAGTTTGACTGGAATACCAATCTGGATGAAGCTTCCAATGATACACGAGATAAATTGGAACTGGTCAAAAAAGATCTGCCTTCAAGCGCTCACTCTCCGGCAATTATCAAAGTCAACAGCTCAATGGTACCGGTGATTATCTATAACGTTTCAGCGAAAGAAAGCTATAATTCACTTGATCAGATTCTTGAAGAAAAGATGACTGATCGCTTAAAACGCGTTAAAGGAGTCGGTAATTTTATTATCATCGGTCAGAAAGAACGTGAAATCAAGGTTGAAGTAGATCCTTATCGTCTTCAGGCTTATCAGTTAAACATGGCAACTATTGCCCAGGCACTCAAAACAGAGAACATGACAGTTCCAGGCGGTAATATCGATTTAGGGCTTAATGAACTGGCTGTCAGAGTACCCGGAGAATTCACTTCAACCGCTGATATCGAAAATCTGGTTATTTCTTCATTTAATGGCAAGATCGTTCGCCTTTCTGACGTAGCATCTGTTCGTGATGACTATAAAGATAAAGATGAAATCACAAAGAGTTTTAAAGAGAAATCTGTTGTAATCATGGTTCAGAAGCAATCCGGAGCGAATACGCTGGAAGTGGCTTCTGCGGTTAAAAAAGAAATTGCATTAATTCAGAAAACCCTGCCAAAAGATGTCATAATCAATCAGGCAATTGACTCTTCTGTATTGGTATCACACTCCATTAAAAATGTTTCTTCAACTATTTGGTATGCAGCTTTCTTCGTTATCTTCGTAGTTATTTTCTTTATGAGAGACGTCAAAAACAGTTTGATTATCATTTTGACCATTCCTTTTTCTCTGGTAGTAGCCTTCATCTATATGTTTGTTGCCGGATTTTCCATCAATATTTTCTCTATGATGGCGCTGGCAATCGCACTGGGTATGGTGGTAGATAATGCCATCGTGGTCTTGGAAAACATCACACGACATATAGAAAACGGAGCCAGACCTCAGGAAGCAGCGATTTTTGGTACAGCTGAAATGGGTATGGCAATTTCTGGCTCTACTTTGACTACAATAGTCGTATTCTTACCAATGGTCTTTATGGGTGGCGTTGTCGGTATTCTGTTTAAACAATTGGCTCAGATTGCCTCTGTTACGTTAATCGGGTCATTATTTACAGCCCTCACTCTGACACCGATGCTGGCTTCTCGTTTGATTAAACCCATTCAAGAACAAAAGAAAACCCATGGTAAACTCTTTACTTTCTTTGAAAAAATCTTCGTTCAAACAGAAAACAAATATAAAAAATGGTTGGATTGGTCAGTAAAACACAGGAAAACAGTGATATACAGTTCAATCGGATTATTTTTCATTACCCTTGGTTTAGGCATGACTGTCGGAACCAACTACATCCCTGACTTTGATGCCGGCGACCTGATGGTCTCTGTAGAATTACCGGTAGGAACAACACTGAGTGAAACAGAACGTGTAGCCGGTCTGGTGGAAGATATTTTCCTGGAAGAAATCCCTAAAAAAGATATGTTGTCCCATTACAGTATCATTGGTCAGACTGAAAAGGGTGTACTCTCAATCATGAGCTTTAAGGAAGGTAAAAATGCCTTTACCATCGGTTCAAAAATTGTTATCCCTGATTATCGTGATTATTCATCCGCTGAAGTTGCTGACCGCATCAGTAAACGGGTTGCGCTTATACCTGAGATAGAAAAATTCTCCATGTCTGGTGGCAGTATGCTCGGAAAAGCAATGTTGGGTAATAAAAAGCCAATTGATATCAAGGTAATGGGTACTGATTTTGACAAGATGAACGAAACTGCACTCAAAATTGAGAAAGCCCTGGTTCGATATGGAAAACTCAGTAATATCAGTAATACAATTGATCCGGGTAAAATGGAACTTCAAGTTATCATTGATCGTGATAAAGCCAGAGAACTGGGCATTAATGCTGCAATGGTGGGATTAAGCGTCAGACAAAGTATCTATGGCGTTGAAGCGACACAATATAAAGAAGATGGCGAAGAATTTAACGTGCTCATTCGTTACGCACCGGAATACCGTAATAACATCGAAGCGATTGGCGACATTCTCATTCCGACACTCACCGGACAAAGCGTGGCACTCAGATCTTTTGCAGAAATTGTTGAAGCAAAAGGCGCTCTGGAAATCAAGCATGAATCTCAGCAACGTATAATCTACGTCTCTGCTGATTTGAAAGATGTCTCTCTCGGTACAGCAGTAAAAGAAGTGAAAAAAGAAATCTCAAAAATAGATATACCTGATGGTGTGATTGTGGACTTTGGTGGTCAATATGAAGAACAGCAGGAATCTTTTAAATCACTGATTATGCTCTTTGCTTTAGGTATCTTACTGGTTTATATGGTGATGGCGTCACAATTTGGATCCATGAAAGATCCTTTTATCATCATGTTTGCAGTTCCGTTATCCATCATCGGAGTTATCTGGGCATTCCTGGCAACCGGTGAAACACTCAGTGTGACAACATTCATCGGTATCATCATGTTGGTTGGTGTTGTCGTTAACAATGGTATTGTTCTTGTAGATTATACCAATCTGTTAAGAGCAAGAGGACGTTCTCTGATGAATGCTGTAGTTGAAGCGGGTCATTCACGCCTTAGACCTGTATTAATGACAGCTCTGACAACTATTCTGGGAATGTTACCCATGGCAACAAGCAACGGAATGGGTTCTGAAATGTGGAAACCAATGGCGATCACCATGATTGGCGGTCTTCTGATTTCAACCATGATCACTCTGGTTCTGGTACCGGTAATCTATACTGTCATCAATCGTAAAGGAGCATAATATGAAAATGATGAATCTGACCTGCAATATCAGTTCTGTTAACCAGCTGATACAAATGATAGAAGATGAGAAAATCACTTTTTACCAGATTATTGAAGAGAGTATTGGCTTACTGCCTAAAGGTGAGCCTCGCTTAAATACTCCGGTCTGGCCTGGACTTAACAGTTCGATCTTCCTCACCTGTACAGAACAACAATGTCAAAACTTAAAAAAACACATTAAATCCTTTAATGAAAAAGCCTATAATGACAACGAACTTATCTTTGCCAACAGCTGGAATATCGATGAATAAAGACTTTGAAAAATAAATCAAAATTAATTGTAACGAACTGTAAGAGTGTTCGTTATTTAATTAATCATATAACCTCCTAAACCTTATAGAAAGCAGGGCGAAAGCCCTGCCTTTTACTATGCAGACAAGAGAGTTTATATTTTGTTAATTTATTGCTGAACGGATATACAATTAGCCAGAGATATACCTAACAACACAAAAACAATACCCACAATCACAGACGCCGAAACATTTAAAACAGCTGTTTTTATATGGCCATTCTGATATAGCTGTATTGTTTCAAAGCTAAAGGTTGAAAAAGTTGTAAATGAACCAATAAATCCGGTGATAAAAAACAATTTAAAGACTTCTGATAAATCATACATTTTAAACAGAATCGTTAAAAATCCAATTAAAAAACTGCCAAAAGCATTCACCAGAAATGTTTTAAGGGGGAAAGGACTCTTTGTATCAAAATCCAGAAAATGATATGACAAGTATCGTATTGAACTTCCTAAAGATCCTCCTGCCAATACAAATACCAACTCTTTAATCATCTGTTTATTATCCATTTTAACCTTCATTTTATAATATGTATAAACCATAAAAACAATAGATAAGAATTGTCAAGCAAATCTCATTCGTTATATTTGCAAGCAGGCGAAATTTACGATCGCTGATTTACTAATTTAACTTTCTGAAATGCTGAGCCCGGGTTATCTTTAGCAACGAGCAATTCTGCCCAGCAGGTGGTAAATTGGGGGGAAAGAATTTCTCTGCGCATACGCCATTTCTTCAAAACACCATTAGACGCAAAGTAAATCTTGTGACTGCCATATTTCTGATTAATTTTATCCATGCAAAGCATCAGCTTCTTCTTGTCCTGCTGACAGTAAGGTACGTCAAACAGAGTGGGTTGAATATCTTTTTCCAAAATGATATCGCTTATCATGACTCCGCATTTCTTATACAAATATCCTGGTTTAAAGATTTTTCTCAATATTGTTTTCCCTAATTGAATAAAATCTGGTGTATAAGCAGAATAATCTGGCAATCTGCTATACATAAAATTGGCATACTGCGGATCATTACGGAATGGGTTAGTGCAAAGATACACAAATAACTGACGGGCAACGCTCTTCTGCGATCGAAGACGCTCAACTGCATTACTGCAAAAAGAAGACATCGCTTCTTCCATATCCTCATAATCTTTTACCGGATGACCAAATGAACGTGAAGAAACAATCTGCTTACGCGGATTGGCCGTATTCTCCATTTCAATACATGGATAACCTTTCAGTTCCAAAACGGTTCGTAAACCAACTACCGTAAACTGGTTACGCACCCACTCATTTTCCAGATGTAGTAAATCAGCAGCAGTCATTAAGCCCATTTTTTTCATCTTTTTGGAATACTGTCTGCCTACCCCCCATATATCTTCCAGATCAATTGTTGAAAGTATCTTTTCCATTTTCGGATGATCTACGATATTAAAAACACCCTGATACGCTTTGTAGGTTTTTGCGACTTTATTGGCAATTTTTGCCAGTGTTTTAGTCGTTCCAATACCAATGGAAACAGGAATACCTGTCCATTTCATCACCGTTTGACGAATCGTTTGGGCATATGCCGTCAAATCCATATGTTCCATGCCTTTAAAAGAAAGAAAAGCCTCATCTATTGAATAGATTTCGATATCCGGAGCAAAGGAAGCAATCGTTTTCATCACCCGCGCTGACATATCGCCATATAGGGTATAATTGGATGAAAAAAGGTAAAGTTCATGCTGTTCCTGTACAGGTCTGATCTGATATGCAGGTGTTCCCCGTTTGATTCCAAGCGCTTTCATTTCAGGAGAAAGGGCTACCAGACAACCATCATTATTGGATAGTACACCGACCGGTTTCCCTTCCAGATAAGGCTGAAAAACACGCTCACAGGAGACATAAAACTGATTACAGTCCACCAGTGCATATATTGGACGCTGATTCTTTTCCGGTTTGCGAAATTCCACCATGTTCTGCCCTTTTTACAACTTATGGATTACATTGGTTACCACACCCCATATCGAAAAATCCATCCCCTCATGAATCCTGACAGGCTCATAATCAGGATTATCCGGCATTAGAAAACATACACCTTTTTTATCAATATGCAGCCGCTTAACCGTAAATTCACCATCAACGACTGCAATGACAATCTTGCCATTCACTGCATCCAGTGAACGATCTACAATCAAAATATCCTCCGGATAGATCCCGGCATTCAGCATCGAATAGCCTTCCACCCGCACAAAATAGGTCGCTGCCGGATGTTGTATCAAAAGTTCATTCAAATCCAGCACATCTTCAATATAATCCTGAGCAGGAGAAGGAAAACCGGCAGGCACCACTGCTCCAATCATTGGCACTTGCTGACCGGCTGTACAAGAATACAGCATCCGTACTGGCTCCAGGTTTTTATGTATTATATGATTCATCCTGACCTCCCTGATGAAATAATAATTCAATCATTAAAAATGTCAAGCTATTTTTTCATTTTTGCAATATTGTTTTTACACATGATAGAGCTTGTGCATTTTAATGCCTATCCGTTTATGAACCATTGTAATTTTAAAATTATGCAAAAAATTGATCTTCTTACGATATTCAAGAATTTATGAAAAACTATCAGAATATATCAAAATAATTTTATTTTTAATATATCTATAAACATCTTTATGGTATGTTTATAGATTTTTCATTCCCCTTTCTTTCCTCTTTCTTTCCTTATCACTTCCTATACGACTATCAATCATTTTTTTTGATAACATCGAAAGAAAATCATATCAACTATTTTATTTTTTAAAACTAATAATGGAAACTTTTCTCAAAATACTTTGATTTTGTTTTCAGATTATGAAGAGAATATATCTTGGCAATATGATCGTTTTTATTTTTTTTGTGATTTTAAAAAACCGGCGGTTTCCCGCCGGTTTGTCTAACTATTTTATCATCATCATTTTTCGGACAGCAGAGTAATCACTGCTTTGCATGTGATAGAAATAAACTCCGGAGCTGACAGATTTACCTCTGTCATCCTTTCCATTCCAGGTTACGGTATGATGACCTGCTTTGTATGAATCATTTAACAACTGTTTAACCAGTTGTCCCTTAATATTGTAGATATTGATTTTTACAGGACCGTTCTGTTTTAAATCAAAACGAATATGAGTGGTTGGATTAAACGGATTCGGGTAATTTCCCTTCAATACAGTAGCTGAAATGAGATGATCATCTATTGAATTAGGTGTCACAATGACCTGCCATTCATGTTCAACGCTGTCTGTACTGTCAGAAACAATTACTTTGACCGTATAGGTGCCTTCCTGATCGAATATCGTGTTAAACTGAGCAGAATCAGTCTCAGCAACTACATCATTAATCATCCAAACGAAAGATAAAGAATCACCTTCAACATCTTCTGCAACAATACTAAATGTTGTTTCGATAAGAGCTTCCACATGGATTGTACTGCTATCCGGTGTACTTGTTACAATAAGCGGTGCATCATTGACTGGCAGAACGATGACCCGAAGGCTATCGCTTATGCTCAATCGTCTGTCATTTTCAGTTACAGTCATTCTGACATAGGTTTCACCAAACCAGTTTTCCTGGATACTGACATTGGCAATCATTCCTTCAACTGTGATATTCAGATTAGGGCTTTCTTCTATCGTTAAAGTAAATGAAGAATTATCAGGGTCTATGATAAATGGTGTCACATCTAATTGAATCTGAGTATCTTCCTGAATCAATACGGAGTCGGGCAATATCAATACAGGGGTATCATTAACAGGATTAACAATGATCAGTACAGAATCCATGACACAGATTCGAGTGTTTCTCTTGTTTTGTTTTTGTAAATGATTCAATTGTCTTCTGAGAGACATTGTAGGATTTTGTTCATCATTTAATGTAATATAAATATATTCACTACCAAACCAGTTTTCGGCAGGAGTAACTGTTAAAAGATGACCATTGATCACTGTGTTCAGATGTTCTGTATTCTCAACATTTAAGACCAGCTGATCTATAGTGTTATCCATATCACTGATGAATTCGGATAAATCAACTGTTAGAACGGAATCTTCTTCTATTGCATAAGATTCAGGCAGATTGATCACAGGGGCATCATTAACATTGTTCACTGTCAGACTGACTTCGGTGCTAACAAAAGTCTGTTGTGTGTCTGTGGCTGTGAAGATCAGGGTATGTGCTCCAAACCAGTTTTGATTTGGAGTGATACTGACAATGCCATTATTGATGGCAATTGACAGACCTTCATGTTCGGAAGTGGTATAAGTCAACTGATCGCCATAAGCTAAATCCACATCTGAGAAGATGGCATTCAGATCAAGACCTGAGAATACTGTATCTTCATCAAAAATGATTGGATTGATAGTCTGAATTACGACAGGCGTATCATTGACCGGAGCAAACGAAACAGTAACGGTGCCATTATCGG
>JAKQQL010000229.1:0-6314 GCA_029564175.1 Candidatus Cloacimonadota bacterium
ACAGTTCACTACGACTCATTCTGAAGGTGGAAGGGAAAAGCCACAATAAATGACTGATACCTGAACGGATTATCTTTTTGTTTTATTTACTTAGCCGGCTGTACAGCCTATGTTTTGACAGGTATGTCATTGAATCAGTCCAGATTTGACAAACATTTGTTGCAGCGACGAATTGCAAAAAATTAAACAGGAAGAAAAAGAATAATTCCCACATTTGGATTTTAATTAAAACCTGGTAATATGCAAAGTGCAGAAAGTCTGAAAAGGAGAATAGAAATGGAAGAAAGGAATGATCAAATGAGAGAATCCCCTTCGGGAGCCACCGCGCTTAAAGTGGCTGACGATTCCAATTCAAGCGAGATACTTGTGTTTACTTCCCTCTGTAATGTCTATAAAGTTCAGAAAAGGGAGATTGCTGACAAGTTTCAGGCGTTGCAGAAAATCGATCTCGAACCGGGGGAAAGACCGGTTTATCTGACCGGGGAAAAGAGATACAAAGGATTTCTGATCGTGGCATTTGAAAATGGCAAAGTCGGGAAAATTTCCATGGAAAGTTATAAAACCGAGTATGCAAGGAAAAAACTCAGGAATGCTTTCAGCGGTAAATCGCGTCTGGTCTTTATTGAACTCATTGAACGCGACATTGATCTTGTTGCGATGAGCAGCATTAAAAAGGTTGTCCTGTTCAACACCTCTCAGATCAATGCGGTGGAAAGCCGTTCAACCCTGGGTGTCCAGGTAATGAAAGCGAAGGCCGGAAGCGTACTGATAAAAGTTAAGCGCCGGGAAAACACGAATTTTGCTGATCCTGAATATTACCGTAAGAGTGAAGGTCTTAATGCAATCGGATTTTACCTGAAGCCGGGTGATGAAGTCTGACTCCCGGCTGACTTCCATCGGTCTGCTAATTCCTTTGCCATTTGCTTTCTATTGACATCCCGTTCAGATCGACGGATGCATTCCATTTATAGGAAAACCAGCCATGTCCGGAACAAATACAAAGCTGTTCAACCACTATTTAGTTACGAAACCGGCAGTATTAATGTATATTATATTTGTCATTATGTAAATTATACTTATCTTTGTGTCAAATAAAGTATACTATTAAATCTAAAAAGAATCAAAATGGGACAGAAAGAGAAACAGGTACTGGTTTCGCTGATTGCCAGCCTGATAATTATTGTTTTCTATTCACTCTGGGTGTTTAACAGATACATTGAGAGTAATCCTGAAATTATTAACGACCTGAAGTTTTGGGGAAGGTCATTTATTGTGCTCATACCTGTGGCAATTATTGCACAGATAGTTATTCACATACTTTTTGCGATCATAAACAAGATTGTAACAGATGAGGATATTTCCGATAAGGATGATGAACGAGACAAGCTTATTGAGTTAAAGTCGTTAAGGGTTTCATACTGGGTTTTCATCATCGGATTTATGTCGGCTATGGGCGCAGTTGCTCTGGGGATGGAGTTGTGGGTTATGTTCGTCACCCTTATAGTTTCAGGTTTTCTTTCAGATCTGATTTCTTCTGTGGTAAAAATCTGGTATTACAGGAAAGGAGTCTGATATGGCCAAATGCAATATAGAAAATAAAATACGTATTTTAAGGTTCCATGCCGGGGAGATGACCCAGCAGGAACTGGCTGATAAGACCGGGGTTTCGCGTCAGACTATCATGGCTATTGAACAGGGGAAATATTCTCCTACACTTGAGCTTGCTTTTCGTATAGCAAGGGTCTTTGATACACCCGTTGGAGAGGTTTTCTTTTATAGGAACGACTAATGAAGAAGGATTCATCACTTTTGCAGGAGGTGTGTCATATACTCTGTACGGCTAACTTAGGGGACATCTGGTAGTTTGATTCTCGTATAACGGGTAATTGCAAACAGGATTCAAATTATTTGCCTCAATTTTATAACTAATAATTGAATTAGTAATCCGTTCAGTTTAAGAAATACGGAATTATAATTAAATGCAGTCTTTGATGCTTTGATTTCTTCATACGATGAAGTGAAGAGCAGGCTCAATGATAAGTTTGAAATGCCTTATAAGCTGGTTTCACTCCAGATTCGGTTTCTGGGACAAAATAATGGATATTATCTGGCAGTGCTGAGGGAAAAAAGTCAGAGTATTCGCTCCCGCTTACACTCTCACTCTTTTTTATGTCGGGGCGAGAAGCCAGGTAATTTTTTAATTACCTGTATCTTATGACTATACGTATCGGAACTTAGTGTTTTTTAGAGAGACAGGCAACTGTTTTCTATTCATCATTTTCTCCTTTAAAACCCAGGAATGGTATATCATCATCAGGGTCTTTATCAAAAGGACCAACGCCGGGTGGATTAAAAAGACCCCAGCGGTCAATTATATAATCCCATTTGTCAAATCCTGCCACCCAGTCAATGAACAGCAGTCTGTATTCTTCAATAAGATCTCTTACCATCTGCCAATATTCAACATATTCAAATCCAAATGATTCAAGAGAGTGCTGCTGAACCATCAGATCACGTGCAGCTTTGCGTATAATGGCAGCATTTTCCATTTTCAGATCATACAGTCCGGCTGCCTCAGCTCCGGCAACTTTTACAGTAAGCTGAGCTGCATCAGATAACATCCAACCTTTTATGTCCATAAGATATTCGTTGTTCTCCGGGATCAAATCGGCAATTTTTCTTACCATATCAAATATCTCCCTTCCTTTTCGGTAAACAGGAAGTTTTTCCGGACGTGCGATATCATACTCATCATCTGAATTCATTTCCATGATATTATTTATTGCGATAAAACATAAACCAGACTAATCTAATGGTTTTGTAAACTCGGATATTAACTATTCAGAGGTAATGATATTTTCTGATGTTCCATTTAAGTTATAATTTCTCATATGCCCCACATTTGAATTCTTTCTCATCTGCCTGGGCACTTCGATTCAAATTACATAAAATATCATCTTCCCAATCATCACTGTTATTTTTTATGCAAGTTAAACATAGTGGCTGCATTCTGATGGTTTCCCTGTTGATCTCATATCCATCATCATCGAATATCCCTGCAATTTTCCATGGATCCATCTCTTCAATATGCCTCCTTCCGTCCTTATCCCTCTTGTCAAGAGCTGTATCAATTTCATAATCACCGCGCGGATGATCTTTCCCTGTAATACAGCTGAAACAACCAAAAGGAGCCGTAGCCGAACCAACTATCCAGATATCCTTTCCGCATCGGCATCTTAAACCACTTTTATAATAGTCCAGCGCAGCATCAATCCGCATTCTAAGTGTCTTTTCATTATCATTCGGATTTTTCCTCAAATGAATTTTTACATACTGATCAATTGAAACTGGTTTCCACATATTATCTTAATTTAGTCAAATTAATAATCATGAATCAAAGGATATCACACTTTGTGATTTCCAATTCAGAAGTTAAATAGGACATTTCAATTAAACCCAGCGAGAGTTTCAATCCAAATTTAAGAATAATTCAAGGAAAAGTCAAGAACTTTATTTTACGACATAATTAAAACATTGTTGTTACATTCGACATGAAATTTTGTTTTTATCGGATTTACTTCATGTATTCGACATGAAATAGATCTTATGATGAATGATATATAATTTTTTAAAAAATTTTAAAGGTCATTTTCCAGATAAGGATTTTTTTCCAGAAAAAATTTTTCCTTCAATTTTATAGTTAAAAGAATTTCACCAGGTACTTATATTTAGAAGGCATTGGGAAGTCCTGTGATTTACTTTTTGTAGGACCGACAGGCCTGGAAGCGGGCCGGGGTAATACGCGAGGAGATTCCCGGGGGATACTTTTAACTAACTATATACGTATACATTACAATTTCGCATCTTGCTTTTATATCAATCCTTGAAGTATCGATGGAAATCATGGTTACTGAGATTTAGTCGTTTTTCATCCGCCCTGGTTCTATATAGATAATGAAAGTATCCTTACTATGAACAAAAAAACTATGCTGAATAATATAGATACTACTCAAAGAATTTTGTACTACTTTTTGTGCTACTAATAAAAATTGCTTTGTAAATATTTGATTTACAAGGACATTTGATTTTGATAGTCGGGCATTGCCCGACGTAGCCCTCCGAAAACGAAAAGCCCTCCTTCGTCTGAATGAATTCAGACTTCGGAGGGCGAAGTCGGGGTGAGAAGAGTAAAAATATAGGCTAATGCGCTGATTATCAATTCTATTTTTTGTACTACTTTTTTTGAATTTTCAACTTTTTGTACTACTTTTATTGCTGAAATGTCCTTTCTGTGGGCGTTGTAGAAATTTTACAAATATAATCATTTTTTGTACTACATGAAACATTATACAGAGGATCAAATAGCAAAATATCTGAACACTTATGTAGTCCCGCAAGACTTAAAAATCAGAAGAATGATCCTGACTGGCCAATTGGACAAGAACGGTGAAGCAATGGTTTATATAAGGTTACGGAGATACGATCCGGCAACTGGAAAAGACGTAAAGGAAAAGAGAATACCAACAAACATTAGGGTTAAACCGAAGAACTGGTCCAATAAGAAAGGCGAAGTATTAAAAGGTGACTTCAACTACCAGCAAAAGAACAGGTTTATTAAAGATAAAGAAAGCCAGATAAGCAGTTACATCCACAATCCGGATCTTGATTACAAGATGGCTCAGTTGAGCAGAGAAGAATTCCTGATAATAGAGGAAGTATTCCCATCAAAGAAACTACTGAAATATAAAAAAAGTCTTGTTGACTATATGGACGAGTACTACAACAGACGTAAGAAACTGGGGCATCCTCATGGAACAATAAAGGAGTTTAAAACGGTAATGAACCGGATAAAACGATTTGATGACAGCAGAAATAAGAAGACCTACCTGCCAGATATTAATATAAGCTGGTCAGATGATTTCGAAGTGTGGCTCACAGAAAAGGAATATAGCCAGGGAACGATAGAAAAAACTTATACCGTTTTGATTACAGTTCTTTACTATTACTGGGAGATAAAGGATGAGAAGAACATTGACATGACGGATAAGTTCCAGTCAAAACTTTTCAAGAGGGGAGAAAAAAGTAAGAACAAACCTAATCCTTTATCTGAAGAACAAATGATAGCATTGTATAATCATAAGTTTGATCTGAAAAATCAGGAAGTCATACGGAAAATGATATTATTACAATGTTTTACCGGAGTAAGATTTGATGATATAAAAAGAATCCGGCCTGAAAATATTGAAAGTGGCTTTCTGATATTTACCCCAAAGAAGACAGAAAGGTTTGATGTTGAAGTCGAGCAACCACTCAATAGATATGCAAAGGAGTTACTGGAAGAGGTCAATTATGATACTTCCTGCTATAAACTAACAAACCAGGCGTATAATCGTGGAATAGAAGATCTTTTAAAAATCCTGGCAACACAAGAGGAATATAAAGATCTGAAATTCAAAACCGATCACACCAGTCACAATTTCCGGGACACGTTTATTTCATTAGCTGTCATTAAAGGTGTCAACTGGAAAAGCATACTTAAATGGGTTGGCCAATCCTCGTATAGCATAATGGACAGGTATATTCATCTGACCAAGCCGTTTGAAGAGAGTGAAATGAAAAAAATGTTTGGTTAATTTAAACTATTGGTAAACATATCCTTAGAAATATTATAATTTTTTATAAAAAATTTTGTAAAGCCATTCCTGGCTAATGGAATTCTTTCCCCAGGAAAAAAATTTTCTTTCAAAAAGACAGACCGAAAGGATAATCTCAGGTATTTATATTAAAAAATACATAAATCAATCCGATAAATCTCAATTCATTTAGAGTTTCTTTTTGTGGCACCAACAAGCCGGGGAGCAGGCCGGACCAACAAGAGCGGGGATTACCGGGGGATACTTCAAACTAATTATATATGAATACATTACAATACCGCTTCTTGCTTTTATCTCAGTCCTTGAAGTACCGAATGAAATCTTGGCTGCTAAGAGTTGGTTGTTTCTTTCATCCATCCTGGTATCATATTGACAATGATAACATTTGTACAACTGGTAAAGTTTTAAGGCTGGAGAAGATTTATACATATGAAGACGATGGCATTTTAGATATTATACGTCTTACTGATGTCCATTTTGAACGAGGTTATTTGTTCTGTAGCTTATTTTTCTTCTCAAAGAATCAGATAGTAACTGTTCGTCATACTTTATTAAAGGGAACTAAAGCGGCCTGGAGACTACTTGACAACAAAGAATATGACGAGTTAATGTCCATGAGATTGTGGCAGCAGGTTAGCAAAGAAGAAGAACTCCTGGAAT
>JAKQQL010000240.1:0-1090 GCA_029564175.1 Candidatus Cloacimonadota bacterium
AAAATAAATTACACCGTTTGGAGCGATGTGTTTGTATGCCCTCATTGCTCAAAAGAAATCATTTTCTGGGAAGCAGCAGTCAATAAAGAAGAAGGTGAAGTCTTAGATGATTTTCCATGCCATCATTGCAATGCTCAATTAACAAAGCGAAAAATGGACCGTGCATGGATAACGAAATTTGATTCAGCACTGAATGATACCATAAGACAGACAAAACAAGTCCCTGTACTGATTAATTACTCAGTGGGCAATAAGCGATACGAAAAAAAACCAGACGAGCAGGATTTGGCATTAATCGAGAAAATAGAAAACACTGAAATTCCCTACTGGTTTCCGAATGACCGGATGATAGAAGGGGGAGAATCTCGTCGCAATGATCCCGCAGGTATCACACATATACATCATTTTTATAAAAAGAGAAGTCTTTGGATACTTAGTTCGTTAAGAAAAAAAATAATAAATAATAAATATTCTAATCAACTATCTTTCCTAATTAGTTCATATGATCTTACACATAGTACATTAATGACAAGAATTATTTTTAAAACAGGAGGCAAGAAACCTGTTCTAACGGGGTACCAGTCAGGAACACTTTATATTAGTTCATTACCTGTTGAAAAGAATCTAATTTGCGGTATTCATAACCAAAAATTGTCAATAATAAAAGATTCTCTTGAAAGTGTGACACAAATTAATCCTATATCAACTTTAAGTGCTGATAGTATTGGACTAAACAATAATTCATACGACTACATTTTCATTGATCCACCTTTTGGAGCAAACCTGAACTACTCAGAGCTAAACTTTCTTTGGGAATCATGGCTTAAAGTTTGGACTAATAATAAACAAGAAGCTATTGAGAACTCTGTTCAAGGTAAAGGTGCTACTGAATATAGAAAATTAATGACCGATTCTTTTAAAGAAGCATATAGAGTACTTAAGCCTGGGCGTTGGATGACAGTTGAATTTTCCAACACTAAAGCATCGGTTTGGAACAGTATTCAGACGGCTCTTACTGAAGCAGGCTTTATCGCAGCGAATGTTTCAGCCCTTGATAAAAAGCAGGGCAGTTTCAAAGCAGTAACAACTC
>JAKQQL010000290.1:0-1018 GCA_029564175.1 Candidatus Cloacimonadota bacterium
TTATTTTATATTGGACCGATGTTCAGAAGAAAAAATATGTCTCAATTCTCACAATTTCATCAGTTTGGCGCTGAAATTATTGGAAGTAATGATTTGTTAACTGATTATGAAATCATCTTGCTGGCAATCCGTATTTTTAAGAATCTGGAGATATTTAAACTTACGCTTGAGTTAAGCAGTTTCGGATGTGATAAATGCAGACCGGTATTTTTGAAGCACTTACATGATTTTGTTAATGATCATCAGAACCAGTTTTGTAAAGAATGTCAATATAATATAAAACTAAATCCGTTACAGGTTTTTCAATGTATGAATGATGAATGTAAAAATATTAGTCAACAAGCGCCTTCTATTATAAATTACTTATGTGAAGATTGTAATGATCATCTGAAGAAATTACAGAAAATGCTTTCAAATCTTGGCGTTTCTTATGCCGTTAATCCTTTTATTCATTCTGCTTTTAACTACTACAACAGGACAATCTTTAATTTTACACTGGAGCATCAGGGTCAAAAAATGATTCTTGCGAATGGTGGCAGGTATGATATGCTTGCAAAATCCGTTACAGGAAAAAATATGCCAGCTATTGGGTTTTCAGCAAATTTAGAGTTAATCATAAAAATAATGGATGAAAAAAGAATTTTCTCTAAACCAAAAAATGAATTTAGAATAGTCATTGCCCCAATGTCTGATGATCTTGATCTGATTGTTTTGCAAATAGTTCAGGGTCCTCATGACAATAAAGTCCATACTCAGATTCTGAATTATACGGGTAGTTTTCAAACAATGCAGAGTTTAACAGATGATTATGAAGCTGATGTTATTGTTTATGTTACCGAGGATATGATCAGACAAGGTAAGTTACTAATAAAGAATAATTTAAAGAGTCATCAGGAACCGATCTATATCGCTGATTTAAATGACTACGTTCTTCGATTAAAAAAGGCAATCTCAATAATATAAAACGGAGGGATTATGAAATCCATTACGACAAATCTCGCGCCACAGGCAATTGGAC
>JAKQQL010000297.1:0-13473 GCA_029564175.1 Candidatus Cloacimonadota bacterium
AATTGGTGCATGCTGCATTTTATTGAAAATAATGGTATGGCATTTGGCATGGAAATGGGCGGCAAGACAGGAAAGATCCTCTTAAGCCTTTTTAGGATATTTGCAATTATTGCAATATCCTGGTTTCTTTATTCACTTATCAGTAAAAAAGCATATTCTGGTCTTATATTTGCAGTCAGTGCCATTCTTGCAGGCGCAATTGGAAATATGATCGATTCTGCCTTTTATGGTATGATCTTCACCGAGAGTTATTCCCAGCCCGCAATTATGTTTTCCGGGGAAGGAGGATATTCATCATTTCTGCAGGGGAAGGTTGTTGATATGTTTTATTGTCCTATTATAAATACCCGGTGGCCTGATTGGTCACCTTTCAGAGCAGGAGAATCATTAATTTTTTTCAGACCGATATTCAATATAGCTGATTCGGCAATTACCTGTGGTGTGCTTTCGATCCTGCTGTTCCAGAAAAGAATGTTCCGGGATTTCAATTAAAAGTAAGGGAGTCAACTTTCGAACAACAATAAATCATTATTTACTGCATTCTTTAATACAATTAAGTAAGGTTCCCGGATTCTTACATTTTAAGAAATAAGAGATGTTTCTTCCCTTCCGTTTGAAAGACATAGTCATAGAATTTTCAAAATTTTTAAGATTAAGATCTTTATATTTGACAGGCATGGTACCATGATTTGACAACAAATCACCAGAGGGAGCAAAGTGTTGAAGTGAAATTGCTATATTTGAACAAATAAGAAGTCTATGTCGGTCCTAGACGAAATCAGAAAACCGGTTGAAAAGGAGATGAATGAATTTGAATCGTACTTCAACAGGACCATGCAAAGCAATATCCCTCTTCTTAAAATAATTCTCAATTATATATTGCGACGAAAAGGGAAACAGATGAGACCTCTGCTTGTATTCCTCACCGCAGGACTTAACGGAAAAATTGCAGAATCGACATATGTGGCTGCTACATTGATTGAACTTCTTCATACGGCTTCTCTTGTACATGATGATGTTGTTGATGATGCAAATGAAAGAAGGGGAGCTCTGTCAATAAAAGCCTTGTGGAATTCAAAAATCGCAGTCCTCGTTGGTGATTATATGCTTGCACAGGGGTTAATTATAAGTCTTGAAAAATCAAAATTTGAAATGCTTGAAATTGTCTCGGAGGCTGTAAAGGCGATGACAGAAGGGGAACTGCTTCAACTTCAAAAATCAAGGAAGTTGAACATAAAAGAGCCGGATTATTATAAAATAATCATGAGCAAAACAGCAGCGCTTGTTGCAGCCTGTACAGCAACTGGCGCCCGGTCGGCAACTGAAAATTCTGACATTATCCAGCAGATGAAAGAATTTGGTGAAAATATCGGAATTGCATTCCAGATAAGGGATGATCTCCTTGATTATGAAACTAATGGGCTAACGGGTAAAATAGTTGGAAACGATATCAAGGAGAGAAAACTGACATTACCTTTAATCCATGCCCTGGAAATTGCTTCTTCGTCACAGAAAAAAAAGGTAATGGCCATCGTAAAAAGAAAGAAGAAAACGAAGGATGAAATTAAAGAAGTAATTGATTTTGTCTCTGCTTCCGGAGGCTTGGAATATGCAGAACTTAAAATGAACTTGTTCCGCGACAAAGCTCTGGCAATTCTTGATTCATATCAGGACTGTGATTATAAAAATTCGCTGAAAAAATTCATTTATTATACTACTTCCAGGAATAAATGAATTTGCCTGTTTTCAGACAGCAGCTTCCAGTTTAATCTTGGCAACCTTATTCATGTCAGAATCATAATACCTTGATCCCAGATAGAACAATACTGCTCCTATAATAAGAACAAACGGAAGTATTGAAAGAGCTGTTTCAATATTCGATTTATCATAAATCCTTCCTAGTACTACCGGAGCCATTGATGATCCCAGAAGATTCTGAATAATTACAGCAATAGCGTACGATGTTGCCCGGAGACCAGGATGAATGACATCCTGGGTTACAGAAATAGAACCGGCCAGAAAACATGTGACAGATACTCCAACTAAAAGAAAGGCAATATACTGGATTGATCCGTTTAATCGTAAAGCTATAAACAGTATAACCGCTGTAAAAAGTGTTGAAATAGCAGGAAAAAGCAATCTGGCATTCTTCTGTCTTTTATGCCATGCGTCAGTCAGAAACCCACCCACTGGTGCTCCAACAACAGCAAGTACCATAACAAGGCTTGCGTTTCTTGCTGCAACATCCATTGGCTGCCCATTTACATTCTGAAAATATGTTGATAACCAGGTAATCAGTGATGTTGTCACAAAAACCACAGCTGCAATACCAAAATAAGTATATATAACAGACAGACGAGTCGTAAACTCACGTATCATATCCTTTCTATCCATTTTAACCTTCCGTGAATTCCTGTCAAAAAATGCCAGATCAACTGTCTTATAATCTTTAATAAACAGAAACAATATTGCAATAATTAATCCGGGTATAGCCACAATACCAAAAGCATACTTCCATCCAAGCTTGACTGCAATCAGTCCGCCAAGCAAATGACCGATAGCTGTTCCGACAGGAATTGATGCGTTCCAAAGGCCCATCATTCTTGAACGCTTTTCCTGAGGGTAAAGTCCTGAAATTACTGCACTGCCGCCCGGAGCATAGCCAGCTTCTCCTATTCCGATAAACATCCGTGCCATAAAAAGCTGTATGTAATTTCCTGTAAATGCGCACAAAGCTGTTGCTACACTCCACATTATTGCCATTATTCCAATCATCTTTGTCCTGCTCCACCTGTCAACCAACAAAGACACAGGGAAAGTAAGCAATACTATTGCCCAGTAAACTGCCGAGACAAGCATACCGCTCTGTGCATGAGTTATGCCCCAGTCTTTCTCAATAGCCGGAAACATTGATGTAATAACCATCCTGTCGATATAATCAAACATATATAACAGAAAAAGCAAAATGAAAATGTAGTTTGAATATCTCTTTGAAAAGAGATAACCATCGGCTGTTCCAGAATTTTTCATAAGACTTTTTTAAAATCTTATACCAAATAAATCAAAATTAATGTTGGATATTTTTTTATGTTAATTTTTAAGTCTTTATACTTATTTCTGATTATCTTGGAAAATGGTTTTCATGTTATTTAAAGCTTATATTAACAGTTACAATGGTAAACTTTAAGCAAATTAAATTTAAAACAAAAAAGCTCTTGATTTGCTAAAGGAGATGATATTAATTATATTTCCGGACAGTGTATTCTGATGTTTTACATTTAATAATATTCATAAATTTCATGTGGGGTTAAAAAAATTCTTTGAAAAATATCTTAAGTAGAATCGGAGAACATAATGACTGAAAATAAAGAATATATACATGCAATTGAATTTGGCGTCAGGGATTACGAATGCGATATTCAGGGAGTAGTAAATAACGCAAACTATCAGCATTATCTTGAACATGCAAGGCATGAATTTCTGATCTCCAGGGATATAAGTTTTTCTGCACTTCATAATGAAGGAATAGATCTAATAGTATCGAGGATAGAGATAAACTATAAATATCCTTTAAGAAGTCATGATAAATTTGTTGTAAAATCAGTAATACAAAAAGAAGGAAATGTAAAACTTGTATTTATCCAGGACATTTACAGACAACCTGATGAAAAATTAATTGTACAGGCAAAGGTTACATGCGCGGCAGTTAAAAATGGAAAACCTATTCGTCCTGAAGCAATATTCGAAAAATTAAAATTAACGTGACTTTAAACTTGTTACTATGAATAAGAAAAAAATCACAAGAAGAGAATTTGTCTCATACGCAGCAGCCGGAACCGGCACTCTGCTGATTGGCGATTTTATGGGATATACTCCTATAGCAGAGCAGGCAAATCCTCTGAGACAAATAACACTTGGAAAAACCGGAATAAAAACAACCCTGCTTGGAATGGGAACCGGATACAATGGTTATAATAACAGTTCAAGTATTACAAGATCTGGTATAGCAGAAAAAATTATAAAATATGCCTACGACAAAGGTATTCGCTTCTTTGACTGTGCAGATAACTATGGAACACATACCTATACTGCAAAGGCTCTAAAAGGGATCCCAAGAGAAAATTATATAATTAATACAAAAATTATGCTTAACCAGAAAGCTCTTTCGGACCCCAAAATTTCGGATGCCAATTTAATTATTGATCGTTTCAGAAAAGAACTTAATACTGATTATATCGATATCGTACAACTGCACCTTATGACAAGCGGTAGCTGGACTGATGAATATAAGCGACAAATGGACGTACTCGATTCACTTAAAGCCAAAGGCATTATTCGTGCGCACGGTGCTTCTATCCACTCCCTTCCGGCAATGGAAGCCGCTGCAGCCAGTCCCTGGGTTGATGTGATACATGTTCGTATTAATCCCTTTGGCGCCTCAATGGACACACCTAAACCGGAAGCAGTTACACCTGTAATAGAAAAACTTCATAAAGCAGGTAAAGGCGTTATAGCAATGAAGGTCTTCGGTAGCGGCAGCTTTAAAAATGAACCCGAAAAACTTGACGAGTCTCTGAAGTTTGTACTAGGCCTTGGTACTGTCGATATGATAATAATCGGATTTGAACAACTCGAACAGATCGATAATTGTATGGAAAGAATGAAAAAAGTTTTAAAATCGTGATTATAATTATAAACATAATCTACTTAAGATTCTTCACAAATAAGTAATTCACCCTAATTAACCAAATAATTATTATGAACACAAACAAATTATTCTTAATGATAGCTGTTATATCCTTCATCTTTTGTAATGTTAAGGCGCAGGAAACCACCGGTCTGGAAGGAATTATTAAAGAAGGTGCCGTCCTGGAAAAGCTTGCAGACGGATTTGATTTTACTGAAGGTCCGACAATCGATAAAAAAGGAAATATTTATTTTACCGATCAACCTAATAACAGAATAATGGTTTACAATTTTAAAACAGGCCTTTCAGTGTATTTGGAGCCAGCTCTTAGGTCTAATGGACTCTTTATGGACAAAAAAGGATATCTGTGGTCCTGTGCTGATGAAAAAAATCAAATTATTCGTATTTCTCCTAAGAAAAAAGTTGAAATTATTTCCGGAACTTTCGATGGAAAACCATATAACGGCCCTAATGATATCTGGATAACTTCGACCGGACACATATATTTTACCGATCCCTTTTATGTACGTAAGTACTGGAATCATACAAATATGCCACAGGATAAGGAATGCGTTTATTATATACAGCCCGACATGAAAACTGTAATACGTGTTGTAGATGATCTTCGCGGTCCTAATGGAATTATAAGCACTCCGGATGGGAAAAAACTGTATGTCGCTGATATAAAAGACAATAAAACATGGTCTTATACTATAAATCCAGACGGATCCTTAACTGATAAAACTCTCTTTTGCGAAATGGGATCAGATGGTATAACATTAGATTCAGAAGGTAACCTGTATCTAACCGGAAGAGGTGTAACAATCTTTGATAAAACCGGCCGGAGATTAGGAAACATTAGTGTGCCCGAAGGCTGGACAAGTAATGTTTGCTTTGGCGATAAGGACAAAAAAAGTCTCATTATAACTGCCAGTAAAGGAATTTATAGGATCAAGACAAAAGTTAAAGCAGGCTATTAGGCCTATTCCTTTTTAAAATATCATTATACACATAATTTGCTTTATTTATAACAGAAAAGTATTTCTATTATCACTATCTTATTAAATATATCGTATGGATTCTCTTATTAGAACAATTGTCTTAGATGGAACTCGCAGAGCGGATATTCGCCCGGGAAGTACAGTTTTAGTTGAACTGACTGAAGATAAACGGACAGGAAAACTGACCGGAGGAAAGGTGCAGGAAGTATTGACAACTTCACCAAATCATCCTCATGGAATAAAAGTCAGGCTTGAAAGCGGGCAAATAGGGAGAATTAAACAAATCATTCAAAAATAGAGTCTTACCTGAACTTAACTTATATTGATTTTTCATTATTTTGTTATTTGCCAATCATTCAAAAAATTAACTAATTTTGGTACTTTAAAAGCATTGTTTGGGCTTTAAAGAAATCAAATAAGGAAAATATGAAATACGATGATTTTCTGGTAAAGAACCTGGGAAAAGGAAATGTTATTTCTCCTCTGAAACATAGTCCGCGGCCTGATAGGCCTGTTTACAAGTTTGTTGATGATGATGACAGAATTATTTATGATACTTCTGTCGCTAGTTTCATTAAATACAAAGAAAGCGGAGAAATGCCCGTTTCTTTTGAGAAAGCTGGTCCAAAAGAGAATATATTCTTTGAACCGGCAAAAACAAAAGTTGCAATTGTCACATGCGGCGGACTTTGTCCAGGAGTCAATAATGTTATCAGAAGTCTTGTTAACCAGCTGTATTACAGGTATGGAATAAACAGAATACTTGGCATAAAATACGGCTATCAGGGTCTGGTCTCAAAATATAATCATCCCGTTGTGGAACTTACACCTTCAATGGTAAGAGGTATACATTTATTGGGTGGTACAATCCTTGGAACTTCAAGAGGCAATCAGAACATCTCGGAAATGGTTGACACACTGGAGATTCTTAATATAAATGTTCTTTTTTGCATAGGAGGTGACGGAACGCTAAAGGGAGCACATGCTATTTTCAAAGAAATTGAAAAAAGAAACTTAAGGATTTCTGTTGCCGGCATTCCTAAAACAATTGATAATGATATTGACCTTATCCAAAAATCATTTGGGTTTGAAACGGCATTTTCAATTGCAAACGACATAATTCGAAACGCCCATAATGAAGCACACGGAGCAAATAATGGAATTGCACTGGTAAAACTTATGGGCCGTGATTCGGGTTTTATTGCTGCAAGTGCCGCTCTTGCAATTCAGGAAGTTAATTTTGTTCTAGTACCTGAAATAGCTTTTGACCTTTACGGACCCAGAGGTTTTCTTAAAATACTGCACAAACGACTGAAAGAAAGACATCATGCGGTGATAGTTGTTGCAGAAGGAGCAGGTCAGGACTTATTTGAAGATGGCGACCAGGAACTGGATGAATCAGGTAATATCAAACATAAAGATATTGGTGTTTTCCTCAAGGAAAAGATCGAGGAAGAATTCAATTCAAAAGGATTTCCTTTTTCAATTAAATACATTGACCCAAGCTACATCGTTAGAAGCGCACCAGCCAATGCCAACGATAGTAAATTCTGCAATCTTCTTGCACAAAACGCAGTTCATGCCGCTCTTTCAGGAAAAACAGATTTTGTTGTCGGATACTGGAATGATGAATTCACCTTGCTCCCGATTCCAATGGCGGTAGCAAAAAGAAAAAAGATGGACATCGACGGTGAGCTCTGGTGGAATGTTCTTGAAGCAACGGGACAGCCAATAAGCATGAAAAATCCTTAATATGATTAAGAATATAATCTTTGACCTGGGGAATGTTTTAATCAGTTTCAGGCCTGCTGAATATTTGGAAAAGAATAATTACCCTTTAAGTATCAGAGACGTTATTCTTAACGATATTTTCCGCAGTAGAGAATGGGCAATGATAGATAACGGAAGTATTACAACAGCTGAGGCTATAGATATCCTCTCGGTAAAATCATCGCTTAAAAAGCCTGAAATAGCCCAAATTTTTGATTTACGTACAGATATTATGTTCCCTCTTGAAAAAAATGCCCGTCTTCTTCCTGTTTTTAAAGAACAAAATTTCGGCTTATATTTTCTATCAAACTTTCCCCAGGATATTTTTGGGGAAATAAAAAGCTCCTTTGAATTTTTCACATATTTCGATGGAGGAATAATATCAGCTAAAGTGAAGTGCTCCAAACCGGATCCAAATATTTACAGAATCCTCGCAGAAAAATACAAATTGAAATTTAGTGAATGTCTTTTCATCGATGACTTTGAAGGGAACACCAGGGCAGCAGAAAATCTCGGAATGAACGTGTTTTATACAGCAGGTTCAACTGATATAGCAGAGGATCTGAAAATTTCTTTCCCCCAGCTTTTCCGGAAAGATAAATAAGAAAATTTATATGTCTCAGGCTTAAAATTACAAGGGGGTTCGCAGAAGTCAGAAAAATATTGAATTCTCATGAAGTAAAGCTGTAGTAATATCAATATATTTAATTATATATCAACTGTTTGTAAGCAGGTAAAATATTTTGAAATTTATTCAGTTTCAGGATTGTTTTTATAAAAATCGACAATAATTTCTGCCTTGTGACTACCGATAAGATTTTTCAATTCCTCAAAACGAGCTTTTCTGATTTTATCAACCGATCCAATATTTTTTAATAATATTTCTTTTGATTTGTTTCCAATACCTTTAATGTCATCAAGTGTTGACCTTAACATTTCTGATGATCTTTTATCCCGATGAAAATTAATTCCAAAACGATGCGCTTCGTTACGAAGCTGCTGAATTATTTTAAGGCTTACAGAGTTTTTATCCAGGTATAACGGCACATTATCACCGGGGAAATAAATCTCTTCCAGTTTTTCAGCAATTCCTATTATTGTAATTTTATCATCCAGATGCAAGTTCTTAAGACTTCTGACAGCTGACGATAACTGTCCCTTTCCTCCGTCAACAACTATCAATTGCGGTAAAGCAAGGTTTTCCCGAATAATTCTGCTATATCTTCTAAAAATTACTTCTTCCATTGAAGCAAAATCGTTAGAGCCCTGAACAGATTTAATATTGAAGTGCCTGTATTCCTTTTTTGATGGCTTACCGTTTCTGAAAACAACACATGAAGCAACCGGATTTTTACCCATTATATTTGAGTTATCAAAACATTCAATATGAACAGGTAACTGAGACATATGAAGATCTGCTTTCAGTTTAGCCAGGTTTTTCACGGTCCGGTCTTTTGTACTTATATCGAGTCTCTTTTTCTTTTGTTCCATCATAAAATATAAGGCATTTCTATTTGCAAGTTGCAGAAGCTTAAGTTTTTCTCCTCTCAGTGGAACAGTATATTTTATATTCTCAAATTGTATATCAGGTTTAAAAGGTATTATGAATTCTGGCGAATCACCTGATAATCTTTGCTTTATTTCTGTAATTCCGGAGCTGAGCAAAGATTCCTTGTCTTCATCTACCTTTCCTTTCATTTCAAGTGTATATGCTTGTATCACAGCTCCATTAACAACTTTAAGATAACTTATAAATGTGTTGTATTCATCCTGTACAAACCCATAAACATCAACATTTTTTATAGTGTTGCTGACTACTGTCGAATGACTTTTGAATTTGTTCAGGATTTCAATCTTATCCTTGATTATCTGAGCTTCTTCATAGCGGGTCGCTGAAGAATATTCAAACATCTGCTTTTTTAATTGATCAATTACTGTTGAGATGTTTCCTTTCAGAATACTTCTGATCTGCTTAATATTCTCTTCATACTCTTCCTCACTTTGCAGGCCAACACATGGTCCTTTACAGTTCCCGATATGGTATTCAAGACACACTTTGAATTTACCTGATTTAATATTTTCATTTGTAAAACTAAAAATGCAGGTTCTTGGTTTGTAGAGTTGCCTTATTATTGTCAAAAAAGTCTTGACCATAAGTGCTGACGTATAGGGACCAAAATATGATGATCCATCCTTAATCAGAGTCCGTGTGCTGAATACTCTTGGGAATAATTCTTTTTTAATGCATATCCAGGGGAATGTTTTATCGTCCTTAAGCAGTATATTATATCTTGGTTGGTATTCCTTAATCAGATTATTTTCAAGTAATAGTGCATCAGCTTCAGAATCAACTACCACATAACTTAATCCTTCAGCTTTTTTAAGCATGATTTTTGTCTTGGCTGATTGATTTTTTGCAAAATATGAACTTACACGTTTCTTAAGATTTTTTGCCTTCCCTATGTAAATGATATTCTGCTTCAGATCCAGAAACTGGTAGACACCCGGTCTTTCAGGTAAATGATTTGATATTTTTTCCAGATCAATTGACATTACTCAAAGAAATATAATTATTCTGGAATAAAAATGATAATTATTCTCTGAACAAGGGAACAAAATTAAACTTACCGGAATCAAACAATCCTTTGTCACTTAGCTTTAATTGCGGTATAACGAGCAGGGCCATGAATGATAATGTCATAAACGGTGCTAAAAGATTACTGCCCATTGATCTGACCTTTGATGTTAGTCTTTCATATTCAGCGGCAACATTTTTAACCGGCATATCAGACATTAGTCCTGCAAAAGGAAGAGGAAGCAGATCAACTGAATTATTATCTGATACTGAAAGACCCCCTTTCGTCCCTACTATAGCATTGATTGCTGAAGCAATATCCTTATCATTTGTCCCGACACATATAATATTATGACTGTCGTGAGCCACAGAACTGGCAAAGGCTCCTGTTTTAAGCCCGAATCCTTTAACAAACGCGATTGCCGGTGGAGCGTCATTGTATCTGTCTTTTACGACTATTTTCAGAATATCGTTCAGATTATCAGATTCGACAAATTCTTCCTTACCAGAATTAAATATTAATTCTTTTGTCAAAAGACTACCATCAGAAACACCAATTACTCGTATCCTGTTTCCTTCATTTTTAACTTTAAGCTGGTCCTCAGTTATTACTGATGATTTGAAATTATTTACTACATTGTTACATGAATAAGTAAAGAGAGTCCTGCCCTTTTCAAAAACTTTTTTCCCATCAATCCATGTTTCCAGGATATCCATATTCAGGTAGTTACTTAATATAACAAAATCTGCAGGATCTCCGGCCCGTAGCAGACCTGCATCAAGAGAATAATGTTTAACAGGATTCAATGTACAGCTTCTTATTACTTTAAAAAGATCAAAACCTTCTTTCAGAAGTTCTATTATCAACCTGTCAATATGTCCTCCCATAAGTGTCTCCGGATGCAAATCGTCGCTGCACAGCATGACCATATCAGGATGAGTAGAAATCAGGCTTTTCAGTTCAGAAAGGTTGCGTGCTGCACTGCCTTCACGTATAAGTATCTTCATTCCCAGCTCAATCTTTTCAAGTGCTTCACGTAATGATGTACATTCATGATCTGTTGTTATTCCTGATTCAACATATTTCTTTAAATCATTTCCTGTCAGCCCTGGAGCATGGCCATCAATTGGTTTTCCCGCCTTTAATGCTGCTCTTAATTTATTGTGAACTTCCGTATCGTCATTTATTACTCCGGGAAAATTCATCATTTCAGCCAGAAATTTAATTTTCTCATTACTGAGTAATTCTTCTATATCTGACTGATCAATTATTCCACCCGTCGATTCGAATTTTGTTGCAGGCACACATGATGGTGCGCCAAACCAGAATTTAAGAGGTACTATTTCCGCATTTTTCATCATGAAACTAACCCCATCAATGCCAAGCACATTTGCTATTTCATGGGGATCAGATACTACACTGGTTGTTCCACGTGAAACGGCCTGTTCTGCAAATGAAGAAGGAGTAACCATTGAGCTCTCAATATGAATGTGAGAATCAATAAGGCCTGGAATCAGAAAACCGTCTGCTGGTCTATTCAATCGTTCGATTATCTGGATCTTGTTCACATTAACTGTTACGCGCACAGGATAAATTTCATCAGTATGAATATCAACTAATTTAGACTCAATTATCATAATATTAAAATTAAAATTTTAAAAATAATAAATAATATTGTTCCACGTGGAACAACTTATCTTCCTAAGTACATAAGCAGAATATTAATGTCGGATGGGGAGACACCGCTAATCCTTCCTGCCTGACCAATAGTTTTTGGCTTAATCTTTGTTAATTTCTGTCTTCCTTCAATAGAAATGGATAATAACTCATTGAAATCAATATCATCAGGTATTTTTAATTTTTCCAGCCGATTAATTTTATCAGCGATTAGCTTTTCTCTTTCTATATATCCCTCATATTTGACTTTAATCTCTACTGCTTCACAAATTTCACTCAACATATCTCCAGCTTTTCTTATTAGAGTAGTTCCGCCTTCGATGAAATTAAGTAAATCAAGAATCCTAATTTGAGGTCTAGCTGCAAGTGATATTGCTTTGACCTTTTGAACAATAACGTTCGTACCAGACCCACTTAAGAATGGATTAATTACAGACGGTTCAATGCTGTTCTGATTCAATAAATCCAAAATATCTGTAATTAAGGATTGTTTTCTAAGTAAAATATCTACACGCTCTTTTTCAGCCAATCCTATTTCATAGCTTTTCATAGTTAATCTCTCGTCAGCATTATCCTGTCTGAGGAGAATCCTAAATTCCGCCCTGGAAGTAAACATTCTGTAAGGCTCATCAACTCCTTTTGTTACAAGGTCATCTATAAGAACACCTATATATGATTCATCTCTCCCAAAAACCATCTCATTCATCCCTTTAATCTTGAGAACAGCATTTATACCAGCCATAATTCCTTGTGCACCTGCTTCCTCATAACCAGTTGTGCCATTAATCTGACCAGCAAAATACAGACCTTCAATCCTTTTTGTTTCCAGAGTCTTCATAAGCTGTGTAGGCTGAAAAAAATCATATTCAACAGCATAACCCGGCCGAAATATTTCGACATTTTCAAGCCCGGGAATTTTTCTTAAAGCCTTCAACTGAACTTCAAGAGGCAAACTACTGGCAAATCCACTAACATAATATTCAATGGTGTCCCTTCCTTCGGGTTCAATAAAAAGCTGATGAGCTGATTTATCTTTGAATGTGACAATCTTATCTTCAATGCTCGGACAATATCTTGGGCCTCTACCCTTTATAATACCTTTAAAAAGCGGACTGAATTCCAATCCTCTTCTCAATTCCTCATGCACATCCTCATTAGTGTATACAATATAGCAACTTCTAGGATTTTTGATCTCAAGGCTCCTATTTAAAAATGAAAAAGATCTACCCTCCTCATCGCTCCTTTGTTCAGTCATTGCACCAAAATCAACAGTTCTTCCATCAATTCGGGCACTTGTTCCGGTCTTCATCCTCTCCACAGTAAAACCAATTTCAGCCAACTGTTTACTTAGCCCAATTGATGCAACATCTCCAGCTCTTCCTCCAACTTTTCTGTTAAATCCAACATACATCAATCCGTTTAAAAAAGTCCCATTTGTAAGTATTACAGCGTCACAATACATCTTTGTTCCATAGGATGTTGCTACACCAATAACCCTGTCTCCATCAAGGATAAGTTCCACAACCTCTTCCTGCCAGATAAAAAGATTATCAGTAGCTTCAAGTGCCTTTCTCCATTCAACTGAGAACAACATCCTGTCACATTGGGCCCTGGGACTCCACATTGCAGGCCCCTTCGAACGATTGAGCATCCTATATTGAATCATGCTTCTATCAGTTATTAGGGCACTCAATCCTCCCAGTGCATCAATCTCCCTAATAATCTGACCTTTAGCAATACCTCCCATAGCAGGATTACATGA
>JAKQQL010000320.1:0-4426 GCA_029564175.1 Candidatus Cloacimonadota bacterium
CCAGAAAAAAATCTTAAATATAGTTTAATTGAGCCAATTGCAGAACAGCTTTTCACAGGTAAATTAGCAAATAACAAAACGATTCTTCTTGTTCATCACGTTCCAAACTATTCTCCATTCCTCACATTGTTGTTTGCCATGGTCAATCAACATTGGTGCGTTCTTCATAGTGTACACACAGAAAGTCGGCAGGTTGTTGTTTGGTGGCTTGATGGAAGTATCAAAAGTTTTCCCTTTGATATTTTCTCCAAGATGCTCACTTATGCCACGCCTCAATGTGTTTATACAATTAGTGAAAGTCCTAAACCAATCTCTAATCCTTGGTATTCCAAATTGTATTCATTCATTGTCAACATTATCTTAAAGATTTTCAGAAAGTGAGCAACTTACCATGACACCACCAGCCGGACACAAAGACGACCATTTCAGATTCGACGGAGAATTTGTAGCACTGATTAAAACACAGGCAGAACAGAAGATTTTACTGGATAATCTTCAAGAAAAGATTGCTGATGTAAAAGACTTTAATGCACAGAACTTCAATAACATAAATAAGAACCTTGAAAATCTGACCAATAGCGTTCAGTCAATTCAGAAAAACTGTATTTCACATCAGGTTTTGGAAGATCAAAAGAAACAGAAACAAAATCAGAATGATAGTGGTGCATTTCTACTTGGATTAAACCCGTATATATTCAAAGTAATTGCTCTTGTTGTTGCAATGGTAATTGGATATCTTTTGAACATTCCCATAAAACCCTGAAAGCAGGTTCTCACTGCATGACAAAAAGACCACCAGAAGTCAGGAACAAAAATCCTGACTTTAAACCATCTATTGAGATACCAAAAAAAGATCATAAATGTGAATTGTGCCCAAACCCATATGAAATAGTTGCTGGTGCAACTCGGTTATGTCTTGAATGTTTTGAGGATTTCTGTGAGTGCTGTCATTCCAAAAAGCCGTTTATTACAGTGCGGCGCGACCCAAAGAATCCAGAACATAAAACAATTCAACAGCTTTGTTCTGATTGCTATTCTAGGTTGTGTAATGATATAGTTAAATTAGATGCAAGTTATGGTATTGAAAGTGTTGATTCCAAAAAGGCAGATAAATACGATTATTAGGAGTTTTTAAACTATGAAATGCCCAAAATGTGGTTATACAGACGAAGTTCCTGTAGAACAGAAACAACCAATAAATATCAGTGAAAATGGACTTTCACTTGTAAAGTCATTTGAAGGTAAACATTACGAAGGTTATCTGTGTCCTGCTGGTAAATGGACTATTGGTTATGGGCATACTGGTGAAACTCTTGGTCAGCCTTCTCCAAAAGGTATGAGAATTTCAGATGCAGATATTGACAATCTGCTGAAAAAAGATATGACAAGTTTTGAAAAGACTGTATTGAGAAGCGTTACAGTTCCATTGAAACAACATCAGTTTGACGCACTTGTATCATTAGCTTTTAATATTGGTGCTGGTAATTTTGCCACATCAACCTTGCTTAAAAAGCTTAATGCAAAAGATTATGGTGGTGCTGCTGAACAGTTTCTTGTATGGAATAAAATAACCAATCCACAGACAAAAAAGAAAGAAGTTAGTAATGGTCTTGTAAGACGTAGACAGGCAGAACGCCACATGTTCTTGACTGGTGAACTGAAGGTGCAGTTTTAATATGGAAACTCGAAAGGTTTTGACAATGCCAGAACTTTCAAATAAATGTAAAGTTAGAATTGTTAATGAAACAGGCGTTGGATATGATACAAAAGTTTTTATTGATGATAAACTAATGCCAAATGTTCTATCTGTTGAAATAGGTAAACAGGATTGTGATACAGATTTTGTTACAGCAAAGATAGAATTTCTTGGTGTAAAAATTGATATGGTGGCGAAAAAAGATGAAAATAGCACTCCTGACTAACTTAATCGAAGATTACACTGGTCATATCAACGTAGGTGATGTATTCATACGGTTTGGTTTACAGCATGTGCTGAACAAAGCTATTCCAGAACCAGTTGAGTGGCATCTTATAAGTCGTTTTAAACCACTAACACCTGAAGAAATGGCTCTGATGAAAACCTGTGATTATATTGTTTATGGTGGTATGCCACAGTACAACAATCTTGATGACTGGAAATTCTACTATGATGATGAAATCTGGGATGATATAAATGCTCTTGGTGTACCTGTGTTGAAACTGGCTGGTGGTGGTGGTTATCCTTCGGAAACAATGACACCAGAAGAATTTGCAGCACATTTAAACACATCAGAATACACTAAAGAAGTGCTTCATAAAAGTCTATTGAATGTTAAGCTGATCACCACTCGTGATAAAATGGCACAAGCCTTTCTGGAAAGCAATTGTGTTGATTCTACCTTATTACCATGTTCTGGTACATTTGCATGTCATTTTAAAGGTGTTCATAAAACAGATAGAACAATCAACGCCATTTGTTTAACGGCAGAATACTTTAAAAACAGAAAAGATCGAGATTTTTTGATAAATGAATTCAAAAAGACAAAGGAATATCTTGAACAAAAAACAGGAAAACCATGTTTGTATTTTGCGCAATTAAAGAAATCCGATCTAGTTCTATTAAAAGAATGGTTTGGAAATAATATTGTTCATGTAGATAATGCATTGGATATAATTGATTATTACAAACACATTGACTATTGTGTAACAACAAGACTTCACTTTGGCTTGCCTGTTTATGGAATTGGTGGTAAGGTATTACTTCTGAGAGTTGATACACGGGCAATCGCTGGTGAGGAAAATGGAATTCCGGTCATTCCATTAAGTGATTATGATAATGACTTTTTAATGGATTTGGTTGAAATCGGTGGATTTTCCACAATATCGCCGGACGAAAGTTTGGAAAAAGAAATTTCTTTTTACAAGGAATTCTTTAAATAAAAGGAGTTTTATACGATGGAAAATTTTGTAAACATTTTAAAGCTTGTTGGTTTGTTTCTTGGTCTTGGTCTTTCAACCATGACTGCATTGTATCTCATTGGCCTTCTGAAGAATCTGGCTGCAAAGTACAAGGCGGAAAAGGTGTCTGCTCGTATTTTTGATGCCATTGAAAAAATGAAAATGGTCATTTCTGTTCTCAGTGAAAATGCTCTGATTACCATGAGTCAAGAATCGACAAAAGCACTTGCTGATGGTGTTGTGACCGATAAAGAGGTAAGTGATGTTATTGATAAACTTACAGATCAGGCCATGAATACCATTAGTACAGAAATCCCAACTCTGACAAAATATTTCCTTGGTGACAATGTTAAAGCATTTGTAATGCAGCTTGTGAAGAAGTATGTCGTTGAATATGCCAAGAAAAAGCTTGGCCTTGGTACACTCCCTTTGCCACAATAGCTGACTTATGCGAGAAATATGCCCTCGATAGTTTATTTAAGCCATCCACACAACTTAAACAGTTCCAAAATGATGTGCAGCAAGTGACTAAAGAGGGCTTCCATTTCAAACCTTTTAAAAGGATTGTAGATGGTAAAGTAACGATAAGACCGGCTATTACATACAAGAAAGGCTCATTAAGAGCCTTTGCTGATACAGACGGTGATAAAGATCATCGGATTTACATAGAAAAAACATGGACATTCTGAAAGGTCAATAACATGGAATTTGGCAAAGAATATTTTGAATTTTCAAAGAACAATCAGGGCTTTGATATGCGTTGTTGTGGTGGTTGGCAGGAAGAATTCGCCGACATGCTCATTGATACCTTTGATTTGAAACCAACCATGACCCTTCTTGATGTGGGGGCAGCAATGGGGGCCAATGCTGAAGGACTTCGACGTAAGAACATGAAGTGCTATGGTGCTGATATTTCTCAGTGGTATGTTGACAACTGCCCATTTCCTTTGATCAAGCCCAAGATGGGTGTAATTGTCAATAACAAGATTCCTTTCAAAAATGATATGTTTGAATTTGTGCTTATGCATCAAACTATTGAACACATTCCAGAAGCAGACATATATGCTCTTTTGAAAGATATTAAAAGAACTATTAAAAAGAATGGAATTCTGTATATTTCCACAGTTAATCCACCGGCACCTGGTTATGTTGAAAAAGACCCAACTCACATTTCATGTTTCGAACGAAGTAAGTGGCATCAGATTTTCATCGAATGTGGATTTGAAATCTTGACTGATGATTATGAACCAAGATTACTGACACATAAACTAGCTTATGATAGTCAGTGGGTTAATTTCATGTTGAAGAAATGATTCCAGAAAAGTTCTGTTCTGAAAAGATAATAAGCAGGATTGAATGGGGCGCAAAGCCAAACGTGGCCGGTAAGCCCTACTTTCCTCATGTTCCAAGCAAAGTCATAATTCATCACTATGGATTTCCAGAAGAATCTCCAAATATGCGCATCATGCCCTTGTTTAAAGGGCATGAG
>JAKQQL010000338.1:0-8036 GCA_029564175.1 Candidatus Cloacimonadota bacterium
TCACTCAAATATTTTCCGCATGCAAAATCATAATCCGAACCTTGACGACTTTCTTAAGATTTATTCCCAAAGTTTATTAAGCACCGGCTTAACGAGAGGATTAGATGAAAAGACTTATATTCCCACAAGACTTGATACTGCTTTAAAGCAAGATGTTTTACAAGGTAAAAAGAAACTTGTCGTTTTGACAGGTAATGCCGGAGATGGTAAAACAGCTTTTATCCAGTTAATTGAAGGAGAAGCAAAACTAGATGGTGCAAAATTCAGCTTGGAAACAGATAATGGAAGCAAATTTGAATACTCCGGATTTGATTTTGAAACACTTTATGATGGAAGTCAGGATTACGACGGGAAGAAGAATGATGAACTTTTAAAAACATTTTTCAGACCTTTCGAAGGCACCACAGAGCCCAACGGAAATTTTGTTAAAATAATTGCTATTAATGAAGGGAAACTCCGGGACTTTATTTTGAAAAAAAGAGAATATGTCTGGTTGGGGAAAATGGTACATCATTACTTGGAATTTAATAATTATAAACTACCTGAAATTCTTGCCTTTATTAATCTCAACAATCGGTCCATTGTTGAAATTGATGATGAAGGATCTATTCTTGACAAACTTCTTGATATAATATTAGATAAAAACAATTTAAAAGGATTTTGGCACCCATGTGAGCCAGGGAACTGTGAATATGCAGAAAAGTGTTATGTAAAAAGGAATATTGATACATTTAATGATAATGACTTAGGGCCAGTTGTCAGAAAAAGGTTTAAGGAAATTATTCTTGCCCTTTATCTCAAAAAAGAAAAACATATTACAATGCGAGATATCAGATCACTGATATCATTCGTCTTGTTCAATAAATACACTTGTAAACAGTTACAAAAGGATATAGATAACGGAAAGAATCTTCTAGAAAGGCTCTATTATAATAACATTTTTAATGCGGTAGAAGAAGACAGGATAGTCAGAATTGCTGCAAAGATTGATGTGGCTGATATGCCCTTGCCAAAGACAGAAAACCATTTATATTTCCTTAATCCTAAATCAGAATCTGTAAATCAGATATTTCATAAAAACAATTTTACATCGAAACTTGACTTGGATTATCTTGAGGAGTATTTCAATGGGAAACCCCAAGGAACCAGCGATGAAGATCTGGTTAGAAGGGACAATGCTGAGATGTACCTCAATTCAATCAAACGTAAAGTCTTTTTTGAAGGCAACGACTCTTTTTTACAAGAACAATATGATGTCAATCATTACTCCTTTTTACCCTATAAATACTTTAAAAGATTTGTTGAATTTCTTAAAACCGGTCAGGATGACTCGTACGAACTAAGAAATGACATAGTTCTTGCAATAAGTAAGTCCGAAAAGATTTATAATGAAATTATTGGCAGAGAGAATGTATGTATAAGTAGTAACAGTTCAAAGAAGATACAAACAAAAGCATTTTACGGTTTTAAGGCTGCCGACTTTGAAGTAGTTCAACCTGAAGTAGGTAACCAGACTCGACACATAGAGTTTTTCCCGGATCATATTGTCTTCAGGCATGTGGATAAATCCGCCTCTCTTGAGATAAACATTGATTTGTTTGAGATTTTGATGCGCATTAAAGAAGGTTATGTGCCAACATCTATAGAAATTCAGACATTCTTTTTAAATCTAGAAATGTTTAAACGAAGAATATTGGCAAAACGATCTATGAAGGTATTTCTTACTGAAGATGATACTAACCTATTTTCTTTTGAAAAATCAGTTGTAGGCAAGCTTGTATTAACCAAAATTTAAATCAAACCATGGCCCTTGATAGAAAACAAAAATCATTCAGGTTTTTCCCTGCGATGCCTTTCGATGCAAATAATATAAACTTTGAACAAGCTGTTGTAAGGCTTTTGGTGCTGCTTCATACTAAGGGCAAAGTCATTACCTCTACCAATAAAGATACACTTTACCCATCCAGCCTTGTTGAAATTATTAAGGAAGATAAGGCAAATTTTGAAGGAGTTGATGATTCAATACGAGAAAGGTTGATGCAAAACTGGATCATTTCTGATTTTGCAACAACCGTTATTGAGGGTCGGGGAAGAGTGGGTCAGGCTAGAATTTCAAATTTAAAACCTCTACACTTAAGCACGATAAAACTCTTGGATCCAAGGATAAGAAGCCAGGACAGAGATGTAAGTATTTTCCTATATAATGTGTTTAAAGGAACTGCTATTGCCAGCGACAGTGACTTTTTAATGGCATATCTGCTGGAGGGAACAAAAAGGCATGGTGAATACAATCTATTAGTGGATGAAGAAAAGTTCAATGACCTGGATATTGAAACCCAGTTTTTGCTAAGACTGCTAGACAATTTTAGTGTTGATAGACCTGCAGTAAATGTAAGACTGGTACCTGAGTATAAATTCATATGTGAAGCACATCAGAAGCAATTTCTGTTTGATACCTTGAAAATTTTGGTTTACAAAGAATCAGTTCCCAGAAGAGAACTGTTTAGTTATCTGACGATATTATTCAATTTTCATACTGCCCTTTTTGCATTAAAGACTTTTAGCCAGATCAATTCACTTGTAGAAAAGCAAAAATTGAGATGCACTAATTGCAAAACCATTCAAAGTGAGTCTGATTTTTCAAAATTATGCAAATGTGATTTTCAGCCTCGGATTTTTGTTGATTTAACTCTTGGGCAAGATAAGTTATGTGATATTCTCTCAAAGAAATCCTTGGATGCTCATTATAATGAAATGTATAGCTATTTCAGGTCACATTATAAACTGGCAAAATTAAGTGAATTTGCAAAAATACAAGGTAACAATAATCCTACCTTAGAACAGCTTGGAGGATACTTGTCAAGCCCACATCTTGAAGGTTTTTTCGGATATAAATTAGCTGACATTATTAATGATGAAGATTTAAAAGAAAACCCTGACGTTCAGGAAATCATGAAGATGGATATTCCTGCAATAGATAAATATGTTGAAATCCTTTGCAACGACAAATCAAATTGGAAGAATCTTGTTGCCAGACATAAAAAATTAATGGCAGGGTTGACAAATATGAACCGTGAAGATGGGTTTATGCAGGGAGGCAGAGGCAAACAAAGAAAATATGTAGTGGGGAATCTTCTTTTAGAAGTCCTAGTTCAATTAGCAGTTGTTAGTGCTGACCCCAGGGGTTTTAAAACACAACCTATCACAATAGTTGATTTTGTCGAGTGGTTAAAGAACAGGTACGGTATTTACATTAATGAATTACCTGAAGGATCTGACAGTCATGAGACCGCAAAATCATTGAACAACAACTTCGTGGCATTGAAAGACAGGCTTAGACAATTAGGATTCTATACGGACCTTTCTGATGCTTCAAATTCACAAGTTATTAAACCTCGTTTTAAAGTTGAACCGGAAATAGCAAGATAATTTGAAAATCCTATGAGTAATAATAAACCTAATACTGAAGATCCTGGCTATGACTATTCGACTCAGCAGGAAATTCCTGATGGGAAAATTGTTGATTACATAACCGGGAACTGGGTAAAGGAATCTGAAGTAGAACAGGTACGTCAGAATTTCGAACGCACATTAGTTGAAGAATATAATTACACTGTTTCTGAAATAAGAGTTGATTTTAAAATAAAAGTTTGGGAAGGTGACAAACAAAAAGTTAAGAAAGCGCCCTTAGTAGTTGTCAAAGAAAGTACGGAAGATCCTTATGTCTTAATATTAATTGCGAATCCGAAATCAAATCCAACAGATAAATCTGGTGGGACAACAGAATTAGAACAATGGATGGTGGATATTTCTTCTGCTGAATTTGGTTGTTGGACAAATGGCATTGAAACTCTATTTTTCCAAAAGAAGAAATCAAAATTTGAAACGGATGTTTTTCCTTCTAATGATTTTCCCCGCAAAGGGGAGGATGCATCATCAGTTTATACAACTGACAGGCGTAGGCTTCGTGTAGCCACTGGCAATAACCTCTTATATGCCTTTAAGCGTTGTCACGACTATATTCATGCTAATCAAGGAGGAAGTAAAGAACAAATCTTTTGGGAGTTTTTGAAATTGTTGTTTGCAAAAATTGAAGATGAAACTTATGGTGGCAGACCAAGATTTGCAATAAGAAGTCCTGAAGAGAGAAATGATCCTGATGGCAGAAAAGAAGTTAAAGACCGGGTTGAAACATTGTTTAAAGAAGTTAAAAATCGTCCTGAATTTAAGGGTCTATTTGATTCACAGGCAGAAGGG
This sequence comes from Candidatus Cloacimonadota bacterium, assembly GCA_029564175.1. GTDB lineage: Bacteria > Cloacimonadota > Cloacimonadia > Cloacimonadales > WRIO01 > JAGOCT01. The sequence goes on from JAKQQL010000338.1 coordinate 4,258, forward strand.
ATTCTATTTAATGATGAAACTGTTTCTTATATAGTCGCACAACTTGAAAAATATGATTTCATTCACTCTTCTGTTGATGTCAAAGGTGTAGCGTATGAGACAATTGTTGGTCCTACTTTAGAAGGAACCAAAGGAGAATTTTTTACCCCTCGTAACGTGGTTAAAATGACGGTCAAGATGCTTAACCCCAATCCTGGCGATCGAATTTGCGACCCTGCTTGCGGTACAGGTGGATTTTTAGTAATTGCCTTTAATTATATCAGTGAAAAATTAAGACAAAAACATAAAAAGAATTGGAAAGACTCCAATAAACCAACCGAAACTGAAGAAAAAAAACTGTTCGATGATATTCATGATGCTGGAACAAACATTTTCGGTATCGATTTTAACAGCAATCTGGTGAAAGCTGCCCAAATGAATATGATTATGAATAATGATGGACGAGGAGGTATATTCTCTGTTAATTCCCTTAAGGAACCCACACAATGGCCCAAAGAAGTGCAGGAAAAAATTCAACTTGGTTCAATGGATTTCGTGATGGCCAATCCTCCATTTGGGGCAAAGATTAAAATTGACAGCAGCGAGGTTCTTGAACAATACGATTTGGCACATGGTTGGAGTAAAACTGAAGATGGCCGTTGGCAAATGGAAGCTAACCTCCGCAATGCAATGGAGCCGGAAGTGTTATTTGTTGAGCGTTGTATTAGACTTTTAAAACCCGGAACTGGTAAATGCGGAATTGTACTTCCGGACAGTATTCTTAGTAATCCGGGATATGCTTCTATACGATACTGGATCATGCAAAACTGCCAAATACTTGCCAGTGTTGACTTACCTGTTGAAACATTCCTCCCACGCACTGGGACCCAGACAAGCGTATTGATTCTACGAAGAAAGAATGATCAGGAAAAATTGATGGAAAGTATGAGCGGACAGATGGCTCCTTATGAAATTTTCATGGCAAATGTTAAAAAGGTTGGGAAGGATCGTAGAGGAAACATTGTCTACAAAAAAGATGAAAAAGGCAGAGAAATTGTGGACAGATCTCTATATAAGCCATTTGCTGATTCAACCGTCTTAGACTTTTTGCCTGTTGTAGAAACTACTGGGAGAATTGTGGATGATGAGTTACCAATTGTTGCTGAAAGCTTTTTAAAAACCAAGAAATAATATGGCTAAATCAGTCTCCGAATATTTCTCCTTGGTTTCTTTTCAGGTAAATTCAACCAATTTACTGAATGATGAATACAGACTAAATGCTGAATATTATCAAGAAAATCTTGAGATTACTATTTCCGAAGATATAAAGTTTAAGCCACTATCAGATTTTGCATCAGTAATATTTCCAGGAATTTTCAAACGTATTTTAGTTGATAATACCAAATACGGTATGGGTTTCTTAACTACATCTGACATGATGATTATTGAACCTATACCAGAGAAATATTTGTCAACTGAACTTACGCAAAATCTCGATATTTACAGGGTAACTGATAATACTTTGTTGGTTAGTCGTTCAGGTACTATCGGAAATACGATTTATGTTAATGATGATTTAGTAAACCTTGCAATAACTGAAGATGCCTTAAGAGTCTCCCCTTATGATTCAAACCTAATTGGGTTGTTGTATTTTTATTTTATAAGTGATTATGGAAATGGACTAATTACAGGAAAAAAATCTGGAGCAGTAATAGATCATATTTATGAAGACGATCTGCTTAGAATACCAATACCAGTTTTTGACAATATAAAAATTGACCTTTTCCTAAAACATTTTCAATTAATTAAAAGAAAAAGAGAATTGGCTAATGACTTAATTAGAAAAGCTCGTTCCCTTGCTCTCCAATACAATAACCTACCTCCTCTTGATGAAACTGAGATAGAGACTCTAGATCCCAATATGAATGTTGAGATAAGGTTTGTAAGCTCTAATGAGTTTACAACTGATTATAGGCTAGATGCACATTTTTACAATCCAACTGCGAAAAGGGCAGTGGATAATATTGTGAAGTTTGCAAAACAAAACCAGCCAATGCATAGTATTGCTGATTGTTCTTTCAGGGGAGGTCGTTCAATAAGAAATTATGTAGATAAGGAAAATGGAACTCCATTTTTATCAGGAAAGAACATAATCCAAATTCGTCCTGATTTTAAATATATTTCAAATACCGAAACAAGTAATCTAAACGATATGCTTGTAAAAAGAAACTGGATATTAATATCACGATCAGGAACATTAGGGAGGACTGTTTTTGTTTATAATAATTATGAAGATTTTGCTGCATCTGAACATTTAATAAGAGTCTTGCCAAATGAAAATATAATTGATGGAGGTTATTTGTATGCATTTCTATCTTCCGATTATGGATACCATCAGCTCCTACGTTATAAACATGGAGCTGTGATAGATGAAATTACTGAAGATCAAATAAGCCAAACAATAATACCTCTATCTGATTTAATTCTGCAAAGGGAAATTGGAGATCTTGTTCGAATGGCTAATGATTATAGGGCAGAAGCCATTCAACTCGAGGATGAAGCCCAGAAAATATTAAATGAAGCTTTAACCGGAAAATAGAAACAGAATCATGATAACTATTACCCAGGAAATATTTTTTGAAGAAATTGCACAGGCAGTTTTTAATGATTTAAAAGTAAAGTTATTGGAGAAGCAGCGGAATCATTGTATGCGGGTTGATTACCTCCCGGCTTCGGTGATGAGATTTGCATGTGAAAAGATAAATTCAGATACTGAACTAAAATCCAAAGAAATTGAAGCTTATGTACTATCATCGGTTGCATCAAACAAATATGAAATAGAAAGCGGAAGACTGATTGAGTTGCGCAACAGATTTAACTTCGGAGTGTTAGTAATTTTTATTCCTCAGGGATTCAGGGGGGCAGCAGAAGACAGTTATGATATCCATACTTTTGAAGCTTATGATCTTGCGGGAGTATTAAATGAGCATAAAAAATCAATTATACTTTCATTCACAGTGGATGAACAGAATATTATAGAATCTGTTTTTAATACAAATCCTATAAAGAAACAACGCATTGAAAATCAGTTAAAATATCTTCTCGCTTTAAAAAAAGATGGATGTACATGGGAAACTGCTGGCGCTTACTTATATTATCTCAATCTTATTCCTGATCTCAAACTAAAAGAGGATGATGTTCACCAAAGAATTCAAAGAAACAGTGATTGCGTTGATAATCTGGTTGACTCTGATAAAACCCTCTTTATAGCGATCGATTCAATGGTAAATAAGGGTCTTGATCCCAACTTCAATAACATTAAGACACATCTCCTTGAATTTTTCAGAAATAGGAATCAGGTAAAAGTCACTGAATGGACAGAGACCATTTTAATTGATGAAGACTGGCGTAGCAAGATAAGTTTTGATAAGTGGAAGTTCAAAGATCTGGCTGGTGAAGATATTGAACTCTATTTAGAGTCATACCGGGATAAGGATGGCAAGCCACTTCTGCATACAGGCTTGTTCTTGGATGGTGATAATCTGGTGACGACTAATAACTCGAAAATGAGAGTTAAATGGAAGACTAATCCACGTAAGACACCCAAGGTTTCACAATTTATCGTAATTCTGGAGAGAGACGAAGAAACAGACAGCAGTAGCGAACTCCATAGGAAAACTGCCAAGGGATCAAGTGAACAGGTTAATTTCCCATTTAAAGATGTTGATCTGGAACCGGGAGAAGAATGGCTGGTGCATATTCGTATTGTGGCATTGGATGAAAATAAATCCATCATGTTT
>JAKQQL010000346.1:0-1055 GCA_029564175.1 Candidatus Cloacimonadota bacterium
TGAAAAGTTGAACCTATCGTATAAAACGATTTGTAATTGGTGGGACAAAAATCAGGCGTTCTTTAATGCCTTTCAAAAGAATCATGAGTATGTTTTAGATAACTATAGGCAATACATCATTGAGATTTTGAAAATCAGTCCTCAAATAAACAATACCGTTTTATATAAAAGGATTAAAGATGACTTTTCTGAATTTGATGTCCAAAGTTCATCGTTCTTCAAGTATGTAAAAGAAGTCAGAGAACAAACAGGTTTATTAAAACCTAAACGAAAGTTTCAAATCAGAGAAGTAACTGAACCAGGCTATGAAGCTCAAGTTGATTTTGGTCAGTATGTCATGAGAACAGAGTATAAGAAAAATGTAAGAGTCTATTTCTTTTGTATGACTTTATCATTTTCAAGAATGAAGTTTGCTTACTTTTCAGTTGATCCATTTGATATCAAGAAAACGATTGATGCTCATATAGCAGCGTTTAAGTATTTTGGTGGAAGACCTCAAATGATTGTCTATGACCAAGATAAAACCATGGTCGTATCTGAAAACTTAGGTGAAGTTATATTTGTTAAAGAGTTTGAAGATTTCATTAAAGAAACAGGATTTACGATTTATTTATGTAAAGGTTATGATCCATCAACGAAAGGTAAGATTGAAAAAACTGTAGATTACATCAAACACCAATTCTTAGATGGCAGAATCTACTATGGGATTGATAGGCTTACTCAAGAGTTTATTGGATGGTTAGATCGAGATGGTAATGGTATGATTCATGAAATTACTAAAAAACCACCAAGAGAGTTATTTAAGAAAGAGTATCCAAAACTACAAAAGTATGTGGAAAAGAAAAACTATGAGATTGTCATTCATACCGTATATCACGATACAGTAGAATATCGAGATAACCTTTATAAACTACCAAGTGAGAGTGTAAATGAAGGGGATAAGATTAGAATTGAACGATATGATGATCAGTTAATTTTCTATCATGCAGGAACGAATGAACTACTTTGTAAACATAGGTTATTACTAGGTAAAGGTAATGTTGTTACATTAAATA
>JAKQQL010000365.1:0-37101 GCA_029564175.1 Candidatus Cloacimonadota bacterium
CCCTCTGACTGATATAATTGCCTATCCTCATCCTGATAAGGTAAAGAAATAGAGTTAAGACGTCTTATTCTTCACTGAGAATCTGTAAAGACTTAGAAATAATAGTCTTTTAATACAAAAGTGCTTTATAAAAAAAAACTATTGACAAGAAATGCCGGAAATTTATTATATCTTTATCTAATGATAAAGGAGTATTGTATGAAAACAAGAGTTTGTTTATTATCTATTTTCCTGGTGTTGTCTATATCTTTGCTAACAGCAACAGATTTAGGGATAATTTTATATAATTTCAATTTGTTTGATGATTACAGTCAGGCAAATACTGATGCAAAAAGTACCGCTTTAGGCCATACAAGATTATCCAATTCAGTTGGTGCATTTAATCTTTTTAATAATCCTTCTTTATTACCAGAGATGAAAAAAAAAGAAATAGGTGTCAGTACCAAACATGCTGTTTATACTATTGTTAGTAAATCAAATTATAATATTCCTGCAGATTATAAATCAAAAAATGAGTTAAGAAATGGATTTTGTTTTACTCCGATTGCTTTTACGATGCCTTTTAAGATGAAAGATTATCAAATGGGTTGGGGCATTGGGCAAAGACAACTGTACGATTATGATTTAAATTTAAAGGAAAAATATAATCAATATATGATAAATCAGTACTTTTCTGGTGGCATATCAGTGTTTACAGGCGGATTAGGATGTAAGGTGATGGATCATTTGTCAGTTGGTTTAAATCTAAATTATGGGAAAAATACCAAGCAGAAATATCATCTTGATTATTATGATGGACTGGGTGGGAGTACAAACTATAAATCCAAAGCCGATATTTTCTTCTATATGCTCAGTAGTACCTATCAATTAGAGAATCAGCAATTCGCTGTAAGCATAACACCGAATCACCGGATAAAATATAAGAATGACTTCATTCAGAAACAGTATGGATATTATGATCTTGTCAGTAAACATGAATTTGAAGTGAATATTCCCCTACAATTTGAAATGGCAATAAAGTCGAAACTCTATCAAAAATTATGGCTGACAGCTGAATATAAAAACAAAGCCCTCAGTGAAGTAACCATTGACAATGGAAATAACTTATATTGTTATCTTTTTGAAGAAGAGGATCAAATTGTAATGACAGATCCTAAAAATGGTAATGAGATTAATCTTGGTCTGGAACTGCAAACAAAAGTGCCGCTTAGAATAGGATTCTATTCAGCTTCTGTGCCTGTATTCGAACATCAGTATATTAGCTCTGATTTAGTTAAAAGGAAAGAAACTCCTTTAAGAAAAACCGGGTTTACATATGGGTTAGGATTTAATTATCATAAAGTAATATTTGATTTATCAGCTGATTTCAGTAGTGTTGATTACGATGAGAGAAGAGCACGTTATAATTCAAGTCTTCAGGGTTATGATGGATACTATATTCTTAAAAAATCATTGGATGTTTCAGAGTATATGGTATCTGCAAGATATTCGTTTTAAATCAATTTCATCTGATTGGTTGAAATAGAGGACTGATTTTTACGATAAGTTCATTCGTAAGAATCAGTTCTTTTTTAAATTCTAATTTTTACTTGCCAAAAAAACCATATTTCATATATTTATCCTCATGAATTGATCTTTGATAAATATTGAAATCATATATTTCAAAATACTGCAAATAATGATTCATAAAAATGTATGTGATACAAAACCGGAGGTCTTGATGACTGAAATGCATAGTAATATTGATCAGCTGATAGCAAAGTATCAGCATAAAAAAGGGGCATTGATACCCCTGCTTCAGGAGCTGCAAAATCTGGAAGGTTATCTCTCCAGAGAAAGCATGAAGTATGTCGCAAATCAGATGAAACTCAGAGTAGCTGATATTTACGGAGTTGCTACATTCTACAGTATGTTTCGGCTTAAACCACAGGGTAAACACATTATCAGAGTGTGTAAAGGAACTGCCTGCCATGTCTCTGGTGCCAATAATATCTCAGCTGCAGTTCGTACTGCCCTGAACCTTGAAGGGGATGAAGATCAAACTGCTGATGGATTGTTTACCTTTATGGAAGTGGCTTGTCTGGGTTGTTGTAGTTTAGCGCCAGTCATAATGATTGATGACAAAACATTTGGTAAATTAACCAGCGAAAAGATACCAGGAATATTAAAGAATTTTAAATAGTCGTGAGTAAACAAGCATACGTCTGTTGTAGTGATTTGCGAAATGAAGCGGAGCATTCCCCTCTTCCGGAGGGGTGGCACGGAGTGCCGGGGTGGTGTTAGCCGTAAATCCGCTATAAAATGACCCTGATTCATTGTCAGATATTTATGCAGATCACTTGGTGAAGTTGCTCACATTGAGTCAATCTTCATGTATTACCTCTCCAGAGTAGAGGAATTGCATTTGTAATAAGGAGAAGCTATGCAAGAATGTATCATAAAGGTTGGAATGGCCAGTTGTGGTCGTGCCGCCGGAGCTGAAGAAATATATAAGCGTGCAGAAGAATATATCCAAAATAATCAGTTAAACTGTCGTTTAGTCAAAACCGCCTGTATCGGGATGTGTTACGATGAACCCCTGATGGAACTCATTATGCCGGATATGCCGGCAATTACCTACGGCAGGATCAATGCCGAAGATGTGGCTGGTATTATCAATGGATATCTGACTAAGAAATTAGTAAAAGAGAATATTGTGTTAAGTAAAGTGAGTTCTGAGGATCTAAATAATCGTACTACAAGCATCCTGCTTGTAGAAAATGAGTTAGGCATCCATGCAGAAGAAAATGAAAGTTTGGAAAAACAAACCCGTATCGTTTTACGAAATTGCGGTATTATTGACCCTGAGTCTCTGGATGACTATATCAGCAGACAAGGCTATCAGGCACTTGAGAAGGCTTTAAAGGAAATGACGCCTGAACAGATTGTCGAAGAAATGCTACAATCCGGTTTAAGAGGTCGTGGCGGTGCCGGATTTCCTACCGGGTTAAAATGGAAACTGGCGATGAATTCACGTAAAGGTGAGAAGAAATATATCGTCTGTAATGCCGATGAGGGAGATCCGGGCGCTTTTATGGACAGAAGTGTACTGGAAGGTGATCCACACTCAATTATTGAAGGGATGCTGATCGGCGCTTACGCCATTGGTGCAGATGAAGGCTATGTTTATGTAAGAGCTGAATATCCACTGGCGATCAAACATTTGAATGTAGCGATCGAATCAGCCTATCAAAGAAATCTGCTGGGTAAAAATATATTAGGAACCTCATTCTCATTTGACCTGCATATCAAAGAAGGTGCTGGAGCTTTTGTTTGCGGAGAAGAGACTGCGCTTTTGGCTTCCATTGAAGGAAAACGCGGTATGCCGAATATTCGTCCGCCTTATCCGGCTGAATCCGGTCTCTTTGGTCAGCCAACCAATATCAACAATGTGGAAACCTTTGCCAATGTCGCCTGGATTATATTGAATGGTGCAGAGGCATTTGCAAGAATGGGTACAGATAAATCAAAAGGCACTAAAGTATTTGCCCTTGCCGGAAAGATTAAAAAATCCGGTCTGATCGAAGTACCAATGGGGATACCACTCAAAGATGTGATTTATGGTGTGGGTGGTGGCATGAAAACCAACAGCCCCTTTAAAGCTGTTCAGCTGGGTGGTCCATCCGGTGGCTGTGTACCTGCTGAATTGCTGGATACGCTTGTCGATTACGATTCCATCAATCAGACAGGTGCAATCATGGGTTCAGGCGGTATGGTGGTTATGGATGAAGAGACCTGTATTGTGGATGTGGCAAAGTTCTTTTTGAGTTTTACCCAAAAAGAATCCTGTGGTAAATGTACTTTCTGTCGTGTGGGTACCCGCCGAATGCTGGAAATACTGACCAGAATTACCGAAAGTAAGGGTAAGATGGAAGATATTCAGACCCTTGAGGATCTGGCTGAAAATATCACGAAGTCATCACTCTGCGGATTAGGTCAGACTGCTCCCAATCCGGTTTTGACAACTTTAAAGTATTTCAGAAAAGAATATGAAGAACATATTTTGGATAAAAAGTGTCGTGCCGGTGTTTGTACTGCTTTAATAAAATATACCATAAAAGAAGATAAATGTGTGGGTTGTTCTGCGTGTGCCAGAGTATGCCCTGTTAAATGTATCACAGGTGAGATTAAGAAACCCTATTTCATACATCAGGATCAGTGTATTAAATGTGGGGCGTGCTACAATACCTGTAAATTCCAGGCGATTGTGAAAGAATAGGAGTGATCAATGATTCAAATTAAAATAGATGGAAAAATGCTTCAGGCAAATGCAGGTCAGACTATTTTAGATGTTGCCAGAGAAAATAATATTGAAATTCCAACCCTGTGCCATGATCCGGAGCTCAATCCCTTTGGCTCATGCTGGGTATGTGCTGTCAAAGTGGAAGGTAAAAAAGGTTTTGTAACTGCTTGTGGAACGCAGGTCTATGATAAAATGGAAATTGTAACAGATTCAGACGAAGTGATCAAAGCCCGTCAGATGGCTTTGGAACTCTTATTATCAGATCACTATGCGGATTGCGAAGCACCTTGCAAGATCGCCTGCCCGGACCATGTGGATGTTCAGGCTTATGTGGCTGCAATTGCCAATAATGATTATCATCAGGCAGTAAAGATTATTAAACAGACTTTGCCCATGCCATTATCGATTGGTCGTGTTTGCCCTGCTTTTTGTGAAAAAGAATGCCGCAGGACTATTGTTGAAGGACCTGTTGCTATTCGTCAGTTGAAACGCTATGCGGCTGATTTGGATTTGAATGATGTCTGGTCATGGATACCTGAAAAGGACGCACTTAAAGGCAAGAAAATTGCTGTAGTGGGTGCCGGACCTTCCGGATTAACCTGTGGCTATTACCTCTCCAATATGGGCTATGAGGTAGATGTTTTTGAATCTGCCCCACAACCAGGTGGCTGGTTAAGATATGGAATCCCTGAGTATCGTCTGCCAAAAGCAATTTTGGATAAAGAAATAGATTTGATGTGTACCCATGGGATGAAAATTCACTGTAATGTCGAAATCGGTAAGGCAGACAGTAACGCAAGCTACCTGCTTGTGAAAGAAAACAGTAGCGCAAGCAACCTGCTTGCGAACAAAACATTCGGTCTTGCTCAATTAAGTAAAGATTACGATGCCGTTTATATGGCAATTGGCGCCCAAAAAGCCGTTGATATGCCGGTTAAAGGCAGTCATTTAAAAGGTTGCTATCTGGGAGTTGATTATCTGAAAGCAGTGGCTTTAGGCAATGCACCTGAAATCGGTAAACGCGTGGCAATTGTTGGCGGTGGCAATACAGCCATTGACTGTGCCAGAACTGCTAAGCGATTTGGTGCAGACGTTACGGTTATATACAGAAGAACCAGACAGGAAATGCCTGCAGATGCCTTTGAAATAGATGCCGCTTATGAAGAAGGGATTAATTTCTATCTGCTGATGAATCCTGTAGAATATGTAGGACAAGCTACCAGCTTGTTAAAAGAAAGTGTAGGACAAGCTACCAGCTTGTCACAAGAAAAACTCACGCACATTCGCATTGAAAAAATGGTACTGGGCGAACCGGATAAAAGTGGCAGAAGAAGCCCTAAAGCAACGGGTGAGTATATTACAGAACAATTTGATTCAGTGATTGCAGCCATATCACAGATTCCGGAAGTTCGATTCCTGGCTGAAGAAATCAATCAGATCGATCAGACCATTTTGCCTCTATCTAAATGGTCAACAATTGAAGCCGATGAAAATACCATGTACACCGGCATTGGCAATATCTTTGGCGGTGGTGATTTCCGAAGAGGACCAGCGACTGCTATTGAAGCGATTGCAGATGGCAGATTAGCAGCTGAAAATATTCATCAGTGGCTTGAAAAAGGGCAATTCAAAGCTGAACCTTTCCGCTTTGATTCTAAAAAAGAGAAAAAACTCAAAGAAGTCAATAAGAAAGAATATGAACAATATCCTGTTATTGAACGGGTTAAGATGCCAGAAATGCATGCAGAAGAGAGAGTCACTAACTTCAGTGAAGTAGAGCTTGGTTTCTCACAGGAACAGGCAATGGAAGAAGCGAAGCGCTGTCTGGAATGTGGCTGTCAGGTGAATGAGACCTGTGCGCTCAGAAAATATGCCAGTGATTATATGATAGAAGATATGACACTCTTAGGCGATAAAAACCGTCATCCGATTGATGACAGTCATCCGTTTATCAGAAGAGATGCCAACAAATGTATCAAGTGCGGTCGTTGTATCAGAATCTGCTCTGAAGTACAAGGTGCAGGTGTATTAGGGTATATCTATCGTGGTTTTACGACATTGGTTGCCCCTGAATTTGGTGAATCACTCACCACAACTACCTGCGAATCTTGCGGTAAATGTATTGCAGTTTGCCCGGTAGGTGCACTGACAGAAAAACATACAGAAATGAAGATCAGTCATTTATCCGGTGATACCACATATCAGAATTGTGCAAATTGTGGTCTTGGCTGTAAGATAAAAGTGGATGTTTCGAATCAAAAGATTCGTATGATTTCACATCCGGATGAAAAAGAAGCTGATTTCAATGGCAGAAATCTTTGCTTTGATGGTCGCTTCGGCTGGCAGGTTTTTGCTCAGAAAGAAAGAATGACTGAACCGATGCTAAAAACAGATGGTAAATGGCAGGTTATTGATTATAAAGAAGTTAAAAACATTCTGATGCAACAACTCCTGACTCATAAAGATCGTCATTTTTATATCAGTCCTCAAATGTCTCTGGAAGAACTGTTGATTGCTCATAGCATTCAGACTGAACAAAAAGCCAGTGTCAGTACGCTTCATCATTACAGGGATTTTACAGACCAACTGATTAACACTAATTTTAGAAATCTGAGAGTCAGCCAATTAAAACAGGCTCATTATATTGTGATTGTGGGGGAGATTTCTCACACCCTGAGAACCTTATGTCGTTCTGCTCAACGAAAAGGTGCAAAATTGATATTAGTTAATCCGGAAGAATCCAGATTCAACCAGTTTGCAGATGAGATCAGCCCAACACTTGAATCAGTTCAGATGGAATTGGATGCCAAGACTATCTTTATTTACAACCGTAATCATCTCAATGAAGATCAGGCGCTTACTGTATGGTCAAAAGCTTCTGAAATCTGTGACTTTGAAGGTGCTTCAGGTGTGATTGTCAGTTCCGTTTGGGCAAATCAGCACGGACTTGCGCTCTTTGATTTTCATCAGTCCTGCAAGAATGAAGAGGGTCTGCATTTTTACTGGAATACAGACATCCCTGAGTATCACAGCAATCATTGTTGCCAACTGCTGAAAGAAAGCTATAATGTCTGCATCTCATCATATTTTGATTTTAACAATCATTATGATCTGTTTATTCCTGCGCCTTCTTACCTTGAGATGGATGCTTATGCGTTTGCCGATGACGGCCATTTAACTTTGTTTAACAACCCGTTAAAATCCAATCTTTTCTATACGCTTCTGAATGTATTGTACGAAACAGGCATTATTCCGCCAACTCATGCAGAGCCAAGTCTGTGGAACAATAAAGCAGAAGAATTGATGAGTAAACGTGAAATTAACTCATACGATGCAGAATGGTTAAAAGCTTTTCTGGGAAAAGTTGCTTTGAGTAATAAGCCTCAATACTCAGGTGATTTCAGAAAAACTAAAATCAATGAGCTTTATTTAAAAACAAAATAAAAATACTGCCTGTAGGGAAGACTATCTGTTGTAAGAAACTTTCCTGCAGGCTTTTTTTATTGAAAAAATATAAGGGTTTTATCTATTTAAACACAAAATAGACCGCTCCCAATATGCAAAAGCCTGCCCACAGATAATTCCAGTTGAGCGGTTTATGCATATAGAAAATTGAAAATGGGATAAAAACAGTCAGCGTAATCACTTCCTGAAGTATCTTGAGCTGAGCCAGGCTTAAAGCCTGATAGCCTAAGCGATTGGCTGGCACCTGAATCAGATACTCAAACAAGGCAATTGCCCAACTGATCAAAGCAGCAATATACCAGGCTTTGTGTTGAAGATTTTTCAGATGCCCATACCATGCGAAGAGCATAAATACATTAGAGAGAATAAGTAAACCGATTGTTCTTAATATAACTGACATAATCACCTCGTTCATTTAATCAGGGCGATTTTATCATATTAAAAAATTTGTAAACTTTTTTTTGACTTTTGAGTTAAAATAGTGTAAGGTGGATGTTATGGATTTGTTAATATATTGTAACTCAAGCTACCAGCTTGTGAATAGAATAAATAAGAATTTCAGACGATTGACTATCAAAAGGAGTTAATAATGTCAGGTATCATTTTTTTTAAGACAAAATCATTAGAGAAGGTTAGCGATTTCTACATTCATCAATTGGATATGCGTTTATGGCTGAAACAGGTCAACTGCAACATATTACAGTCTGACCAGTTACTTATTGGCTTTCTGGAAGCTGAGCAGGCAGAAACAGAGGGAATCATCACATTCTTTTTTAAGACTAAAGAAGAAGTCGATTACTACTATGAAAAGCTAAAGCATATCTCAGTAAATGCACCACTGATGAATGATAAATATCAAATATATCATTTTTATGCAAAAGATCCGGAAGGGCGAAAAATAGAATTTCAATGTTTTATCCATCATCTGAGACCCTGGCTGAGTGGTAAATGTCTACTTCGAAAAAGACGTTCAATCAGACAGTTTACCAGTGAACCGGTAGAAAAAGAGCTGCTGGAAAAAGTGTTTAATCTGTGTAAATATGCCCCTACATCCAGAAATTCTCAGAGCTTTTACTTTGTTGTTATCAGCAATCCTGAACAGCGAGATGAGATAGCCAGAATCAGAGAGGGAGCTAGTGCACCCATCGCAAAAGCACCTTTAGCCGTAGCGGTGGTTGCTGACAGCAAGAAAACTAAAAGGCTGGAACAAGATGCCTGCATTGCAGCTTCTTACTTACTCTTATCTGCTCATTTATATGGATTAGGAACTTGTTGGATTACTGACATGAATCGTGATGAGATAAAATCAATGTTGGATATCCCTCAGGATGACTATATTGCCTGTGTAACGCCTATCGGTTATCCTAAGGAATTCCCTGAAATCCCTACCAGAAGAAGTACAGATGAGTTTGTATTCTGGAAATAACCTGATTTTTCAGTTGACATTTATGACCAGCCTGATAAAAGCTGGTCATGAGGTGTCATGAAAGAGATAGAAGCAAAGTGTATTCTCGTACCAAACAAAGGGCCTTCCAGCTGGTTTGGGATCAAATATAATTTTAATGTATATCGGGCTTGCCCACATGGTTGTATTTACTGTGATTCCAGAAGTGAATGTTATCAGATAACGGACTTTAATGATATAGAAGCTAAAATCAATGCACCTGAATTGCTGGATAAAACGCTCGCCGGGAAACGAAAGAAATGTGTTTTAGGCACAGGTTCCATGAGTGATCCATACTTACCTTTGGAAAAGGAAAGATGTTTAACTCAGAAGTGTATTGAACAGGTGATTAAACACAAGTTCGGGCTTCATATCGTCACTAAAAGCAGTTTGATTGAAAGAGATTTACCTTTGTTTCAGGAATTTACTGATACTCATCTTTCCGTAGCGATCACTATTACCAGTGCTTTTGATGCGGTATCTGAGAAGATTGAACCTTATGCCCCTTTATCATCCAGAAGATTTAAAACGATTGAAACGCTGAGTCAGGCAGGAATTTTTACCGGAATATTGATGATGCCGATGTTACCCTTTATTTCAGATAATAAAAAGAATGTGCTTAGTATTATTCAAAAAGCGAAGGATGCAGGGGCTTCTTACATATTTCCATGGTTTTCGGTTACCTTGCGTGACAGACAGAGAGAATACTTTTATCAGAAGCTGGATGAACTCTATCCGGGTTTAAAACGACAGTATCAGATGCGATATAAAAATAACTATCATTGTGATTCTCCAAATGCCTCTGCTTTATATGACTTTTTTTATGAGATGTGTGATAAATACCAGATTATTTCCAAGATGGAGAATTTGCCCTGGATCAATAATCCGGATTATTATTTAAAGAAAGGTTAGACTATATGCCATACCCCGTTATTGACTGCCATGCAGACACATTTTCCAAACAGCTTCTTTTTCAAAAAAATCCTGCCTACTTATCTTTGTTAAAAATGAGAAACCCTGATTGTCAGCAGTTTTTGGAGATTACTCCGGAAAGATGCAAGCAGGCAAATCTCAGAATCCAGACCCAGTCACTCTATATGCATCAGGCATTTATGGATAAACCATTGAAACACGCACTGAAGATCATTGCTTTAGTTCAACAGTTCATCAAAGAAAACCCAGAATTTTACCTGGTGAAGTCATTTGATCAAAAAAACTGGGATGAGAAAATGGGCATCTTATTATCCATAGAAGGGCTGGAAGTGATTGAAGAAAATCTCGATCTGATGGATGTATTTTATGAGCTGGGCGTGCGGATGATTGCTCCAAACTGGAATCGACTGACTCCCTGGTTATCACCGGTTACTGAAAATTCAGGGATGTTATCCAGAGGGATGGATTTAGTCAAACAGCTTAACCAGATGAATGTATTACTGGATATTTCTCATTTATCTGATCAGTCTGTTTTTGACCTTGAGAAAGTTTATCAGGGCACGATTATTGCTTCTCATTCCAATATTAGAAATCTTACTCCTGAAAAAAGAAATCTGTCAGATGATCTCATAGAAATAATCAGAGAAAGACAAGGTTTAATTGGAATTAATTTTTATCCTGTTTTCTTACAATCGGAAATCAGTCATTTTAAAAAAAGATACTCAGATTTGTCTTTTACAGATCAGGTATTATACGATAAAGATTATCAGGCCTCTGATTTTACAGATACTTATCCGGTCAGTTTCTTATGGATTTTGAATATACTGGAATATCTTGATAAAAAGAATGCACTCGATTGTGTTTGTTTTGGTGCAGATTTTGATGGAATTGAGCAGTATAGCCCAGGGCTGGAAAATCCAAGTGGATTTCCTATACTGGAAAGCTTTTTAAGAAAAATTGGATGTGAAGAGACTTTGATAAAGAAAATATTCTTTGAAAATGCATTGGCTGTTTTGAAAAGAGTGTTATAGTTTAAAAGAAAAACCGTAAATCTGTATGAAGTTGTAATTTAAACTTTTTCAGATTTACGGAATTCTATAGATTACTTGTTTTCTGAGTTATTCCGGTTTTTTCTTGTATATTTTCTCAAGACTGAGTATCAATAAATAGAAAACCAACATGAAGATAAATATCCCCAGCATGCCTTTTCCCATGACACTAAGTGCCTGAAACATGACATCAACAGATTCGGGTGAGAAGGGAGTATTGGCAGTATTCATTTTTTTCTCCTATCGAATTAAAGCTAAGATCAAACCACCAGCGATCACAGAACCAATCTGACCGGCTACATTGGCACTTGTGGCTGCCATTAAAAGGAAATTATGCGGATCTTCTTTTTGTCCCATTTTCTGAATCACTCTGGCAGACATTGGGAAGGCTGAAATACCAGCAGCTCCCACCATTGGATTTACTTTGTGTTTTAAAAAGAGATTGAGTAATTTGGCAAACATGACACCACCTGCTGTATCGAATACAAAGGCGATTAAGCCAAGACCCAGAATAACCATTGTTTCAACCTGTAAGAATTTATCTGCAGTCATGGTAGATGCAATTGTTAAACCAAGCAGAATTGTTACAAGATTTGCCAGTTCGTTTTGAGCTGATCTGGAAAGTCTTTCCAAAACACCACATTCTCTGAGCAGATTTCCAAACATTAAAAATCCAACTAATGCTACTGATGATGGTGCTACCAAACCAGCGATAATGGTAATCAGGATAGGGAAGAGGATTTTAACGGTTTGTGAGACTTCGTTGCTATTTGATCTCATTCTGATTTTACGTTCTTCTTTAGTGGTTAAAAGCTTTATAACAGGTGGCTGAATAATTGGTACAAGCGCCATGTAAGAATATGCGGCAACAGATATAGGCCCTAACAAATCCGGTGCAAAGCGGGAAGCAACATATATTGATGTTGGACCGTCTGCGGCACCAATAATACCAATGGATGCAGCCTGTTTCAGGCTAAAACCAAAGAGAGTTGCAGAAGTCATGGTAAAGAAGATACCAAACTGAGCTGCTGCACCAAACAATAACATAAAGGGATTTTTTAATAAAACAGAAAAATCAATCATTGCGCCGATGGCGATGAATATGAGTAATGGAAATAACTCATTGGCAATACCGGCTTTGAATAAAAAGGTTAAGACTCCATGCTCACCTATAGCTGCTGAAAAGGGGATATTGGCTAAAATTGTGCCAAATCCGATAGGCAGCAGTAATGCTGGTTCATAATCTTTTTTTATTGCTAAGTAGATTAGAATACCGGCAATTACCAGCATCGTTATTTGACCAAGCGTGATATTAACGATACCTTCAACTAACTGTTCCATAATGCTCCTTATTATACTTATCTTTTTGAAGTCAGATTATTTTTAAATAGAAAATCTGTAAAGCACTAATTCAATAAATCAAAAACAAGAAGAGCTTACTCTTTAGATTGAAATGGAATGATATGAAGATTTTGCAGAAAAAACATCATGATAAAGTAAAAGACAATCATAATGACAAGACTCAAAATTAGTGATATATAAAATCCAAATCCTTTTTTCAGCAGAAGCGGAAGGCAGATAAAGAAGGATAGTGACGGAATCACTAAATAGAATATGTCGATTGATAAACGGCTGATCAACTTAATATCTTTCGTGTCCAGGTACAACCAGATAATGCTCAAAACAGACAGTAAGGGAACAGATGCCAGAATACTCCCTGCTATACTGCTTCTTTTACTGATTTCAGAAATAAGAGTGATTAAAATGGCTGATACAATCACTTTAATAAAGTAATACATAGAAACCTCCATAGAATATATGATAAGTGATTTGTTCTATAATCACATCTTTTTTTTGATTAACAAGTTAAAATAGATTTGATTTCAAGTATGAGAATGATTTTTTTAAAAATTAGTTGACTTTCATGCCTTAACATAAAAATTAACCATATTAAGGAGGACGAATGATCATAAATAAAAAATCAATCGTGTTAATTTCATTGATGCTACAGTTGATCGGCATCATGAGTCTTTATGCTCAACCGGTGAATGCTATTAGTGTTTTACCGCTGACTCATCATTTAAGTGAAGAAGAACAGGCACTTATGCCCTTGTGGACTGCTGGCAGAGAAAGAAGTACTCCACCGCTTGGACCAGTCAGACCTGTTGCAGAATTTGAACCGCTTACATCTGTATTAGTACGCTATCCATTAGGATTTCCGGTAAATTTGATTAAACAATTTGCAGAAGAAATTACCGTAGTCACTATTGTCGGTAGTGAATCAGTGAAAAATCAGGCAATTAGTGCATACAATGCTGCTCAGGTGAATATGGCTAACTGTAAATTCATGATTGGTGCTACCAACTCTTACTGGACAAGAGATTACGGTCCTTGGTTTGCATTTGATGGTAATAACCAGTTATCAGTCATTGATTTTACCTACAACCGTCCACGTCCTTTGGATGATGCTTTGATTCCGATTTATGCGACTTATGATACCTTAAGTTGTTACACGATGTCTATCTCACAGACCGGTGGTAATTACATGACAGATGGTATCAGCAAAGCAGCTTCTTCTCACATTGCCTATACCGAAAATGGTAATAATCAGACAAATGTTGACAATCAGATGCTTCAGTACTTAGGTGTTGAAGATTATCATGTCTTACAAGATCCAAATAATACTTATATCGACCATATCGATTGTTGGGGAAAATTCTTAGGTCCTGATAAAATATTAATTCGCTCAGTACCGACTTCCCATGCTCAGTACAATGCTTTAGAACAAATGGCTCAGTACTGGTCAAATCAGATGAGCTCTTATAACAGACCTTTCAGGGTTTACAGAGTCTATACACCTAACAATCAACCTTATACCAATTCTGTGATTTTAAACAATCGCGTTTTTGTGCCCATTATGAATAACAGTAATGATGCCGCTGCCTTGCAAACTTATCGTGATGCAATGCCTGGTTATACCATTATTGGGGTTTTAAATAGCAGCTCTACTCCATGGGAATCAACAGATGCTTTACATTGCCGTACTCATGAAATCCCTGATCGTAGAATGCTTTATATCAGTCATACACCATTAAGTTATGACCAAGATTTACAGGAAAGCTATCCAATCAATGTGAATATTACTTCTCATAGTAATGGAACGCTTATCGCTGATTCAACTAAAGTTTATTTTAAAGTCAATCAAGGTAATTATACAAGTACCAGTTTGAATTTTATTGAAAATAATCTATATCGTGCTAATATTCCTTGCCCAGCACCAGGAGATACTGTTTATTACTATATTCATGGCGTTGATTCTAATAATAAAAAAAATAATCATCCAATAATGGGTGCTTATGAACCTCATTATTTTATAATTAGTAATGAGGATGATATTCAAGCTCCGGTGATTAGCCATACTCCAGTACCTATTATACATGCTTTTGAGTTTCCTTACACGATATCAGCTAACGTAACTGATAATGTTGCAGTATCTGAAGTCACCTTCCAATACCATACCGGTAATCCTGAACAGGTTAGCACACTCACAATGGCTGAGGCAGAAGAAAATATCTGGAATTGTCAGATAGAAATGAGCCATTTTGGTACTTCTACTGAATTGTACTATCGAATTCTTGCTAAAGACAATGCTAATCCTCAGAATGTAAGCATTTTCCCTGCTGATAGTACCTGGATTATGTGTCAATTAGGTGTGGCAAATGAAGATATCGTTTCTGTTAATAATCAGGATCAGTTTATCTCTGTTTATCCTAACCCAATTAACTTTAACCAATCCAAGATTAATTTAAAATATTCAACCAGTGATGCAAAACAGGTTAAATTTGAATTCTTCAATATCAAAGGTCAGAAGGTATATGAATTTAATCAGTTTAACCGTAAAAATGATACCCGTAATGTTCA
Organism: Candidatus Cloacimonadota bacterium; assembly: GCA_029564175.1. GTDB lineage: Bacteria > Cloacimonadota > Cloacimonadia > Cloacimonadales > WRIO01 > JAGOCT01. The sequence goes on from JAKQQL010000365.1 coordinate 15,095, forward strand.
GCTGGATATCAATAATCAGATGAAATCTCAGTTAAAATCAGGTATCTATTTTATCAAAATGTCAACCAAAGATTACAGTATTACCAAAAAGGTGATTGTAATTAAATAATAAGTTGTAAGGGATGCCTTCGGGTATCCCTTTTTTCTCGTACTATACCTTAAGCTGATTCCCCTTCTATGGAGGGGTGGCACGGTTATCGTAGCGCAAGCTACCAGCTTGCGAATAAAAAATCTTTAATGACAAGCAGGTTGCTTGCCATACAACCAGCTTGTAACGTACGTCAACGGGCAGGATGCCCGTTCTACAGAAGGAGTTATTATGTCATATATCTGCAAAGAATGTCATGAAAACAAAACAGGCTGTTGCCGGTTTCTTCCACAATCCGATAGTATTCAAATAGGTATCACTTTCCCTGAAATTTACCGGATTATGAAAGGAACTAAGCTGTCTTATCAGGATTTTATCGAAAGAGATCAGATTGATGAAAAGATAGTTGATTCACTGTCTGAGAATATCCATCCTGTTTTTAAACAGATATTTCACGGAAACTATCGATTCAAGTTAAAAACCAACCAGGGGAATTGTGTATTTTTAGGTAGTGAAGGCTGTACTTTGGATAGAGAAATCAGACCCCATTATTGTAATCTGTATCCATTTTGGTTAGTACCGGATAGTGACAGACTTCAAGTCCTGATTAGTCAGGAATGCCTGGCTCAGCTGAAAGCGAAAAACATCAGTAACTTACTTCAACTCTTTGAAGTATCTAGAGAGAATGTCCTCAATGAGTTTAAAGCACTTGAAAAGGATCTGATTGATCATGTGGAAACAGTTGGAAATTATCATTATAAAGTCTTTGAAAGCCATTTTACTTTCAGACCTTTAAGACACGAAGATAAGGGATCTGTTTTGGAATTGGTTAAGAATATCTGGGATGGTGATGATTATATGCCATACATCTTTGATAAATGGGTGGATGACCCTAAGGGTGAGTTTACCGGTGCTTTTCTGGAGAATGAACTGGTAGGTCTGGCAAAACTATCCTTTTATGCAGATGGATATGCCTGGCTGGAAGGTCTTCGCGCAAATCCGAATGCAAAAGTCAGAGGCATTGCTACAGCCTTTAACCGTTATATGATAAGTCGAATTAATCAGTATCCTGATATCAAAGCGATAGAGTTTAATACTTATTTTGCTAATTATGCTTCAATTCACGCAGCTGAGAAAAACGGTTTTAAGAAAATGGCTATCTGGTCTTATAAAGTCAGAGATCTTGATGATGAAATGACTAAAGCTGATTATGAAACAGATGAACTTGATATTAATGACTTAATGACTATCCTCAGAATCAGCACTTTCCTTCAGGCTGAAAGAATCTGTTCCGGATGGGAAGCTTATCCGATAATTGAGGAAGTTATTCATTCGCATTTTATCAGCAGCAGCAACTATCTGTACAAAAAAGACAAAAGTCTGATCTTGTTTGAAATGGATGATTTACAGAGAGTTGGGCATATATGCCTGATGGATAGTAATGATCCAAACGAACTGGAAAAGCAATTAAATGCCTTCTTTGGTATATGTAAAGCGAAAGAATACAAAGAAATTGATTGTACCATTCCGGAAACTTTTCCTTATCAGACATTACTGAAAGAATTAAGCTTTTATAGTTTCGAGCAGGAAAATGATTATTTTCTGTTTAGGTATAAGGGATAGATGATTTCAAAGTGATATATAAAGATAGGTTTATAGGGATACGCGAAACGAAGTGCCGCTCATCTGAAATGATTTACCACATAAGATATATTTAACCACTGAAAAAGGAAAACCACGGAAAAGTGTTACGGAGGAACGAAAGAATGTAGGGTAAGCAACTCTGCTTGCCAAAACCTTAAACTAACACCCTCTATATATTACCCGGACAAAAATCAGATTATCTGTCTTTTCGGCAGATTTATTTTAAAAATTCTGATAAAAGACTCTATTGGTATTAAAAATGAGCTATTTTCTAAAAAGTGTGCAGGAATAAATGAGAAATTGTAGAACGACCTTCCAGGTCGTTGACGATACGATAAATTCACGAACTTCTCTGAACTACTAATATTTAAACAAAGAGACAAAGAGAACGCAGAGTTAAGGCAAAGAGAAAAATAATGTCAGGTTTGTAGGGAAGCGCGAAACGAAGTGCCGCTCATCCGAAATGATTTACCACAAAAGATATATTCAACCACGGAAATACGGAAAGCCACGGAAAAGTGTTACGGAGGAACGAAAGAGTGTAAAGTAAGCATCCCCTGCTTGCCAAAAAGAATATAAATTCTCGAAATAACGAACACCCGAAATTTTTCTGGTTAATCACTCAAGAGCCTGTGCAAAAAAGACAATTCCGTAGGAATGATATCTAATTAACACGGTGCATAAGCGCCGTGATAGCAATGAGATACACTGTTTAGAGCCGTAGGGCGGCACAGTAAATTCAACATTATTGCACATACTCTCAAGGCATAAAACATACAATGACAGATCATTGGTGCTGGTAAGTTTACCGGAGGTTCTTGTATTTTTGTAAATAAAAACGCTTAAATTTCCAATCCTGAAATGACATCTTCGCAGGAGCGTAGCCCTGACATCTTCGTAGCAACGACATCCCTACAAAATTCAGGGGCAGCGTCCTGTGATCTACGCAGATGTCAGGACTACGTCCCTTTTCGTGCTTTTCATCTGATTGCTACGAAGACCACAGGGCTAAATAGCCTGTGCAAAAAGACAGGTTTATCTGTGCCGCACCTACGGTGCTTGATTTTGTAGATCCTTGTGATCCAAGCGCTTACGCACATGGTTATCTATGTTTCGTTCCTACGGAACTTTCATTTTTGCACAGACTTTTACGCACCGTGTTAACTATATGTCACTCCTCCGGATTTATGGTTTTTACACAGACTCGGAAACGCATGAAAAAAATAAGAATGTCATAAGGTTACGGGATTGTTCTCGAAATTCGGAAGCCTAAGTCTTCGTAACCGTTATATGGAACATTAAAATCGTGTCGATAAGAAACTCGACAAAAGCCAGCATCATAATAGAACCCACCACTACGGAGTAAACGAACCAAGCCACTTGTTGGGCCTGTTGGATTTGTCTGAGCCGATGAAGTGTACAAACCATACCAGTCCCAACACCATTCCCAGACATTACAACTCATATCATAGATGCCCAGTTCATTAGGCGCTTTGGTACCAACAGAATGAGTAGTATTACCTGAGTTAAAATTAAGCCATGCCACATCACCTATCGTATTGGAACCTGAATAGGTATAGCCTTGCGATTGATTCCCACCTCTGGCTGCATATTCCCATTCTGCTTCTGTAGGGAGACGGTAGCCGTTGGCTGACCAGTTGCAGGTAATAGCATCCCAGCTTGCATTCGAACTGGTTGGTACAATTTCCCAGTTATCCGGATTCGTATCTCCACCTTTGGCATAGCAGGGAGTCAATTCTTCCTGGATACTCTTACGGTTACAGTAAACCATAATGTCATACCATGAAACCCTCTGCATTGGATGATTTGGATTATTAGTGAAGAAATCTGATATTGTATGTATTCTATTGTTATTCCCTGTCATTACAGTCTGCCAATCCGCCTGAGTTACCTCATACTTCCCGATATAGAATGATGATAGCGTTACAGAATGGACAGGCTGTTCATTACTATTGCCTGTCGTAGAACCCATCTGAAAAGTACCACCCTCTACAAAGACCATATTGCCAGCCGATTCTTTTGAATTAACGGCTACAATACCAGCCACATTAATCGTTCCGCTTACATTGGCTGTGGAATAAAAGTTTTCTACTTTGCTGTTGATACTGTATGCAATAAAGCTGGCTACATAAGCGTTACCTGTGACAGCACCATCAATACGGCAGGCTTCTATCAGCGTGTTATTCTCTGCCTTTGCTACAAAACCAGCCACATAGTTTTTGCCTGTAATTGCCACGCCGGTCAGAGATAAGTTTTTAATACTTGCAGCATTCGTATATGCAAAAAGACCTGCATAATCCAGATTTGTGTCATTGATGAGTAATCCGCTGACACTTTTTCCGTTACCGTCCAGACTGCCTGTAAATGGTGTTGCAGAACTGCCAACAGGTGTCCATGTGCCTGTCAGTGCGATATTGGCGGAGAGCTTTAAAATGTGACCCCAGATGATCTCTGATTTCATTCAACTGACCGGCTGTACTGATCATATAAGGGTCATTTAAACTACCGTTGCCTGAATCAAAAGTGGCAAACAGACTGCATACCAATAACAACAAAGTGGCTGTAATTATTATTCTGATTTTCATGATCTGTCTCCCCTTATTTTATGATGACCAGTTTTTTTACGGAATGAAAACCCTGACTGCTAAGCTGGTAGAAATAGATACCGCTGGCACAGGATTTGTTTTTCATATCTTTACCGTTCCAGCTAAGGTTGTGGACACTAGGCCTGATATCTGAAAATTCTTTAACCAGCTGACCTTTTGCATTGAATATCTTCAGACTGGCTGTTTCTGAATCTTTTACAGATACATCAAAATTGGCAATGTGGTTTACTCTGAAAGGATTAGGGTAAGCATTTGCAAGACTGGTTTGCTGAGGAAGTTCAGGTGTGCTTTCTTCAGTATTTGTTTTAACATACAGAGGTCCGTAAAAGTCAACTGACCCATCATTTTCAATAGACTGTAACCAATAATAATAGCCTGTATCTGGCTGTGTTTCAAGATCAGTATAGGAATAGTGATTCGCATTTGATGTGTTGTTTGCAGTGATCAGAGATGAAGTAACGCGTAACGCATTCGCAAATTGGTTGTTATCGTTTCTAAGCAGGTGATAACCTCTGACGTTTGATTCTGACTCGGTTGTCCAGTTGATACTCACCGTGTTGGAAGCTGTACATACAGCTGAAAAAGAAGATAAAGTAACAGGCAGAGTCGCATTATCATCCGGATATTCCCAGTTCAGATAAGGATATCCGTTGTTGTGGCTGTTGCCAATATTCCAGACCGGATTGGCATCAAGCCCTTTAAAGCTCCAGCCGGCAAGCAGGTAAATATTATCTGTTGTTGAAGCATTGGTCATCTCGGCAGTTGTTTTACCGGTTCCGCCAATTGACATACTTTTTCCGGATACCTGAGTATCCCAAAAACAATTAGTCACTTCTCCGGCTCCACCGGATGTGATACCACCACTGATACTATTGGTGCAGTTAATCGTACCGGCAAAATAACCCTTGCTGATACCACTGGTATCAGCAGATAAACCGAAACTGATCAGTAACATCGCTAATGTTAAAACTGTCAGTTTTTTTTAAAAACGATTTGTTTTCATTTCTTTCCTCCAATTTTAAGCATAGAATGGATTTTCTATGCTTTTTTAGTCCAGATGTTTGTCTGGCACTCTTGCTCTGATAGATGATTCACTTATTCTTTTTAAGCTTCGTTGCCAAAATTAGCAAATAAAGATTTGAATGTCAAGAAAAATCTTAGATTTTTATGTGCTCCCTACTAAAATGTCAGGGTTAAAGCCCCCTGCTTAGACCATAATATCAACTGCTATCTTCCGATAAATGTATAAACTGTTTGTAGGGATTTGCGAAACAGAGCGAAACGAAGTGCCGTAAATCCGAAAAAGTTGTACAACAAGCATCCTGTTGGTTGCATTTTCTGCAAGTAGGATACTTGAATTACGAATGCGGATTTACGGCACTTCGTTTCGGAAATCCCTACTGACCTTTTTCTTGGTGTATGTCTCCTTAGCTACGAAGATGTCAGGGCTAAAAGGTCTGTGCAAAAATAAGAGTTCCGAAGGAACTAAAAAATCCCAGCCCAGGGTGAAACCTTAGAAAATAGTGAATTACATATCAAGTGCCGTAGGTGTGACCGAATAAAAATACATTTTTGCTAAACGAGCAGGATGCTCGTTCTACAATTTCCAGTACCTCGAACATCCTGCTTATAGCCTTTTCTGAGCAGTACTATTACGGATTTACGGCACTTCGTTTCGCAAATCTCTTGCATTTACCAGATTGTCTGATTTAGGATTTACTCTGGGTACAAACTATGCTTCTTTATCTTTTCAACAAAAGAAAAAACTACTAAATGCACCTTATCTGGCAACAGACGGAATTAATGATTGCGGGGTTTCAGCTGGTCTGGCTTACGTCCCTTCAGTAACCTTTACACCAGATCCTGCAAAACAAAGTATATTTATTACATTTTTACTGAGAAAAATATTGGATGAAGCTGATAACACTCAGGAAGCACTTACTATTGCCAATTCATATAATGTTTTTGACGGAGGAGAAGCTTTAAACATTATCTCACATCAAATATTGGTTTGTGATAATCAGGGAATTTCAGGCATTTTGGAGTTTGCTGATGGACAATGGCAGTTAATCTCTGCTACTGATAACTGGCAGGTGCTCACAAACAGTCCGATATACAATGTACCTGTCAATATCCTGTTAAATCAATGCTGGAGATACAATATTTTATACAATACTCTGTTAGCGTAAAATGGGGATCTGGGGGACTGGAGGCAGGCAATGGAAATATTGGCATTAGCCTCATGGGATCAGGGTTTAAGTGGAACTGAATGGTCAACCATAGCCGATTTAAATCATCACTACCTGTATATCTCAATAGATCATAATTTTGACAACATCGTACGGACTGATTTAGACAATTATGATTTTAGAAATTTTGGAGATATCAATATAGTCTCTTATGATATTCAGGACGAATATGGAAATGGTGTTTTGGAACAGGGGGAGGGTATCATATTTATAGTAAATCTGACTGCTGATTTTGATACGCCTGGTTTGATAGTAACCTTAAGTTCTGATTCTCCTGGTATCAATGTAATCAATCCGGTTCATAATTACGGAGAACTGGAAGCTCAATATGAGCTATCCTATTACGAGAATCCATTTCTGATTGAACTTCCAGAAACAGATATTCCTTCTATGCTGTCATTATCGCTTGAATGCCAAACCAGTTATGGCTATACAATGAGTAAAACATTAAATGTATTTCTGACAGGGCTTTGTAATGATTGCAACTTAGAAGTATCAGAACCGATCAGATTAAACTGTTATCCTAATCCCATTTCTTCAAAAACTTTTATTTCATTTGAAATCAAAAATACTGAAAGCGCTCAAATTGAAATATTTAATTTGAGAAGGCAAAAAGTTGCAAGCTTTGATAAAAAGCAATACCGATCTGGAAAACATGAGGTATTATGGAATGCAAAAGATCAGAAAAACCGATCTTTACCCTCTGGAATATATTTTATTCGATTTCTTGGATATAAAAAGGTTATAACAAAAAAGGTGATACTACTTAAATAATGTTAGTGAGAGAAAAGAAAACAGTCATACAGATTATGATATCGTATGCCTGTTTCATAAACAAATAAAAGTTAATTGATTTTTACAAACTCAAGGTAATAATTATAATTGATTCTTTTGAAATCTTTTCTGCTTAGCTCTCTTTCAGTAATATCCTGATGTTGATTATCTTCAATTTTTACCAGTTTTGAGCGGTTTATAGTAATAAGGATTCTATCATTTGCTATGCTGATTTCTTTTTTACTCACTTTACAAAGAGAACCTTCAAATGTGCGTCCATCATCAATACAAAAATAGCTATGCCCAGGGCTTAATATTTTAATTTGTTCATAGTTTTCAGTATTTTGAATAAATTCTTCTTTTGACAGCTCCTTAATGGTTATCAGGTTCTGCTCTTGATTAAGCACATAAGTATTGATTTCATTAACTGTTTCAGTAATAGCATCTTTAATTGATTGAGATAATCCTTCAGCCATTGAAGTCGCAAAGCTTTGTTGATAAATTTTAAAACCCTTGTCTGTTACTAAACTTAAAGTCTGAGTGGTAAAAGCACTTCTGATGTCTTTTGAAAACACAGGTTGTCCATTACTGGATAGTTTAAATTGAAGCTTACAAAACGTCTGAGAAGGACCAGCCAGATGGGTATGACTTTCAATATATCCCCAAGGAGAAATAAAGAGTTTCCCTTCTTCTTGATAAGGTCCAGATATTGATAAACTATCAATTATCAGATCAAGCTGATACTCTGAACCTGAAATAGGCTCTTTGCTATTAACTATATAAGAAGCAGATCGATATGCTTCCATTTCAAAAGATTTTAATAAAAAATTTGAAATATCAGCTGAGAATGCTTCTTTTCCAAGATCACAATGATACATGTTATTCCAGAAATATATAAAAACCAGCGGGTAAAAATAACTTCCCTCATTATTTTTAACTACAGTTGTAAAGACATTCATTGCATTACTTCTGATGGAAACAGAATCAATCTTTATGTTGATATTCTTTTTCTCAAAGACAGGCTGGCTATCGTGCAAATAGCTTAGACTCTGTTTTTTTGAGTTTAAATTAGTTTTTAACTCATTAGAAAAAGAACAGGCACTCAGTAATACGATTAAAAAGAGACATGAAAAATTATTCAGATATTTCATTTTTTCTCCTCATTTTATAATTGTATAAATGATATTTAATAACTTCCTTGATTTTGGGGTCATTGCAATGGTCTAAGGCGATTTGAAAATGTTTTACGATCTCATGATGATTGAAGGTTGAATAAATCCCCTGTTGATTCATTTCAATCATACAGTTTGCTATCAGGGTGTTTTTTAAGTAGTCATATTGACTGTTTTCTGATTTTTTAAAATGTTCAAAGGCAATTGCATATTCATTGTCAAAAAAGCAGATTAAACCTTGGCAAAAAAAATGTTTTTTATGATCTTGAGCTTCTAACTCTTTAATGTATTTTTTTGCTTTGGAAATTTTCCCCTTTTTAATTAAAATAAATGTATTTATTACTTCATCATTTTTTTCTATATCAAATTGGTTCAGAGAATTCTGAACTACAATATAGTTTTCAGTTAATGGGAGCTTATTTTCAGATAATATATAAAGTTTTGTATCATTAATAATCGGGTATTTATAAACACAAGCAGTTAATGTGGATAAAGCAAGAATTGATATGATAATCAAATTAATTTTCATATATGTCCCCATGATTTGATCTGTTTACCTAATAAAATGAGGCATTTCAAAGGGTATTTCTATGGAAATTTCAACCATGCCGGCTACAACACCGTCTTTATGCCATGGGCTTTGATAGATATGTTTTTTGATACCATTTTTTTCTATTGTGTATGAATTGGTAATGTTTTCATCCATCATCTTTTTGATCATCATGACAGAATGTGGGTTATGACAATCATAAAGGCTTTTACCGATTAGTTCTTTACCTCCCCATTTTTCAAAGGTTTTACAAGCTTTTTCATTCATTGAGATAACAATACCTTCTCTGTCACAAACGGTAATTGCCGCATTAAAATCTTTGATCCATTCAAACTCTTTCATTCATAACTCCTTTTTGTTATTAGGTAGGGCAAGCAACCTTGCTTGCCTGGTATATCATCCGTACTACAAGCATCTTGTTTGTAGTTTTTTCTGCAAGCTAGTAGCTTGCAGTACGGTTGCGAATAGCTTACGTTACAAGTGCTTTCGCAAGCTGGTAGCTTACGTTACAACTTTGTTAAAATATCATAGGTCCTAACTCAGATATATGCTTTACTTTATGGCAATGGATGTTTTTTTCTTTTATTTTGATATCAGAAGCAGTAAACACTTCTTTAAAACCCATTTTTAGTGCTTCTTTGACTCTTTTTTCCATTTGAGAGACCGGACGGATATCCCCATTGAGCCCGACTTCTCCGATAAAAACGGTTTTTTCTCTAAGTGGTTTATCCCTGAAGCTAGAGAGTATGGAAGCGATCAAAGCTAGATCAGTACCCGGTTCGATGACTTTGATACCCCCTGAGAAATTGATAAAGATATCCAGCTCCTTCATACTTAACATTAGGTTTTTTTCGATGACAGCCAGAAGCAAAGCCAGTCTTTTTTGATCAAATCCAACAGATACTCTTTGAGCTGTCCCATAATTGGTAGGGGAGACCAGTGCCTGAACTTCGATTAGAAAAGCTCTTGAACCCTCTAAAACTGATGAAATGGCTGTGCCGGAGTAGTGATTCTGGTGCATGATAAAAAGCTCAGAAGGGTTTTCGACTTGTTTTAAGCCTTTATCAGTCATTTCAAAGATACCAATTTCATTGGTTGAACCAAAACGGTTTTTAGTTGTACGCAGGATTTTAAACTGATTTGACAATTCACCTTCAAAGTAAAGCACTGTATCTACCATGTGTTCGAGTATCTTTGGACCGGCGACAGCACCTTCTTTAGTAACATGCCCGATAAAAAACAGAGGGATATTTTCCTGTTTTGCCAGACGGGTCAGAACATTGGCTGTTTCTCTGATCTGTACAATTGAACCTGGCAGATTATCAATTGCGGATAAGTAAACAGCCTGAATAGAATCAATGATGATAAAGTCAGGCTTGATTTGTTTAATTTCCTGCATGATACTTTCTACTTCATTCTGGCAGAGCAGCAGAATATTGGTTTCATTGATATTTAAACGAAGGCTTCTGATTTTAATCTGTTCAGAGCTTTCTTCACCTGATACATAGAGTACTTTTTTATTCTTTGCCAGGATTCCGGCAATCTGAAGCATAATGGTTGATTTACCAATACCAGGTTCTCCACCGATTAGCGCAACCATACCCGGTACAATTCCACCACCTAGTACACAGTCAAACTCGCTCAGACCGGATACAATTTTTGCCTGATTAACATCAAATGATACCTGATCAAGCGGGATGGCTTTATTCGCATTTTCAGTAAGATGGTGGGTATTCTTTTTACCTGATTTTACCAGTTTTTCTGTTTCTGTAAAACTGTTCCAACTGCCACAACCCGGGCATTTACCCAACCATTTAGTGGACTCAAATCCGCATTCTTTACAGAAGAAGGTGATCATCAGTAACCTCCGTATCAGAATCAAGATCCTTTACAGGCGATATTTCCTCTTCAGTTTCAGGTATCTCAGATGATTTGACTGCATCATCAAAATTGAACAGATTCCAGACCATGAGCCTGTTAAAAGGATATAAGAATGTAATGGTAATGCCATAGAATAACAATGATAACAGAGATGCGAAAAGGATACGACCAATATTGAAGAGTACATCATGCCAGTGAGTCATCATTTTCAGAATATACACTTTTTGATACAAGGCATTAATTAAAGCAACATGATTAATTGGGAAAATGTAGATTTTGACTAATAACATCAACAAGAAGATTGAGATGAATACAGATAAATATTTTGTCAGCAGATAGAAAAGAAAAGCACTGAGATTATTTTCAATCATCTGCCAGGTCTTTTTAAGTGCAGAGATAAAACTCTCTCCTTTATATTGAAAATAAAGCACAAAATCATTCATGATAAAGCTGGTAAAAATGACTATGTAGATGGCAGATTTAAAGAATTTAAGAAATAGCAGGAGGATTTTAAAAGAGATATTCATCCCAAATGAGATTAAAAAAAGATAGACAATAAGAGACAGAAGGATTAGTGTTACTGCCAGAAAGAGTACAAATAAGTGTGTAAAAAATGAGGGTACGCTAAAGTTAAAGAAGAGAATCCATTTTTCTTTTTTTGTCAGTTCCTTTTTGAAATGATCGATCATCTTAATCTCAGCACCAATATGTAAAAACCAGTAGAACAAGACCATGGTTAACAAGATAAAAACAGCACTTGGAATGAAAGAAGAATAATTATTGGAGAGATCTGTAAAAAAGATGCTGATGGTTGACTCACTGATAAAGGCATTGAAATGAGATGGAAAAGATAGAAATTGAATGCCATTCCAGGCACCAATGATACTGATTAAATAAAAGAAAAAGAGACTGTTGCGGGTTGAACGGAAGTGACTGATTGTTTCAAGGAAGGTTTTTTTTAATAGCTTTACCATAATTTATTCCAATCTCTGAATTTGTTAAAGTAATCACGGGCATAACGGATATCCAGATCAATTTGTTTGATTAACTGTTGTTTGCTTTCAAATGTCTCTTCATTTCTAATTTTAGAAAGAAAATAGAGCTCGACTTCTTTACAATAAAGATCTCCTTTGAAATCGATCAGATGACTCTCTATGGTGATTTCATTGTCGTCTTTAATTGAAGGGCATACTCCTACATTGGTTACACAGAAATGGTACTCTTCATCATTTTCAAACTCAAGGTTTTCTGCCTGATTATAGATTTTACATAAACAGATATAAACTCCGGCTCCAGGTATCAGTTTATGTTTTTCAGCAGGATCCAGGTTGATAGTTGGAAAACCAAGAGTTCTGCCAATCTGTTTTCCGGTGATCACGTGACCAATGACAGAATAGTAATAACCCAGATAAGTCTGAGCCAGATCTACAAAGCCATTTCTGATAAAATCACGAATAATGCTTGAACTGATAATCAGGTTGTTTTGAATCGTAAATGCTTCAGCCTGTAATACCTGATAATGGTATATTGGAGAGAATTTTTCAAGTACTTGGATATTACCCTTTCTGTCACGCCCGAAATGTGTATCATAACCGGCAATAATGGCGTAAGGATGAAATGTAGGAATCAAATAGTTTTGTAAAAAATCCTCTGCTGAGATGCTGGCAAATTGATTGTCAAAAGGAATGTATTGAATTTCATCAATACCCAGTTTTCTGAGTAGTCTTCTGCGTTTGATTTCTTCGGTCAAAAGATAGGGAAAAACGGTGTTATACAAGGTCTCGAGCGGATGGTGTTTGTAAGTCAGAACAATGCTCTTTTTTTGATGTGTTTTTGCGAAGCTGGCCAGCTGTTTCAAAAGTGACTGATGACCTAAATGCACTCCATCAAAAGTGCCAATCGTTAATACATTTTCTTTATCATTCATCTTGATTAAATATGACTAAAGGTTTTAAGTGATTATGCTCAACAAAAGATAAGCCAAGGCATTTAAAATCTTCATTAAATACAAAGACTTTTTTATCTTGATCACTTGTACTAATTGATTTTAATCGGTTTAATGCTAACGATACACCATTCAGATAGAATTTCTCATCTGGCTTTTCAATCGATATACACAGATATTCGGGAAACATTTTTTGATATGGAATCAAAGCATTTTGCCAGTTATCTTCACTTAATTCATCCAGTTTTACTGAGTCAGTTAAGTGAAGGTTTTCAATGGCTGTTCGTCTTAGTGTTTTAGTAACTGCAATTGTGTTTAAGAGGTCAGCAATCTGTTCAGATAGCGTACGGATATAGGTGCCGGCAGAAACAGTGCATTCATAGCTTAGTTCAGGGTATTGGTAAGAGAGAACTTTAAAGGCAGAAATATGAATTGGTCTGTCTTTCATCTCAAAATCAATCTCTTTTCGGGCTAATTCATAGGCTTTTTTCCCATCAATCTTAATTGCTGAAAATTTAGAAGGCGTTTGACTATTAATTTTAAGAACACGATTTTTCAGCTCGTTGATGTCAAAATGAGGGATAAAATCATGCTGATTGATCACTTTGCCGGTAAAATCCCCTGTATCGGTCTGGATACCAAACTGCATGGATGCATGGTAAGTCTTACATGATTTTTCCAGATATTTTAAGAGTCTGGTTCCATTCCCCACAGCGATAATCATCAAGCCGGTTGCAAAAGGATCGAGAGTACCTGAATGCCCCATTTTCTTTATTCCGGTAATACGACGAAGTCTTCTGATAATATCAAATGAGGTTAAGCCTTCTGGTTTATCTATAAGAAAGAAGCCTGATTTCATCAATTAAAACCTGATTTCTGCTAATACCATGCTTTTTACTTCATCCAGACTGCCACTGATTTCGCAACCTGCTGCTTTTTTATGACCGCCACCGCCAAACTTCATGGCAAGCTGATTGACAACTGTTGTATCAGAACGGAAACTGATTCTAAATATATTTTCTTCAACTTGTTGAAAATAGACTTGAATATCAACACCTTTGACGCCTTTTACCCATCTCATCATCTTGGAAGTCGCATCATTGCTTAGTCCCAGAGAATTCAGCATTTCAAGTGTAGAATGAATAAAGAGGACTTTACCTTTTTGATGCAATTCAATGGTTGCAAGTACCTCTCCGATGAATTTATAGTATTGGGGGCTCTTTTTTAGTAAAAATTCTGTTACAATCTGACTTGGGTTCAAACCTAAGTCCATCAATTGAGCACAAACAGCATAGGTTTCTCTATCAAGATTGCTGTTTAAGAAGTTATCAGTATCATTCAAGATAGTGGTATAGATACAGTCTGCATAATACTTTTGATCAGAAGAGTCAAATTTATTAATCAGATGACCGAAAACATTATGAAGAATTATGCCTGTACAAACTTCAGAAGGCTCAACATAGTAAAAATATTCTTTGCTGATGGCTGTTTCAATCAGTTCATGATGATCAATAAAGAGAACATGTTTTGCATGGTGATAGAAATCTTCATTGATATTGGTTCTTGACTTTTCATGGCAATCAAGGGTCAGAATCAGATCAAAATGAGTTGTTTCTGTCTGACAGGAAGTATGTTTATAAACATCCAGAAATTCCAGAAAATCAGGTGCTGGTTTTTCTAGAAGTATGTGAGAAGTTTTTTTGTATAATTTATTGATGATGTGTTTTAGCGCAAGACAGGCTGCTAATCCGTCTCCATCAGGATTTTTATGAGTCAGGATCAAAATAGATTCTGAGTTTTCTATCAGGTTTTGCAGGATTTCTGCCAGAGAGTTGATACCAGATATATACATAAGATATTTGCCTTTTTTGATAGTAATATGCACTTCGGTTCATTAATGAATAGGGGCATCTAGTATGTTTTTAACATGTTGCAGTAAGCCACTCTATCCTTTTATAATCTCAGGGCGACCAATGGCCGCCCTGAAATAAATTTTAGATACTCTACCCTATGAGGAAAACGATTTGTTAGAAGTCCTCGTCTTCATCAGTGTCGATAATTTCATCTTCAAAATCGTCATCGAAGTCATCATATTCATCTTCATCATCATCGTAGTCTTCATAATCATCTTCAAAGTCATCATCGATAATGTCAACATCATCATCATAGTCATCATCATTATCGTATGATTTTCTTTTTTCTGCTTCAATAACAGCAAACACTTCGTCCAATTTTGATGCTTTATCTTCTGTAGCATCGTATTGGAAGCTAATTTGAGGGATTCTTCTCATAATCTGCGCTCCTGCAATTTGTTTTTTTATAAAGCCCGAACTCTTTTCAATAAGTTCCTGCATCTGCTTTTTCCTTATTGATTTGTCAGAATAATCATAGAATATCTTCAAAAGTAGAAGATCTGGGGTAAGTTTTACATTGGTAATACGAAGTGAATGAAGTCTGTCATCAGATGCGCTGAATGAATAAGCTGAGCTAATCAGCTTATACAGTTCTTTTTTCATTCTTTCCAGTCGGATGCCTTTCATTGACTATATCCCCTATACTTCTCGTTTAAATTCTTCGTTCAGATAGATTTCAATAATATCATTTTCTTTAATATCATTATAATCTTTGAGGGTAATACCACAATCAGAACCAGCTTTGATCTCATTTACTTCCTGATCAAAGTGTTTCAGACTTGCAATACGGCCTTCGTAAATTTTGACATCGTCGCGGAAGATTCTGGCAAGACCAGTTTTAATAACGGATCCTTTTTCTACAAAGCAGCCAGCAACCGTTCCGACTTTTTTAATTTTAAATGTCTGTTTTACAAGGGCATGACCCACAAATTTTTCGCGAATTTCCGGAGCGAGCATTCCAGACATTGCAGATTTGATATCGTCAATAGCGTCGAAAATGATAGAATAGATTTTGATTTCGACATTTAGTTCTTCTGCCAGTTTTTTAGCTTTCGCATTTGAACGGACATGGAAGCCTAGAATGATCGCATCGGATGCTGATGCCAGGTTGACATCCGCTTCAATGATACCACCTACTGATTTTCGAATAATATTAACCATCACTTCTTCATTTGTAAGCTTTTGCAGCGCATCACAGATTGCTTCAACAGAACCATCTGTATCTGCTTTGATTATCAAACGAAGTTCTGACATTTCATTTTCTTTGATTTTTGTGAATAGGTTGTTCAGGTTGGTTGTTGTATGGAATTTTTCTCGTTCCTGGCGAATCAAAAGACGCTCAGAGCTGATCTGACAGGCAATTTTTTCGCTTGCCACCTGATTCAGAATGTCGCCCGCTTTAGGAACATCACTTAGCCCATAAAGCACGCATATATCTGAAGGACCAATCTTTTGGATTTCCTGTCCTCTTTCATTTTCCATTCTTCTGACGTGTCCATAAGTAGCACCACAAACGATATTGTCGCCTTTTTTGATACTGCCTTCCTGTAAGAGAATTGTTGACATAGAACCCATTCTGGCATCTTTTCTGGATTCAATCACAACACCTTTGCCAGGAACACTGTATTTTGCTTTTAATTCTTTCATTTCACAAGAAAGTAGAATCAACTCAAGTAAATCATCAATACCTTCTCCAGAATGAGCTGATGTTTTTGTCCAAAGAATGTCACCACCCCAGCCTTCCAGATATACATTTTGTTCCAGGAGACTGGAAATAGTTCTTTCAATATTGGCTTCAGGAAGGTCTATTTTGTTAATAGCGACAATCATCGTTACGCCTGCAGCACGGGCATGGTCAATTGCTTCAATAGTTTGAGGTTTTACACCATCATTTGCTGCTACGACGATAATTGCGACGTCAGTAATATTGGCTCCTCTGGCACGCATCGCTGTAAAAGCTTCGTGACCTGGGGTATCCAGGAAAGTGATTTTATGTTCTTTGTAGTTAACCTGATAAGCACCAATATGTTGCGTAATACCACCAGATTCTCCAGCAACCACTTTTGTCTTTCTGATGTAATCCAGAATAGAAGTTTTACCATGATCGACATGCCCCATAATGGTAATGACAGGTGGTCTTGGCTCTTCTATAACATTATCATCTGTAATGTTTTCTTCTATCAGATCTGCACCATATTCGTCTTCAAATTCGACATCAAAGTTAAATTCATCACAAATCAACTCCAGAGATTCACGGTCAAGACGCTGGTTAATTGTAACCATCTTTCCCATCTGGAAGAATTTGGTAATGATCTCAGATGCGCTTTTATCCATTATCTTTGCCAATTCGCTGACAGAGGTAAATTCACTGATTGAAATTACTGCATCTCCATCCTCAAAAAGGGATTTCTTTTCTTCTTTTTTATATTTTTTCTTCTTTTTATTTCCTGCAAGCGCAAGCTTGATGTTTTTTTCGATCAGATTCTCATCAATTTCAACAACTGGTGCAGCACCTTTACGTTTTTTTGTATTTTTCAGCTTTGCTTGTAAATGTTTACTTTTATCACCCAGATCATCGATTGTAACTTTTTTTGTTTTACCAAAAACACGAACTTCTTGTTTAACCTCTTCAGTTACTTTTGGTTGCGCAATTTTGTCAAAATTAGGTTTTACACCCGTTGGGCTGATTCCTGGTCTGCGTGACTGATCAGTTCTTGGTCTGTCATTACGCTGGCGGTTATCTCCAGCATATCTGCTATCCTGATTTCTGTTATCTCTTGGCTGATAAGATCTTTGTTCACCTGAGCGGTTATCGCGATTATCATACTGACGAGGCTCTCTTGGCTGATATGATCTTTGTTCGCCGGAACGATTATCGCGGTTATCATACTGGCGAGGCTCTCTTGGTTGATAAGATCTTTGTTCGCCTGAGCGGTTATCGCGGTTATCATATTGACGAGGTTCTCTTGGTTGATAAGATCTTTGTTCACCTGAGCGGTTATCGCGGTTATCATACTGACGAGGTTCTCTTGGCTGATAAGATCTTTGTTCGCCTGAGCGATTTTCGCGGTTATCATATTGGCGAGGTTCTCTAGACTGATATTGTCTTTGTTCGCCTGAACGATTATCGCGAGGATGAGAAGATCTCTGTTCTTGATTTCTGGGTTCTCTCTGTTCAGTAGAGCGTCCTTCACGAGTATGCTGAGTTCTTGGTTCATGAGATCTTTCTTCAGTAGAACGAGGTTCTCTGTGAGCAGGACGATTATCTTGACTACTAACATTTTCAGTTCTGTGTTTGGGTTTTCTTGGTTTTTCTTGAACAGGAGCAGATTCAGCAGGTACTTCAGTCGCTTTTTTAACAGTTTCAGCTTTTGGTTTATCATCAGCCTGAGCTGTTTTTTCAGGATGAACTTTTGCTGCAAAAGGATCTTCTGCCGGTTGAGCGGATTCAGTTTTTGTTTTTTGAGCCTGAACAGATTCGTTTCTAGCTTCGCGCAACTGATCTTGAATCCTTTTTCTTTCATTATCAATGCGTTTTAAATTTTCTGCTTCGGTTTTGAATTTATTCCGAATCTTGTCCATGACATCATCATCCAGATAATTCATATGATGTCTAACTTCAACTCCCAGATCACTTAAGTGTTTCATCAGAGCTGATGATGATATTTTTAATTCTTTTGCAAAGTCACATACGCGTAAAGCCAAACTATTCCTCCACTTCTTTGTACGACAGGTATTTTAACAATCCTTTAGCAAAATTGATATCCGTGATGGCAAGAACACCTGATTCTTTCAGGGCAAACTGAAGTGTGTCTTTTTTATGCCCCCAAACAGCCACCGGGATATTTATCGACTGATTTAAATAAAGTATTTTTTTTCTGGAATGAAAAGATAAGTCTTCTGTGAGAATTATCAGTTTGACCTTTCCTGATCTTGCATGTCTGATAACAGCATCACTGCCTGACAACAGCTTACCGGCTTTATGGGCAAACTGAAGGAGGGTGATGATTTTCGAATCATCTATTGTTCTTTTCATACCTTTGCTTTTGTTTAACATTATTTTGTTTAAGCTTACCTTTAAATCTTTATGTTTTTAGTCTTTTTCTTGTTTTTCCAATTAAATAGTTTTTTAAAACACTCATTTAATCCACATATATAATAACCATAAGAATTTAAGCTTGCATTTAAGTCAATGATTATTTGATTATTTAAAAAAACTATTCTGAACATATTCTTTTTTGGCATTTTATTTTTGCAAATCACACACCGTCTTTCAGGTGTGTGATTTGCTTTAGAAGCTTTATTCGTCATCAGAAATGTCTTGATGCCTCTTTAATACGTTCTACAATTTTTTGTCCAATACCCTCAATATTGCATAATTCTTTTTCAGAAGCCTGATAAATATCCTGAACAGAAGTATATCCATGTTCTTTAAGAATTTCTGCAATTTTTGGACTTACGCCGTCAAGCTCACTGACATGACTGGTTATACGTCTTTCTTCAGCAATTATTTCTTCAAATTCATTAAGTGTGTAAATATCGAGCTTATAATCGGTGAGTTTTGCTGCTAATCTGACATTTTTTCCCATCCGGCCAATTGCAAGGTTTTTATTTTCTTCCGTAACGATGATGCGTGCAAAGCGTCCTTTTTCAGTAATATAGACTTTCTGGATGAGCTCAGGTCCGATTGCATTGGCTATCATAATTTCAGGGTCTTCGCTCCACCCAAGAATATCAATCGATTCTCCATGTAATTCTTTTTTGACAGAATCTACACGAATTCCTTTTGGTCCGAGGCATGCACCTACTGCATCCAGGTTTGGTTTTCTGGTATAAACCGCTACTTTGGTACGAATGCCAGGTTCACGAATAATCTTTTTTACTTCAATTTCGCCGGTTGCAATTTCAGGTACTTCAATTTCCAGAAGACGTTTTACAAACTCAGGATGCGCACGTGAAAGAATCACTGTTACATCATTTCCTCTTTTTCTGACGCTTAATACATAAGCACGAAGGTAATCACCTACTCTATAATATTCTTCTTCGATTTGTTCTTCTATCGGTAAGAGAGCTTCAGCGAACCCAATATCCACTTTATATCCATTATAATCCATCTTTTTAATTTTTCCGTAAACAATCTGATTTTTTTGCTTTTCATAATCAAACATTTTTCGCTCTTCTTCGAGCTTTTTAATTTTAATCATGATTTCTTCACGGGCAATTTTGATCAGTTTTGGCTCAAGTGCATTAATGGGCAATTCGACCTCAATCATTTGTCCGATTACTGCTTTTTCATCTATATCCTGAGCATCTAATATGGAAATTTGACCAAGTGATTCGTCTTTATCTACAACGAGTTTTTTAAATTTAACACCCAAATAATTGGAGTTGTAATCAGCAATTACCTCCAGTTCATTTTCCGGTTTCAGCTTTTTTGAAATGGCATTTTGCAAGCTTTCTACAATTACATCACGAAGTCTGGATTGGTCCAATTGTTTTACTTTGGCCAATTCTGTGATTATCGCTAACAAATTCGAACTCATGACTTCTCCTTCTTTCCAAAATGATAAACGGTTCTTGCTTTTTTTATAGTGTTGAATGGGATACTCAATGATTCTTCCCCAATAGCAATGACCAGATTATCCTGATTCACTTCTAAAAGCGTTCCTTCAGCTGAAACGCTTTTACCATCTGAATAATATGTTACTTTTATAGTTTCATTAATTGCACTCATATAGTGCTTTTTAAACTTAAGTGTTCTTTCCAGACCAGGGGATGATACTTCAAGAAAATATTTGTCTGGAAAAGGCTCATTTTCTTCAAATTGCTGACTAATGCTTCTGTTGACATTGGCACAATCATCAACGCTGACACCACCTATCTTAGTGATGTAAACACAGATTACCGGACCTTTAGCCGCATTCTTTATCTCAATATCATACAACCCAACACCATTACCGGTGCAGGCTTCCTTGATCGTTGCTTCGATCTTTTCTATCATAAGCCTCTCCACTTATACAATTAAACCACTGCTTGCACAGTGGTACCAATTTAGGTTAGAAAAAAACTGACCCTTTTGAGTCAGTTCTTTTCAACCTTATTTCAATTTATGCTAATCGCTTATTTTGTCAAGCAATTATTTCTAAATTTTCAAAAATTATCTTTTTTTTTTAGAAATTAAGGGTCAACTCATCAATTAAATTTTGAATCAATTGATGAAATTCTTTAAAATCCATGTTTTTTGAGTATTTTATTGACAGTGCCGTCAGTGGTAATCTTTTCAAGACCACTATTGAATGCTTTAACCAATCGTGTAGAATTTCTGGCATTTTTACCAAAACAAACATAGAGTTTATGGTTGATCAGCGGTTTGTCTATATAATCTATTTCTCCAGCTTTTTCTTTAAATGATTTATTGATGAGATACAATCCAACAAACTTATCAGCGACTAACAGATCGATACGTTTATTGAGAAGCTTATTGATATTTGTTGCATCATCAACGGCCTCGTCCTTTTTAAGCCAGGTCGCCTTATCAAATTTTTCTTCATTGACATAACCTCTGACGACTCCGATATTATATTTCTTCAGATCTTCATATTGATTATAACTGATCTTGTCTGCTTTTCTTTTAAAGAAAACAATAGGGCCTCCAGGAAATCCCTGAGAAAAAATCGAATGTTCTTCTACTTCTTTTGCATAATATTCTGGAAAGTAACCATCTACTAAACCACGTTTTGCCATGTCAACTGTTCTTGCCCATGGGTAATACTGAAATGTGACAGTGATGCCTTCTCTTTTGAATGCTTCTCTGACAATTTCAGCAACATAACCTTCTCCAGGTAAAGATTTGCCAATGTAGGGTTCCCATTCAAGTGTTGCCAGAACGATCTTTTCCTGGGCATAAAGAAATCCAAAAAGCATCATTACAGTAACCAGGCTAAGTATGAGTTTTCTTTGTAATCCTTTCATGTGTCCTCCTTTTTGATAAAATACTTATAAAAAAGAGAAAAGCGAATTATTACTCATGTTTCCGAGTTGTATAACTGATTAAAAAATAGTAAGATAGCAAAAATAAAGTTTGACAAAAAGTCTCCTTAAGTTATTGTTGTATTAGAAGTTAAACAAAACAAAAAGGAGACTCAATAAATGAAAAATTCATTT
>JAKQQL010000384.1:0-1513 GCA_029564175.1 Candidatus Cloacimonadota bacterium
ATGTTCCATTTCCTTGATAACAGCTGTTTTATGCAACTGGGCAATAAGCTTCTGTTCACGGTAGGGGATCAATAACTGATAATCTATTTTGAGAATAAAAAAATCTTCAATTTTTTTAATGAGAAGATCCACATTCAGATCCTTTTTAGCAGAAATGAAAATCGCATTTTGAAAACGATGACTTAATGTCAGAACCTGATCGGGAGGCAGACAGTCAATCTTATTAAACACCAGAAATTCAGGAATTTGATCAGTTTCAATGTCTTTTAAGACGGTATTAACTTCACTGATTTGATTCTCAAAATTAGGATCTGATACATCGACCACATGTAAAAGCAGATTTGCTTCTTTTGCTTCTTTTAGCGTGGCACGAAAAGAGGCAACCAGCGTATGGGGTAGTTTAGCGATAAAACCCACAGTATCAGCGATCACAAAATCTTCGTGTATAGAGCGTGTAAAAGGTCTGACTGTTGAGTCAAGCGTTGCAAAAAGTTTATCCTCCACTAATACATCCGATTGAGTCAGATTGTTAAAGAGCGTTGATTTACCGGCATTTGTGTATCCTACCAGACATATTCGGTGGATCCTTTCTCTTTGCTTTGATTGAGTTTTTTTCTGAACCATGATTTTATTAAGTTTTTCACTGATTTGATAAATCTCAGCTCTGATCTTCGTTCTGTCCAGATCGATCTGTTTTTCACCCGAACCCCTGGAAGCAAATCCCACACCACCTGCAGATGACCCGGAAATACGGTCATAAGTAATCTGATTCTGTTTTAAACGAGGTAATTCGTATTTCAACTCAGCTAAACGAATTTGAAGTCTTGCCTCACCTGTTTTAGCGTGCAGATAGAAGATCTTAAGAATAATCTCAGTTCTGTCCAGCACTCTGATATCAAAATCTTTCTCGATATTGGCATGTTGAGAAGGAGATAACTCATCATCAAAGATCAGATATTCAATATTTTCCGCTTTCATCCTGTCTTTTAAAGATTCAATATAACCTTTCCCCAGAAAATAAGCCCGATCGTGATTTTTTCTGTTTTGATAGACCCTGTCCACGCTTTCATAGCCGGCAGTATCAGCCAGCCTTTTGAGTTCCTGGAGAGAGATGCTTGTCTTTTCAATTTCTTTATTTGATAAACAAATGCTCACTAAAAGAGCTCTTTTATTTTCCTGTATAGTCGTTTCCTGTAACATAAGTCCTTCCTTTCTTTACTATGTGACTGGTTTTGCAATCCTATGCTACAAAAAAACTCAGAGAGTCTGTCCCTGAGTTAAATATTTATATAGTATTAGCCCGGGATTGCTTTTTAACAAACAATTCCAGACTAATTCCCTGAATGCCTGAATTAGATAGGAATTGCTGATTAATTGTTACGTAAGCGAATTGTAATCATCATTTCCTGATACCTCCATATTTTTTGAATACAATAATTTAAGTATATTTTTTGTCAAGTAGAAATTTTAACAATTAAAAAAGGCACAGTTTCCTGTGCCTTTTTGAGGAATA
>JAKQQL010000406.1:0-1358 GCA_029564175.1 Candidatus Cloacimonadota bacterium
TTGTTCATGAATTATGACTTCAGGATTACCACCTACATTGGTAGCAATACATGGTAACGAGGCTGCACATGCTTCAAGTAATGCATTAGGTAAATTTTCATGCAATGAAGGAAATACAAATATGTCGGATGATAAAAGCAATTCATGTACCTTATCGCTTTTACCCAATAAAACTACATTGTTTTTCACAATATCTTCTCTAAGATTTTCTTTTACCACATTTAAATATGGTCCATCCCCTATAATTAGAAATTTTATGGTTTTGTTTGAATTTATTTTTTTAATTGCATCGATGAGATATTCAAACCCTTTATCTTTTGATATTCGTGAAACAGTAATCACTATAATATCTGTATCATTTATCATTAATTCTTTTCTTACGTTTTCCCTTATTTCTTCTCTATTGTATTGAGAATAATCAGGTGCTGCATTCCATATATATCCATACAGGTGAGAGGCATTTTTGTAAATAATTTCTCTTTTTGTAGCGTATTCACAAACACAATAAACTAAATCTGCCATTTTTAATGTAAGCGGCTCGATGATATTAGAGAATATCCATTTTTTGAATCCTTGACATGAAGAGTCATCACCATATAATCCATGGACACTTACAACAATTTTTTTACATCCTGCTAATTTTCCGGCTAAAACACCATAGAATCCCTCAGATTGTAATCCTCTTATATGTAATATGTCAGGTTTTACTCTTTTGATTTTCTTGCATAAATCATGCAACAATTTTAAATTGATTCCATGAGGAGCAAAAGTTTGTTCAAGAGGAACGAAGTAATATTTTTTTCTTAATTTGGAATTAATCAATAACAATGCTCCGGTAGCTGGCCCACCATTGTGAATCTGATTTGTGCAGTAATGCTGCATGACAACAGGTAATTCATTGTTGTTTTTTTTGATGACATTCTTATTGAACATAATTATATCTTATTTTTCTCTTTGTCTTCTACCAAATATGCCAACAACATGGCGTTTAAATAAGCTCCCAACGATGTGTACCACATCGAGAACAACGTTGTTGAAAATGATAGTCCCCCAAAAACTGGACACTTTTAAAGTTAGAAAATGGAAGGGTCCAGTTATTTTGGACACGAAGATAAGAGAAATCTATGAATTCAGCTCCTCATATTCCCGAGGAGCAAGATACCCTAACGCAGAATGCTTTCTTACGCTGTTGTAGTACAATTCTATGTAGCTGACCAAGTGCATGGCGCGCTTCGTCTTTTGTCTTGAATCCGGCATCATTCACCAGCTCCCGTTTCAGCGTTTTGTAGAATGATTCCATGAGTGCATTGTCGTACGGATTGCCTTTACTACTGTTTGACAGAATTGCTCCCTTACTT
>JAKQQL010000471.1:0-31975 GCA_029564175.1 Candidatus Cloacimonadota bacterium
GCATGCTGGTAGCGAATACTCTCTGAAACCTGGTGCTGATTATGATAAAAATGTACCAGAAAGTGATGAATCAGATGATTCCGCCCCCCGAATTGATTATCCCTATATGTGGGATACTGAGTTGCGTCATTTTGCCATTGACCAGGGCGCTGATATTGTAATTGTACATCATCCTCATATTATTCAGGGTTTTGAAGTTTATCAAAATAAGTTGATTGCCCATTCTTTGGGTAATTTTGTATTTGATTTGAGCCGTGCTGATAAAAAACCTTCTATGATTTTGAAAACCAGTATCAATCAACAGGGCTTTTTTAACTATGAAGTAATTCCTGTGTTTTTGGCAGGCAGTTTGCCTCGTTTGATACATAATGATGCTGCTTTGAGAATTTTAGATTATCTGGTTTACAGATCCAGAGAGATGAATACCATTTTATTGGTTGATCGTGATCAGTTTACCGGAAAAGTAATAACTGACACGCTTGCCTATGAAACTTATGATACAATAGTTGAAAAGTCAGTCACTTATCCTGATGGCAGTCTATATTCTGATCCCATACTGATAAAAGACAGAGCAGATTTTTCCCAAATAGTGCAAATAGCCCCTGATGATAATTATCAATACCGGGTAGGCAGAAGTTTGATGCCTTTCGGTGCATTTGAAAATCCTGATTTTTACCAATGGGAGTTGGATGAAAATACTTCTTATGACTCCACGGTGGTTTTCAGAGGTAATTATTCCATGAAAATGACGGATACGCCTCCTGCAAGCAATATTTATATGGCAACTTTAAATAAGCACCGGTTTATGAATGATTTACCTGCTACTTTTTATGCAAAAGTGAACTGCTCAAATCTTCAAAATTTTACTGTTACAGTAAATTATTATTCCAGCCCGGGTAGCAGTTCATACTCAGGTCAGCAGGTGGAAAATATTTCTGTCAATAATAATTCAACCTGGCAAACGGTCTTTTTTAACCTGGATATCCCTGAAGGTTGTCAGGGCTTTTCAGTCAGTATTGTGATCAGAGGTAACGGAAATCGTGTAGGAACTGCTTACATAGATGATCTGGACCTTATTGAATGGGACCCCTGGTTCAGTAATGTGGGTCTTAGACATCTTACACCGAATGCTTATTATTATATGCAACTCAAAAAGAGTGGGGGACAGGTCAGCTCCCAAATTTTGTATCATGAGACTTCCTATCGTCCAGTAGTCGTACCCATCAATGAAAACGAGATAACTCCAATTTCAAACGTAAAACTTTCTCAAAATTATCCAAATCCATTTAACCCCAAAACTACGATTCATTTTAGCTTAAGACATGAAAGCAAAGTAGAATTAGATATTTACAATATCAAAGGTCAAAAAGTAAAATCTTTAATTGATGCTGATTTGCCAGCTGGAGATCATTACATCTTATGGTCAGGAGATAATCAGACTGGTAAAAAGAGCGGATCAGGAATCTATTTCTATGTTCTGAAAAGTGGAAAAGAGAAGATGGTTAAAAAGATGCTACTGATAAAGTAAAATTATACTCATCGTTTGAAAGAAATTTAAAAAATGTTTTTTTATCAAACAGTTGAAATTGAGAATAAATAATAAAGTAAATTGATTAAAGTAACTATTATAAGTATTGCAAAGCTTATCCCTGCAAACAGTTACTTCTCTGATTATATTTCAAATTACCTGAAAAAGTAACTTGTGGTCGTTT
Source organism: Candidatus Cloacimonadota bacterium (assembly GCA_029564175.1). GTDB lineage: Bacteria > Cloacimonadota > Cloacimonadia > Cloacimonadales > WRIO01 > JAGOCT01. Next base: position 1,713 of record JAKQQL010000471.1, read on the forward strand.
ACATATTTCCTTTTCTTCCCTCTTACATTCCTACTTTAATTCTATTCATTTCAATCAGTGATACGCTTGTAATCAGGAGATAAGGCAATAGAAAGGAGGACAAAAGAAACGACTTTTCTACAGGATAGATAAGAGAATTATATGAAAATAATGTTGCAAAATAATAAGAAATGAGTATATTAATATAAGGAGGAAACAATGAAAGTGGTTTTTAAACAAAAGCAACATGATTATCCCAAAAGAGCAGGTGATCTGAATCTTGCCTGGTATGCAGGTGGGCAGATTTGCATTGCGAGAAAAAAAGTAGAAAGATCACGACAAAAGCAGAATGAGTCGATTATCCGGATTAATGCCATTTGTAAAGGCTTATGGGATGGTTTATACCTTCATTTCAAACAGGATTTGAGCCGATATGCTTTCATGTATAAACAGGAGTACCCTAGCCTCCGGAAAAGAGGCGTGTCCTCTTATGCTGTTTTTCTCATGATAATCCATGCGTTGATCAAACGATTTTCTCTTAGAACAGATGATCAGGAAAATTGTATGAAACTTTTGAAAACACTCTTAGGGAATATGTCAATTTATAAAGCGGTTCAATACAGACTGATAAAGGTTGTCAGTAAGTCCTATCAGTTGAATAAATATCCTTATCTAGGCTATCAACAAAGTCAAAATAAAGAATCGGCTGATTTAGACAAGAATAATGCATTTAGCCAGAATATAAATTTATTTACTTTTGAGGGGAGATGTCATTTAAAGAAATTTGTAATTCCTTAGAAATAAAGGGGATGTATATGCTGTTTGTTTTTATGATTGTTAATTTTAAGATTTTAGTAGATTTTTTACTTGACATTCGTTCTCTTTTTTGATATATTTTTCAAAAATATATTATGGAGGACAAAATGAAAAAACTATTGTGGGTCATAGTGATTTCATGCTGCATCTTAAGTCTTGCAGCGCAAAACACAAAGGTGCCGTTCGCTACGGGTGAGTGGGAACCTTTTACTTCAGAAAAACTACCTAACTATGGAGCTGTAACCGAACTTGTCTCTGCAATCTGTAAGACAGCTGGTATTACACCGGTCTATAGTTTTTATCCATGGGCACGTTGTGAAAAAACGGTTGAAACAGGCGAAGCTTTTGCCGCTTTCCCCTATGCTGTAACTGCTGAAAGAAAAGCTTTGTTTAATTATTCTGATCCTTTATTTCACAGTTCAAATAAGGTATATTACTATACAAAAAATCCTAAACCATTAAAAGATGTGAAGTTTGAAAAAATTAGTGATTTAAAAGGTTATACAATTGGTCTTATTGCTGGTTCTTTTATTGCAGATGAACTGGATAAACATGGTGTCAAATATGAAACAACAACAACTCTGGATTTATCAATCAAAAAACTCCAAATGGGTAGAGTCGATTTTGTGATTGATGAGCAGGCTGTTACTTATGATACAATTAAAAAAAACGTTTCCTAAGGAAATAGATAATTTTAAAACATTACCTAAACCTTTTGGTAATGTGATGGCTAATGCTTTGATTGTTTCTAAAAAATATCCAAAAGCTGACGAAATTCTGGTAAAATTTAACAATGGACTGGCAAGTATTAAGAAAAGCGGAGAATATGATAAAATTCTGAAAAAATACAATATCTCAAAGTAAAGCGGTTTAGACTTGGATATTTAAACGTTATTTTCAGAAAACATAATTTCATTTAAAAAAGGCGGTTTAACCGCCTTTTTTAAATGATGTAAACTTATATATTCAGAACGATTTCAAACGTACTGCCTTTGTTTTGGGATATATTAAATTGTCCTTTGTATTGCGCAACAAGCTGAGAGATAAGACTTAAACCAAAGGAGCTGGTATTCTGAACAATACTTGCATCTGTAATGCCGGGTCCATTGTCTTTTACGGTGATAGACAGTTGTCTTTTTTCGTTTCGTTTAAGGATAACTGAGAGTTTTGGATGTTCAGTTTCTTTGAATGCATATTTAAAGGCATTTGTGATTAACTCATTTAAAATTAAACCAATAGGGAAGAGAGATTTGCTGTCTAATTTATCAATATCAGCTTCTGCTTCGACCTCTGTGTGAAGATGCTGAGGGAAGACAGCAATGATTTCATGGATGAGTTTTTTCAGATAGTCATTCACATCAATATATTTATAATCGTCTGAACGGTATAACTTTTCATATATGACCATCATGGCATTTACTCTGTTTCTTGCATCTGAAAGAGCATCTTTCACTTCCTGAATGTCGGTACTTTCAGACTGGAGATAAAGCAGACCTGAAATGGTATTCATATTGTTTTTAATCCGGTGATGAACCTCTTTCAGTAAAAGCATTTTTTCTGAAAGTAATGTCTTAATTTGTTCTTCTGCTTTACTTCTTTCACTGATATCTCTGATTAAGGCAATGCAGCTCTTTTCTTTAGTCTCCTGATCAGAAATTACAATTGTGTTAATCTCTGCAGTAAAAGGATTCATGCTTTTTTTATAGATTTTACAGGTAATCGTACTGACACTGTGTTTGAAAGATTTTTGGTAGAACTGACTTTTTAGCTGATGAATACTGTCTTCTGGCAGAAAATGACTAGCAGGAAGTCCAAGAACCTCAGAAACATCTGTAATTTCAAGCAGATGGTTCATCCGGTCAGAAGAAAAAATAATTTTAAGATCTTTGTTAAATACAAGTAGGCCATCAGGAAGCGCTTTGATCATTGATGCATACAATTCTTTGGTCTGTTCAAGCTCAAACTCTGTTTGTTTTTGTGAAGAAATGTCTATATCCATACAATACAATTCTTTTTGATTATTAGGCAATTCTATGACCATGTGACTGGAGAATAAATGAACAGGCTTATTATCTTTTCTTTTTAAAACAAGGTATTCTGCAGGTATAGAACAGTTATTCTGCATCATGTATTCAATTGCTTTTTTGACTGCCCACTTTTGGTTTTCTGGAATAATCAGGTCGAAAAGGTTTCTGCCGATCGCTTCTTCCTGAGAGTAACCATACACATTTTCACTGGCTTTGTTCCAATAAAGTACGATTCCTTCTGGCGAATAACCCTGAACCGCAATATTGGTAATGGAATTGAAAATTTCTCTATACTTTTTGTTTAAATAGTATTGTTGCTGATCTTTTATACTCCATTCAGAAATGCTGTGAATCACGCATAAAATATCTTTTTCTTTAGTGTTCGGATTGTAAACCAGATTACACTCCATTTCAACCGGACGAATCTGCTCGTTTTTGTTGACAATACTCAGATTGAATTTCAAAGCTTTAATAAAGGGAATCTGTTTCATTTTTTCAAAATACTCGAGAATAAAATCATGTGATACAAATCTGTCAAAGGGTCTGCCAATCATTTCATCTTTTTCAAAAGCAAACATTTCAAAACACTTTTCGTTCATATAGGTAATTTGCCCTTTTGAAGTCATTACTAAAAATGGCACAGGGGCAATTTGGGTGTAATACTGGTACTGAAACAGAAGAGATTTCAGATTGTGATGTTCTTTCATCAGATGATAAGCATTGGATATTAAATGATAAAGAATCGTCATATCTGATCTGATATCGAAAACACCTGCATGATAAATTGAATCTATTAAATGAATATTCTCTATCATTCGGTCATTACAAAGAAAAATGCATTGATGTCTGATATTCAGAAGATATTTCCATACATTTTGCAGACTGTGTATCTGAGACTGATCAATGTCTGAAATAAAGAGATAGTAACAATCTTTGTGAATAAATTGTTGTTCCCTAAGCCAAAATTCCAGCTCAGAATATGCTACCTGACTGGTTACAAACTGTTTATTAAGAAGTTCAAAAATGTCAGTATGATGACTGATAAATACGATTTTCAGACTGTTTCTCATTACCCCGCCTAATCTGAATATGAATTGAAATGCCATTTTGCTGGGTTCTCATTAGTTTGTCAATAGAAAATTAAGCGTTTGAAAAATTTGTTTGTAATAAAGATGTTTAAACAGCAAATGAAGCAAAACAGATTAAGAGAAAGGCTTTTTTTGAGACAAATTTTAGTTTTTTCTTCAGGATTACATTTCTTTCATATTTTTATTGCAAAGAGTCATAACATAATGAAAAATAGGAAGATAGAATAACGTGAAGAAATATTTGTAAAAATAATCATTTTTTCATTGACAAAATGTTCAAATTTAGTCATCATTTTTAAAAATTATATAATAGTGGAAGGGAGAAACAATGTTTTGTACCGGAAAAGAAATGAAGGCTGTCTTTGAGAAAGCCAAAAAAAATCGTTTTGGTCTGATTGCTTCTAATGTTGTTTTTGATACTCAGATCCGTGCCTTAGTGTGGGGATATGAACATCAAAAATCAGACGGATTGCTTCAAATGAGTGCTGGTGCGTGTAAATATGCATCAGGAGAATCAAAAGATATGAAAACAGGTGCACAGCTGATTTCATCTATCACAAAAGTACTCAGCTCTCAAACTAAGAATTCTGGTGTCGGTTTACATATTGATCATGCGACACCTGACTACTTTGATTTTATTGTTTATTGTGTTGAAAATGGATTAGTCTCATCAGTGATGATTGACGCCAGTAAAGAAGATTTGGCAGAAAACATCAGAATTACCAAAGAAGTCGTTGAACTGGCTCATCGATATAATGTATTGGTGGAAGGTGAAATCGGACATATCAAAGGTTCAGAAGACGAGATAGTATCTGAAACCGAACTATATACCCATCCAGAAGAAGCACTGGAATTTGTATTAAAGACAAATGTTGATCTCTTCGCAGCATCTGTTGGTACAAATCACGGGGTGTCTAAAGGGGCTCATCTACACTTAAGAATTGATCTGATTGAAGAAATTGATAATCTGCTGATTAAATATAATGTAGAACGTGGTTTAGTGTTACACGGTGCTTCAGGACTTACCGACCAGCAACAGATTGATGCTGTCAGAGCAGGTGTTGTAAAAATTAATAAAGATACACAGTATCAGATGGATATGGCTGAAGCTGTTCAAGCCTTCTGGGAAAAAGAAAAAGATTCTATTGTATGCCCTGTGGGTATGAGTTTAGAAGATTATATTCCAGATAAAAACCGATTTGACCCCCGTAAATGGCTGGTCAAAGGAGAAAATGCTGTTTCCAGATCTGTTGAACAGATGATACAGGTAGTTGGCAGTCATAATCAATCAATCTTATTATAAATCGGGAGGTTAAAATGTTAAGATTAGCAATCAACGGATTTGGCAGAATCGGACGTTTGGTATTTAGAGCTGCTTTTGGCAGAGAAGATATGGAAATTGTCGCAATTAATGATTTAACAAATGCAAAGACTCTTGCTCATTTACTCAAGTATGATTCAATTCATAAAATATTTCAACAAAAAGTATCCCATACAGACACATCCATTATCGTTAATGATAAAGAAATCAGAATTTATGCTGAAAAAGACCCTGAGAATTTGCCTTGGAAAGATCTGAATGTAGATATTGTTATCGAATCTACCGGCATATTTACAACTCGTGAAAAAGCCATGAAACATGTAAAAGCCGGAGCAAAAAAAGTAATCATCTCAGCTCCAGCAAAAGATCAGGTTGATGCAACAGTTGTAATGGGGGTAAATCACCATATTCTTAAAAAAGAAGATGTGATTATTTCCAATGCTTCATGTACAACGAACTGCCTGGCGCCTGTTGCTAAAGTGATTCATGATCATTTTACAATTGTGAAAGGGATGATGACCACAATCCACTCCTATACAAATGATCAGAATATTCTGGATTTACCTCATAGTGATTTAAGACGTGCCCGTGCAGCTGCAATGAGTATGATTCCAACTTCAACTGGTGCAGCCAAAGCAATTGGTCTGGTTATCCCTGAACTCAATGGAAAACTTGATGGAATGGCTATCAGAGTACCTACACCAGATGGTTCAATCGTTGATTTAACTTTGGAAGTCGAAAAAAAATGTACCAAAGATGAACTGAACTCAGCTGTGAAAGAAGCAGCTGAAAATGAACTCAAAGGCATTCTTGAATATACGACTGACCCAATCGTTTCATGCGATATCGTTGGTAATCCTGCTTCTTCTATCTTTGATGCTTCATTAACTATGGTTAAAGATAATATGGTAAAAGTTCAGGCCTGGTATGACAATGAATGGGGATATTCCAAACGTGTTGTTGATCTTGCCCTGTATCTGTCAAAAATATAATTCATAATCGTATGCAAATTAATATGATTAGTCCGCCAGCTGTTTTTTTCAGCAGGCGGACTATTATAAAAAAAGAGGAGATTTTAAGGTATTATGACAAATAAAAAATCTATTTTGTTTCTTGTAATCTCTTTAAGTCTCTTATCTTTTTTGTTGATTTTCTCTTATATAACGTATTTAGGTAAAAATAGCCAGGTACGTGTTGCTCTTAGCAGTTTTCCTGAAACTTTTGATGCGATGACAAGAGCAGAATATTTTACAAATCTAGTGAATGATGAGATCTATTCAACATTATTTGATGTGAATGGGGACAAATTCTATGGCCTAATTGGTCAGTCATGGCAAAACCTGAGTGATAGTCTTATGGTGATACATTTGAAACGTGACATGTATTTTCACAATGGAGATCCAATAACGGCAACTGATGTAAAAGCAAGTCTGGAAAGAGCTTTAACTTTTCCAAAGAGTCTGATTAAGAACTTGGTAGAAGTTGACTCAATCAATATTATCGATCCATATACTCTTGAAATTTATCATCCAAATACTCTGGAGATATACAGATTATTGCTAAGCGTAAAGATTTATTCATATAAGCATATCCAATTCTCAAATGAGGATTTTCAAAAAAATCAGTTAATCTGCTCAGGTCTTTATTATCTGTATTCTGCAAATGATAATCTCATTGTTTTAAAAAGGAATCCTTACTGGAAAATAAAAGAGGATGATTTATTTAAAGAAGTAAAACTATATCGAATCCCTGATAAAGATAAGCAAACAAACCAGCTGTTAAATGGAGAACTTGATTTTATCATTAATCCGCCATTTGAAAGATTTTCTGTTATTGAAAACAGATCTGATTTGTTGATTATCGGTAAAAAGAGTAATGTTAGCATGTACATGATGATGGATATAATGAATGAAAAAAGACCTGGAATGCCTCAACAGCGTAATCCGTTTAAAGATAAGAGAGTCAGGCAGGCAATTTGGCATGCGTTAGATATGCAGACATTTATTAAAGAAAGGCTGAATAATTATGGAGAAACCCTTACATATCCCTGGTTAAACAGTATAAGTGGAGTTAATTCTTTATTAAAACCATACAAATACGATACTCAGAAAAGTAAAGAATTACTGAAAGAAGCGGGTTATGAAAGTGGGTTTCCTCTGAAGATTTATTGTGTTGAGAATAAATATAATGGTGATGTTGAATTAGGGGAGTATGTAAAAACAGCTTTATACCAGATTGGTATCAAAGCTGAAGTGTATTTCCTGCCTACAGAAAAATTTTATGATTATATTGAAAACAACCCTGTCTCCTGTTATATTGCCGGTTATAGCTCAACATCTGACACACCTGATGGTCCTTTGTATTCACTCACTTATAAAAGCATCAGAGTAAAAGGGAATTTAAACAGATTAAACATAGAAATTCCCTATTTAAACAATTTAATTGATTCTGCTAAAAAATTACCCAATACTGATAATGCTAAATTTCAGATTAATCAGATAGCCAGTCAGTATATGTATGATGAAGCACTCATTATTCCACTGTATGCACCTACAGACAACTTTGCTTTAAATCGTAAAGTGAAGTGGCACCCTGTTAATAAAGAATTTAAGTTAAGTCATTTAAAACGAAAATGAAAATTTTTAAATTAAACACAATATTGAGAATCTCTAGTATCGCTGGTATCTTATTAACGATTATTATCTTGTTTTTCTATATAAAGTTTTTTCAAATCAGGAGTTATGAAAGTTGGAAGAATAATGCGAAACTCTACGTTGAACTGAAAAATAAAGAACTGAATACTTTAATTTTTAAGAATTCTGCTGATCTGGAAAATAACCCTGACATTAATTATCAATCTCTGACTGCTGTATTATCACCAGCAATAAATGATAAAGATAATGCTTTTTCCGATTTTATGATTATAAATCTTGATAAAGAGATCATTTATCAGTATAGTAAATCTCAGTTTCTTGATAAAAAGATATATTCCTCAGAACAGCTCCTATATACAATAAAGAAAATCCCTGATTCTGTTGAAATTCAAGACTTATTTATTGATACACACGATCATCAGGTTTATATTGTCAGAACCCCTTATATTAATAACATAGCAATACACAGATATAGCTTTGTTTATATCTTTGATTTTACCCGTGAGTTAAATAAGGTTTTACCTGTACTTTCTATCTTTTTAATCGTTTTTTTGATTGTAATGATTATTTATCTGATTTTCCTGTTTATCCGGAGTTATATCGTCCAATATCTAGCACGGATTGAAGATTATATAGAAGGTTTTATTGAAAATAATCAGGCTGAAAACAGTAAATTGTTTTTCTTATATCCTTTTAAATCATTAGAGCAAAAAATTGCCAGACTCATTGCCAAACAAATAGAGATAGAGGATCGACTGTGTAATTTATCAGAAAAGTTTCATTTGTTGCTTTCTCAGACGAGTGATGGGATTTTTATGGAGGATAGTGAAGGCTATATCTATTTTTGTAATTCTAAACTGGCAAGGATACTGGGATTCAACAGTGAAGCAGATATTATTGGATTGAAAATGACAGATTTATTGTCTGATTTACATTCTAAACGAGTTTATGAACAGGAGAAAGGATTTCTAAATCTAAGTAAATCAATACGATATAAACTGAATTTTCAGAATCATGATAAAGTGAAAAAGGAATGTCTGATTAATGCCTGTAGTATTTATGATGCAAAACTTGATCTTAAATCATTTTATTATGCCGTAACGGATCTGTCAGATTTAGAACTGTTTTCTGTTGATCAGACGACTCATATCTTGTCAAAATCAAGCTATTTTGAAAATTCATCATATCCGATTGTTATTCTGGATAAAGACCTAAAAGTCTATGATTTAAATAATACAGCAAAGAACATATTTTCAATAAACTATAACAATGCAAAAGACAAAAGTGTTCATGAGTTTTTCAAGACTTATGATTTTGGAAAGCTACTTAATCAATTTGATTTCAATTCCAACTTTAAACTGGATACATTTGAACCAAGGCTTAACCGATGGTTTTATATATCAAATGAAGTCATTGTCAGTAATGATGAAATCTTTAATTATCTGATTTTTATTGATATCAGTTCATTCAGAAAAGATGAAAGTTTTCATAATATGATTTTTGATGACTTAAAGGGCTTTATTTTTGTAACAAATTACGAAAATGAAGTGATATATGTTTCGCCATCTTTCTTATATATGACTCAATATCCAGCTTCCTGGTTTGTAAATTATTACAAATCAATGAATGATATGATTAATAAATATGAATCTAATCAAGTCGATCAGTTTGTGATTACAACTACAAAAGGTAGTTTTAACTTTAAACTCATTCCGTTAAAAAGTTTATCAAAGTCAAACCGAATCTTCTTATGTCTCAATCTTAATCCATAAAAGGCTTCATAGGGCTAACAATGAAAGAATTTAAAAAAAACATACTTTGGAGATATCTACTTTTCATTATCATCTCACTGATGATTTCATTTCTCTTTTCTTATTATATAAAATCCATAAGAATCAAATCAAACAGAAATATCCTCTTACCAGTCTATTATGAATATATTGCCTGGGTAGAACAACGTTTGAACGAAAATACATCCGATTTGTTTTCTATACTGGATAAACAATTTTTGAAAAATGCTCCTCATTCAATATTACTGTATGTTATTAATGATCAAACAAATGAAGTAGTTTATCAACAGGAAAATACTCAGAGTACATTGAATATTAATGAGTTTATAAAAAATAAGGCAGTTTTATTGAGTAGCCCTGCTAATTTCTCAACAATTGATTATCAGCAGAAAAAAGATCATTATCTTTTCTTTATTAAAAAGTATAAAACTGCTCAGAATGATTACTTGATTCTATTTGCAAAAAATATGAATGAAATATCCAGATCTCAAAATCTATATTTCATTATCATTCTGATTACATTTTTCTGTTTAATATTTTCTTTGTTACTATATCTGAATTCAAAACTAACTATCAGAGAACTAAATCAGAAAATTCAAAAACAGATAGAAAAAGAATATCATCTGTTTCAGGATTTGATCTCAAATAATCCACACTCTTTGATGATGCTGATAGACATTCATTATAAAATTCAGAAGATTACTGATGCTTTTGAAAATTTTGTTTTGTATAATAGTAATGAAATTCTCAATAAAGATATTGCCATGTTGATGCCTGAATTTCATGAAATACTTCACTATTTTTCCAGTAGTAGAAACAAAAATTTAGAACTTGAGCTAAACTGTAAAAATAATACGATGAAGATAGTGGCAATTACACTGGTACCATATTATAATCTGGAAGGGAAAATTGAGAAGTATCTGATCATATTTAACGATTTAACAGAGATAAAAAAGAAGAATGAACAATTGGCAAAAGAATTAACAACCACCAGAACCTTTTCAAGAATCAGTCAGTTAATTTCCAATGCAACTGATCCATATTTGATTGTGAAAACCATAGTCGATGAATCGAAAAATCTGATAACTTACAATCACGGAACTCTTTTCTTAGTCAATGGTGAGGAATTAAATGCCTATTACAGTAATAATCCTGATATTGTTTCCAATATTTCTAATGTAAAACTTCGAATTGGTCAGGGATTGACCGGATTAGTTGCAAAAACTCAAAAAGGAATGATAATTAACAACGCATTAGATAATCCGATACCTTCTAATGTGCCAAATACAAATGATGTAGAAGAATGTCTGATCTCTGTTCCTCTCATCAGCAAAACAAAGTTAGTAGGTGTGGCAACATTCTCAAGATTAGGTAGTAAAAATTTTGATGATGAAGATTTACAAATATTGGAATTGCTTGCAGCACAGGCTGCATCAGTCCTGGATAACACGATGCTGATAAATCAGCTGGCTATTTCAGAAAGAAAGTACTATTCTTTGATAAATCAATCAGCTCTTTCAATTCTGATATTGAAAGAAAGAATGATTACTTATTGTAATAAACGTTTTGCTGAAATTCTTGGCTTAACACCTGAAAAAATTACCAACAAAGATATCACTTCGTTTATTCAACAAAAAGATAAGTCATTGTTTGCATCCCATTTAACTTCATTTCTTCTTGAAAATCAGTGCGAAGATTTTAATATAACATTGATTAATCAATTGAAAAAGAAAATAATCATGAGCTTTTCACTCAGTATGATCTCCTGGGAAAATAATCAGTCAATTATGGTTACGGCGTTAGATATAACAGAAAAAGTTGAATTGAATAATCAACTGTTACAAACTCAAAAACTGGAATCTGTTGGTGCTTTAGCAAGTGGAATTGCGCATGACTTTAAAAATATTCTTGCAGGAATTACCGGAGCTGCTGACATGATTTTAATGCGTGAACCTGAACATACAGGTATTCATAATTTTGCTCAAATCATTAAAACATCAGCAGACAGAGGAACAAAACTATCCCAAAGACTTCTGGGATACACTCGAAAAGGTGAAGTTGAACATCATTTATTCAATCTCAATGATGTTCTGAATGAAATTATTGAAATTGTTAGTTATACGTTTGAAAAGAATATTGAGATTTCAAAACATTTGAACGATGAAGTATTAATGTTTGAAGGCGATCCAATCAAAATACAACAGTGTATTTTAAATCTTTGTGTGAATGCAAGAGATGCGATGCCTCAGGGTGGGGTACTCAGAATTGAAAGTAAACGTATTCATTCCAGACTCCTTGACACTGAAGTATGGCCAAAACTGCAATATAGTCAGTATATTATGATTAAAGTGAGTGATACGGGTTCAGGTATTAGTGATGAGCTAAAGTCTAGAATTTTTGAACCTTTCTTTACGACTAAAGAAAAAGGAAAGGGAACGGGTTTAGGATTATCTACCACTAAGAGTATTATTGATGAATATAATGGTGGAATTCAGATTGAGTCTGAGTTAAACAAGGGGACTACTTTTATCATCATACTTCCGGTTATCAGTTCGGATGAACAGATTCAGATAAACAAAAATAAGGAAAAAGAGAAGAAAACACTCTTTATGAAAAGCGCTCAGTCTCTTGATATCCTTATTGTGGACGATGAAGAGTTTGTACTTGAAGTTGCCAAGGAATTGATACAGGAGTTTGGCAATAACGTTTTCACTGCTCAATCTGGTTTTCAGGCTCTTGAGATTTTAAAGAAGAATCCTGGAATAAAGCTGGCGATTATTGATAGAATGATGCCAAAAATGGATGGGGTAAAACTATTTCACGAGCTTAGAAAATATGACCCCAATATCAATGTTGTTATTGCCAGTGGCTTTAAAAATGATCAGGAGATTGAAATACTAAAATCTGAAGGCCTAACTGATTATATAACAAAACCATATCGTCTTGAAGATTTAAACAGAATTCTAAGTAATGTTAGTCAGTAATTATTTGAAGTAAGATATTTGTTGATTGATGGCTTTATTACTTCGTTCTGATGCCTTTTTTCTTTTACTGTAAGTGATACGAATGTGAAAAATGATTCTATCATTCTTTTCTATTTGACAAATCTGGATTAAATCCGAGTCATAAAAAAGACCAGGTTACCGATGTCACATCACATACAGAGCTTAAGGCTGCTTACTTCCGTACCTGACCTGGTTCGCAAGTAGCGATTGCATCGGACCTGGCTTTTACCAAACTAAATTATTGGATATAATTGTCAATAATTTTTTAGATTAATTACCTGCAAGTTTTTTAATTTCAGTTACCTTGTCAGTTTTTTCCCATGTGAATTCTTCAATTTCACGTCCAAAATGACCATAAGCTGCTGTTAATCGATAAATTGGGCGTCTTAATTTCAAGCTTTCAATGATACCTTCAGGGGTAAGTTCGAACACTTGTCTGATTATACTGACAATTTTTGAGTCAGAGATTTTTCCTGTTCCAAAGGTGTTAACTAATAAAGAAACAGGTTCTGCAATACCAATTGCGTATGCAAGCTGAACTTCTATTTCATCAGCAAGGTCAGCTGCCACAATATTTTTAGCAATATATCTTGCCATATAAGCTGCACTACGATCAACTTTTGAAGGATCTTTCCCTGAGAATGCACCACCACCGTGCCTACCCATACCACCATAGGTATCTACAATTATTTTGCGACCAGTAAGCCCTGTGTCCGCATGTGGACCTCCAATCACAAAACGACCGGTAGGATTAATAAATATTTTGGTGTCTTTATCAATCATATTCGCAGGAATAATAACATCAATGACGTGTTTTTTTAAATCTTTTTCAATTTGTTCATGAGTAACATCTGGATTATGTTGAGCTGAGATTACGACTGTATCTACACGTATTGGTTGATTATTGTCATCATATTCTACGGTAACCTGAGTTTTTCCATCTGGTCTAAGATAGTCTAAAACAGGTAAATTATTCTTATCGCCTTTGCGAACAAAAGCAAGTCTTTGTGCCAGTTTTTGAGATAATGAAATGGGGAGGGGCATTAGCTCAGGTGTTTCTTTCACTGCATATCCAAACATCATTCCCTGATCGCCAGCACCCATTGCATGGGTTTTGGTTTTATCTACACCCATTGCAATATCAGGTGATTGTCTGTCAATGCTTGTTAAAACAGCACACGTTTTGTAATCAATACCAAACTCTGCATCAGTATAACCAATTTCTTTAATTGTATTTCTAACAATTTCAGGGATATCAACGTAACATGAAGTCGTAATTTCTCCACCAACTAAAGCCATACCAGTTGTTACAAATGTTTCGCAAGCTACACGTCCGTATGGGTCGCAGGTAAAAATTGCATCTAAAACTGCATCAGAAATCTGATCGGCCATTTTATCTGGATGACCTTCGGTTACAGATTCCGAGGTAAATACATGAGGTTCCTTTATCATTTTTCCTCCCTTAATGAGTATTTATTCACACTATATTATGAACGATCTGGGTGATCGTCCAGGTGAAACGACCGAAAGATCGTTTAAAAAGCTCTTATCAAAATCTGAATCAAAGTCAATTATGTCAATAAAAATCTATATATTTTGTTTTAAATAATTGATAAAATTGATTGTTGTAGGATTTGTCTGATTGAGTATTGCCAGATAAAAGCTGATCATATCTCCCAGATATATGAGAGAAAAAACCTTTGTTAGTGGTATGTCTCCGTCTGCAAAGAACTCCAGATAATCAATATTCTGCTCGTTTAAGAGCTTTTTAAAGACTCTGATTCGTTTTTCATAGTTATTCTCTTCATTAAAGAATCGGAGAAAAACAGGCATAAAATGGTTGTTAAATGATTTATTTTCCCAGGCTTCTATTTCATTATGATTCATTTCTGGAAATGTATGGAAATAAGCTGGATATTTTGTATTTTCATTGATTTGACATTTCCAGCGGTAAGCAACTGCTGATAAAACAGGGTTTGATGAATATAGAAGCGGTATTTTTCCATTTAAATTTTCTGCAGAGCTCTTTGCAAAATTTTGTGTCGAAGGAACTGATTTTGCAACAGCACCCGCTTTCATCATAAGTGCCGCTGCAACTTTGTTGACAGCCTTAGTCTGATCTTCAACGATTCCATTTAACTCCAGTACTTTTAAGACTGAGAAAAACAGCCAGGCTATTGCAGAACGAGGTGGAAATCCTGGCTTTAACTCCAGCCATGGATAAAGATTGTCAATAATAGATTTTACTTTACCTCCGGTTGTAACACCCCAAATAATTGCCTTTTTTTCAATCGCTGTTTTTAAACAGGCAACAGTCTCTTCTGTATCTCCAGAATAAGAACAAGCAATAAAAAGTGTGTTTTCATCACAGTACGGGAGATAATAATCTTTTACAATATTGATACTTATATTTTGATTATACAGTGCATAGATGATGTCTCCTGCAATAGCTGAACCACCCATCCCAGAAATGATGACTTTATTGATTTTTGTTTGAGGATTTTTCTCGAAATGATGTATATTTGCTTTGAAATAAGCTTCAAGTATATGCTCTGGCATATGGATTATTTTATGATACATATCTTCTGTATCTATCTGTTTGATTAAATCGATGTTATCTAACACATTCATATAAACCGTCCATTTTTACTTTTTTCATTTATGTAAGCCTTAATTTCTTCGGCTTGTTTTTCAAAACCTTTTTTTCCCATCAGGGCATAAGTTGCAATCTTGCCTGCTTCAACACCAGGCTGATCAAGAGGATTGATGTCCAGATAATAACCTGCAATGATTGTCTGCATTTCGTACAGGTATATAAACTCGCCTAGATTTTCTTCGTTAATCTCAGGGAAAATGATGTTACAGTTGGGGCGTCCGGCATCTGTGAGTGCAATTTCAGTTGCGAGTCTTTCTGCTAGCAGTAATTCACTGATATTTTTTTCTCCCAGGTAATTGATTTCGCTTCTCTCTGGATAAAGATTGGGTATTTTGAAATCAAAGCCATAATTTTCTACCGTAATAAATGTAATAATTTTATCATTTGGACCTTCAGCATAAAGCTGAATCTGGGAGTGTTGGTCGGTAGTACCTAATGCTTTTACCGGAGTTTGTCCTACTTCAATCTTTTTACCTGCGAGATCAAATCGTTTTCCAAGACTTTCTGCCCATAACTGTCTGTACCAGTCCGCAAAGTCATATAAAGAATTGACATAAGGCATCATTACAGAAATATTCTTATTTTTTTTCATGTACAGATAGTGAATCATTGCATTAAGATAAGCCGGATTTTGCCAGATACAATCTTTGTCGCATCTGTCTCTCATGTTTGCTGCACCTTTAAGCATGGCTTTTATATCAGCTCCGATGAAGGCTGAAGATACTAAACCTACATCTGTCAGAACAGAAAAACGACCTCCTACACTATCAGGCACGATAAAATCTTTGTAGCCTTCTTCTTTAATCAGTTGTCTTAAGAATCCTTTTTCTTTGTCTGTTGTTATTATAATTTGTTTTTTATAGGTATCAGGACATTTTTTTTTCAGTAAATCGAGTATAATTAAAAAAGTGGACATGGTTTCAGCGGTTGTACCAGATTTGGTAATAACATTAAATAGAGTTCTGTTCCAGTTAATTTGACTCAGTATGTCTTCTATCATGTAGGGATCTACATTATCCATGACATGTAATCTTTTATCTAATTTTTTAACTGTTTTAAGAGCAGAATATATCGCTTTATTTCCTAAGGCAGAGCCACCAATGCCTAAAACAACCATATCATCATAATCATTTTTAACTGAGTCAATATATTCAATAATATGATCAACCTGATAGTCAGGTAGATCATAAAATCCCAGAATATCTTTTTTTCGTTCTTTTTGAAATCTGTTCCGTGCATTCAAACATAAGTGAGAATTATTCTCAATCTCAGCAACAGTAATACCACAATCAATCTTTGAAGATTTCATTAGATTTGCGTAATCTAATCTGATACTCATTTCCCCTCCTGTTTTATTAAAATAGATTGCTTTAGATTATCCAGATAATACTTGATTTCACTGCTTTCCATGAGTGTGTTTAGTTTGTCTGGATATTCAATTAGTTTCTGATAACTGATGGAGCGTATATATTGTTTAACTCTAAGTAGATTATGAAGATTCACACTGAGTTCTTTTATCCCAAATTTTAAAAGCAAAGCAATAAACTGCTCATCGCTGGCAATTTCTCCGCAGACAGCAACAGGTTTTTTATGCTTAATTGCAGATTCTGCAGTGATTTTAATGAGATGTAAGAATGCATGGTTATACAAATTATAATAATTGGCTACATTCTCGTTGTTTCTGTCAACTGCTACAGTATATTGAAGCAAATCATTCGTGCCAATACTGAAAAAATCACTTTCTTTTGCAAGTATATCAGAGATAAGCGCTGCAGAAGGTATTTCTATCATTGTGCCGATTTTGATGTCCTGATTATATTCGATAGAGTATTCATCTAGCTCTTTCATACATTCAATGACATACTTTTTTGCAATTCGAAATTCTTCAATTGAAGATATCAAAGGGAACATGATATGAATATTTCCAAAAACTGATGCTTTTAAAATCGCTTTAATCTGTGTTTTAAAAACGTTGGGGTATTTCAGAGAAAAACGGATTCCGCGACAACCCAGATAGGGATTATCTTCTTTAAAATGAGGATACCAATTTGCCAATTTGTCTCCGCCGATATCAATTGTACGAATAATTACTGGCTTTCCTTTAGATTGAATGGCAATATTTTTATAGATATTAAACTGCTCAGTTTCAGATGGCATTAAGGCTCTGTTTATATAAAAAAATTCCGTTCTGAACAGTCCAACACCGTCTGCGTGAATATTACTGACGGTATCAATTTCTGTTGGCAATTCTATATTTGCCATCAGATGGATTTTTTCTCCATCGGCTGTTTCTGTTGGCAAGGATATGATATTTTTGAGATAATCAAATTCAATGTCTTCTTTTAACTTCAATTCTTCAAATCTTTCTATTGTTTCCTGGTCAGGGTTTACTATCACCTGACCCTGTTCAGCATCGAGAATAATCATATCATTGTCATGGATTTTGTGATAAAAGTGAATTCCTGTAATGACAGGCAGGTTCATCGCCCTGGCCAGAATAACTGAATGAGAGGTTTTACTTCCTCTTTGCAGGATTAATCCCTGAGCTTTTCTTTTTACAATTTCTGAAATCATTGAAGGAGGAATATCTTCCATGACAACAATACAGTTTTCTTCTAGTTGATCAGAAAGAGTATCATCTTTTTTAAGCAGATAGTTCATTAGTCTTTCATACGTATCTTTATAATCTATAGCTCTTTCTGCATAAAATTCATTATCCATATTCTTAAAGAAATTGATTGTTTTATTAAAATAAAGCGTAGTAGCCTGTTCCAGATTATGTAGATCTTCTGATACTAAATCAAAAATACCTTTTTTAATGTCAGGATCAGTCAGTATCAGTTTATGAGTATCGAGAATTTCTTTATCTTCTTTGGAAAAGGCATATTTCTCAATATACTCTTCAATGTCTCTGCTTAAAATCTCTATTGCAAGATTATATCTGTCTTTTTCATTTTCGATTTCATGTTTTTGAATCTGTCTTTCATCAAAAACAATTTTCTTTTCATTTATGATACGTGCTTTACCTATACCTACTCCATTTGATACCTTAACACCCTCAATGAAAAACATCATTAATCTTCTCCAAATTTTTCAGCGAACAATTTTTCTACTTCCTCAATCAAATAATCTTCATCCACTCCATCTGCAATCAGTTCAATTTCTGATTGATATTCTGCTGCCAGCATCATTACACCCATGATACTTTTACCGTTAATCGTCATATCTTCTTTACGGATATGAAAATCAGAACGAAATTTATTGGCCAGCTTTACTAACAATGATGAAGGGCGGGCATGTAATCCCAATCTGTTTTGTACAGTAATTTTTTTTCTAAACATAATTTATCCTTAATTTTCCTGTAAATTTCCGCTAATAGTTCTCATTCTTGTCTTTTGTTGCATTTCTTCAGCCAGTTTACGTTGCATCGCTTCAGCTCCATCATACCCATAAGTTTTAAGTATATGATTCATGGCTATGACTTCAATAATGACCGATACGTTTTTCCCTGGAGAAATAGGAAGATAGATTGTTGGTATATTTATCCCAAGTAATTCTGTATGTTGATTAGTCAGACCAATTCGTTCGTAATCCATATTTTCACGCCAGGGCATGAGCTCTACCTGAATATCGATTTTACATTCTTTTCGTATCGCTTCAATACCAAACATTCTTTCTACATCGATAATACCAACTCCCCTGATTTCCATAAAATGTCCTATGTCTTTGGTTGCCATACCGTAAAGCTTGTCTTCCTGAAGTTTTAATTTCACAATATCATCTGTAATCAACCTGTGCTTTCTTTCAACTAATTCTAATGCACATTCACTCTTTCCAATTCCACTACGTCCAGCCAGAAGAATACCTACGCCAAATACTTCAACCAGAGTACCATGTAAGGATTGTTCTGGTGCAAAGTAATCTCTCATAAACCGGCTTAACTGCCAATAGAGTTTTTCTGTAGCAAGTCGGCTGACAATAATAGGTACGTTTTTTTCATTAGCAATAAATTCCATCTGGCTGGGCACTGAAAGTCCTTTACTGACCATGAAACAAGGGATATTCATACTCATCATTTCATTTAGGCGGTCATAGAGAATATCATCCTGCAGGGTTTGTAAATAATTGATTTCCGTTTCACCCAGAAGTTGAATTCGCTGATAGGGGAATCTGTCAAAAAAACCAGACAAAGCAAGCCCTGGTCGATGAATATGGGGTTCAATAATTTTTTTATCCATAGATCCGGGGTCAGTAACAATTGAGAGGACAAATCTTTGGCGACAAAGATCGAAAAAATGTTTAATACTCAATTCTTTCATAATAATTTAGACAGCAGTCTTTCTCCTGATATAGGCCTATTTGTACAGCTGAAATAAGCTGAATATTTTATGTTATCTGTTTTGTAAAAATTACTACAATCAGGGCAACTGATACAAGTTACCCTGATTGTAGTACGATTAAGCATGATTGAATCACATGAAAATCCACTGTTATTTTGAGTTGAAGAGGATTTTCCTGTTTTCAGGTGATACATAAAATTCCTGACTTCCAGATGATATAAAAAGAAAGGGCGGCGTAAGCCGCTGCCCTCTTCTTATGGTTCAATAAGTTTGAAATAATCATTGTTCTTTTTTACCAGAACATTGATTCTGTCGGATTCAACATTTCTGAAAACATAGTAGTTATCTTCGATTTCAGTAAACTTATCTATGGCTTCAGACACGGTAAGGGATTCTGCTACAATTCGTTTTGTCCGAATCACTTTTTTTGATTTTGCTTCATGATTTTTCTCATAAAGATTGGCATAAACAAAATTTGGCTCTTCTTTCAATCTGCGTTTCTGATGATCAGTGACTTTGTCTTTCAGCTTTTTAATCTGAGCTTCCATGTTGTCAATTGCTTCATCAATTGCAGCGTACATGTCCATTTGTTCAGCCTGACTTTGCAGGTTAAATTTTGAAGCATGCAGAGACATATCAACAATATTACGACTGTTTTCTAAACCAAGTGTGAGGTGAATATTGATGATGTGATCAAAGTAGCGAGTCAATTTTTCACAAGCATCTTCTACATAAGTCCGAATTGCTTTTGTCAATTCGAAATGACGAGCAGTGATTGTAATCTGCATAGCGTACCCCTTTCTTTTTTGAATACCTTCATAAGATATTCAATCTTATTGATAATATAATATTAAACGGTATGGATTGCCATTTTATGTAAGTCTTCAATTGATTCCATCACACATTCTGACAGTGTTGGGTGGGCAAATACCACTTTTTCAATTACTTCTGCTGTGGATTGGGTATTGATTAAAAACGATGCCTGCGCAATCAGTTCTGTCGCAACCGGCCCAATAATATGCAAACCAACGATTACTCCTGTTTTTTTGTCAGCTATTGATTTAACAAAACCAAAATTATTACCCATTCCAAGTGATTTGCCATTTGCAGCAAATGGAAATTTGCCAACGTGTATTTCGCCATATTTTTCCTGAGCCTGTTTTTCTGTAAGCCCACAGGATGCTATTTCCGGGTTTGTAAAGGTACAGCGGGGAATGTTATGGTAAATTAGTTCTTCCTGATGTATTGTTTCATTCTTAATTTCTCCTTTAATCAGCTCAGCGACTCGTAAACCCTGCTTACTTGCCGTATGAGCTAACTGGAGTTTTCCCGTTACGTCACCAATTGAAAATATATAAGGTTCATTGGTTCGACAATCATCATTGATGATGATAAAATCCTTGTCTTTCACAATATCAAAACCTTCAAAAGAGATATCACAGACTGGTTTTCTACCTACAGAAACCAGTACTTTTTCTGCTTCTACTGATTTACCATTTGAAAGACTCAATATGACTTTGTCTTCTGTTACTTCTGCTTTTTCAACACCTGTTTTCAAATGTAGTTTAATGCCTTGTTTTTTTAGTGCGAGAGCTAGTCGTTTAGATACTTCTTCATCTTCATTTGCAACCAGTTCAGGTAAGAATTCAATGATTTCAACCTGAGTACCAAATTGTGCAAAGATAGATGCAAATTCACAGCCGATAACACCTCCACCGATAACAGCCAGTGATTTTGGCTGGTCAGAGATGTTAAGAATTTCATTGGAAGATAAAATAGATTTTCCATCAAATGCCATAAAAGGCAGCTCTTTTGGAACAGAACCTGTCGCTAATATGATATAGTCAGCTGTGCACTGGACTTCACCCTCAGCTATAATGCTATATATTCCTGCTTCTTTAGATATTTTATCCACTTTCTTTGTTATAACAGGAATGTTTCTTTTTTTAAAGATATATTCGATGCCAGAAACCAGTTTTTCAACTACTTGAGATTTTCTATTATAAACTTTATCAAATTCGAGTTTTACGTCCCTTATCTGAATACCAAATTCTTCAGCATGTTTCATTTCGGCATATAAGTCAGCCACTTTTACAAGGGCTTTAGTTGGGATACATCCCCAGTTTAAGCATACACCGCCTAAACGCTCTTTTTCAAAGCAGACGGTACTGATTTGATATTGATTCAACCGGATTGCGGTTTCATACCCTCCCGGTCCTCCTCCGATGACAGCCACTTGAAAGTGTTCCATTATTTTCTCCTTAAACGACTATTCGGTATCTTTAATTCTTCCCTGTATTTTGCGATTACGCGTCTGGATACGCTGATACCTCTTTCTTTTAGAATATCAACTAAATCCTGATCACTCAGCGGATTTCTTTTATCTTCTTTTTCGATTAGGTCATGAATCTGGGACTGCACATTTTGTCTGGAAACAGATTCATAGTTTTTATCTTTTCCTGCTGCGGAACAAAAGAAATCTTTCAGGCACATGATACCAAAAGGTGTGTCTGCGTATTTATGTTTTACTACTCTGGAAATTGTGGATTCATTTACATTTAGATCGTTAGCGATAACTGAGTAAGTTAAAGGTTCTAAAATGCCTGTATTGTTGAAAAAAAAGTTTTTTTGATAATTGATGATGGATTTCATGACTCGTTCAAGAGTTCGGTTTCTCATAAAAATTGATTTAATGAGAAATTTAGCCGAATTGACTTTAGAACGAATGTATTTAACTGTCTCTTTATCTTTTGCAGACTCGTGAAGCATTGATCTGTAATGCTTACTTAGCACTATTTTTGGGATGTAGAAATCATTGATAATGACTTCGTAATCATCCTCTATTTTTCTGACTATGATATCAGGAACAATATAATTTGCTTTTGAAGTATTAAGCCGCATACCGGGTTTGGGGTCTAAGATGGAAATACGTTCTCTGAATGCTAAAACTTCTTTTTCTGTAAGCTCATACTTATCCGCAATATTTTGAAATTTACGATGGATCAGATCATTAAAATCTTCTTGAATGATATTGACAAGCACATGATCATCCAGCTCATATTCTTCTAACTGGGCTATCAGGCATTCTTCAATAGATCTGGCGGTAATTCCTTTTGGCTTAGTATGTAAAATCATCTGGTGGACTTTATCTGCTTCTTCTTCTGTTAGTTCATATTCTGATGCAATTTCGTAAATATCATAATCTACTGGTAAAAAACCATATTCATTTGCTCTCTCAATGATTTCGAAAGCAAAATCTTTTTCATTATCGCTTAATGGATAATTTTCGATGAATTCAATAAATTCTTTTTTAAGATTGTCTTCTACTTTGATGTAGTTGTCATAGTTGTTTTCTTCTTCGTCAAGACTTTTTGATGAGTAATCTTTATCGTCATGGTATTCATTCCAGGTGTCGAGAATTTCACTTAATTCCTTCACTTCGTCCAGTGTTTGTTTGATTTCTCCATCGTCTTCTTTGATTTCAATTTCATCTATATCGTTTTTTTGATTGTCTTCTTCATAATCTTCCACGATTTCCAGAAGCGGATTGGCTACAATTTCGTTTTTAAGTTCCAGTTCCAGATCCATCATGGGTAAAGCCAGCATTTTCAGAGACTGAATCATCTGAGGTTTCAGGGACATTTCCTGAATTTGTTTGTATGAAAGACTTTGTGACATTTTATGAGTCATATACAATACCCCCCTAAGTCTTTTCGACAAGTGACTATACGATTTATCAGATTCAGATAATCATTCATCTTTTTAAATGCCCCCTGACTCTATGAATTGTGCTTACTACAAACAGGATGTTTGTAATATAAAAATGATTATTCAAACATTGGATTTAGAAAACGATCTCCTAAGTATAGTTTTCTTGCTTCCGGATCATTAATTAACTCTTTTGAAGTTCCTGAAATCAGTATTTTCCCCTGGAATATGATGTAAGATCTTTGTGTGATTGACAATGTATCTGCTACGTTATGATCAGAAATGAATATACCCATGTTTTTTTCTTCTTTTAATTTGACAATGATATCCTGAATATCAGCAACTGCAAGCGGATCGACACCGGCAAAAGGCTCATCCATCAGTAAAAAGGAAGGATTTGTAACAAGAGAACGAGTAATCTCCAGTTTTCTTCTTTCTCCGCCTGAAAGGGTATAGGCTTTTTGTCTTGCCAATGGGGTCAGATTTAATTCTGCCAGATAAGCTTCCAGCTTTTGTCGACGTTCAGTACGACTGTACGGCATCGTTTCAAGGATTGCCATTATGTTTTCTTCAACAGTCAGTTTATGGAAAATGGAAGGTTGTTGTGCCAGATATGCCATTCCAAGCTGGCATCTTTTATACATTGGTTTTCGGGTGATTTCAGTATCATTAAAGAAAATCTTACCGGCATTTGGTTTGGTTAGACCAAGTATCATATAAAAAGTGGTCGATTTACCTGCACCATTTGGTCCTAAAATCCCGACTATCTCGCCTTGTTTAAATTCAAAACTGATATCGCTGACGACTTGTTTTTTACCATAGCTTTTAGCTAAACTCTGAACTCTTATTATATTTTCCATAAAACCTAATATTTCTGATTTTTAGTATTTTGTCAATCTTTTTATTTTAAATTTTTAAAAAAGTCCGCAATTATTATGCCAAATCCTTGGAAAACCGATAATTATTGAAAAAAAAGGCTTTTTAAAAGAAGAGAAACTTCTTTTTAAAAATGAGAATTTCTAACAAAAAATGCTTTATTTGAGGAGAGATTTGTTAAAAAAGGGGGGATAATAAAGTCTTTTAGAAATCAATGTTTAGTTAAATTAGAAATCTGTTACTTCTCCTTCAGGTATATCTTTATATCGGAAATTGTCATTGACATCTCTTACATAGCCTTTTTCAATTTTTCCAGAGTCTGTATATCCTCTTTTTTCCCAAAACCCTGGATGGTATTTTTCTGTCAGCTCAATTTTGATGACGGATTTTGCAGATTTATAACCCCACAAGTAAGGACAGAAAATTCGAACTGGCCCGCCGTAATCTTCGGTCAGCAATTCTCCTTCATATTCCCACGCTAAAAGGGTTTTATCTTTTTTGGCTATATCTACAGGGATGCTGGTGTCATAAACCGAGCCATAAGACCAAAATCTTAAATATTTTACTTTTGATGTAGCTTTAACACTATCCATGATGTCTGACAGGCGGACTCCTCCCCAGTTCCCTCTGACAGACCAGCGGGTTACACTGGTTAACCTGGCATCAGCAATTGTCTTGTTCATTTTTTGTAAGTCACCCCATGTAAAGGTTTTTGGATTTTCGCATAATCCGCTGACTTCGATTACCCAATTTTCTCTGTTTAACTGGCCAGGATGTCCTTCAGCCCAGAATATAGGCGTTTTCATTTTTGCTAATGGATGCATATTTGCCTCCTTTGAAGATTGAGAATGACATGAAAGAATAAAGAATAAAGCCGTTAGTAATATAATCATTCTTTTCATGTCATCCTCTTTTCTCGCAAGTTGCTGTCTTGCGCTTTTAATTATTTAATTAACAGCATTTTTCCTGTTTGATGGATGCCTTGATAACTTAAACGATAGAAATAGATGCCTGATCCTGTCGGATGTTTTTCATTATCTTTCCCTGACCAGTTTATCTGATGAATACCTGCATTACTAAAGGACTTTTTTTGACTATAGACTTTTTGCCCTTTGATATTGTAAATGTTTAAATCAACTGTACCAGCCTGTTCAATCTGAAAACGAATATGGGTATCCGGATTGAAAGGATTTGGATAGTTGCCAAGTACTTTAAATGAAAGGGAATTTACATTGTGATCATTAGCTGAAACACTGTTTGAGTTTTTAAAAACCTGGAAATTATCAATATAAATGCCATCTGACGTACTATTGTAATTGTTATTATAGACAAATCGCATCCATACAGATTGTCCAAGATATGCATTTAAGCTTAAGTAATATTCACTCCAGTCTGGCTGATTACCTGTAAAGATTTTTAATGCCTGCCAGTTGATGGCATCCGTTGATATTTCAAATGCAATATATTCTCCCTTTAAAGCGATTTGATGTTTTGCCATAAAAGAGACTGAGGCATTTGAGCATTCAGATAGATCAATAGCAGAAGGGAATCTGCAATATGATTGACTGTCAGGGGTATAATTTCCTGAAGGACTATCTGCCAGTGAATTGTCTGGAGAAACAAACTGGTTGCTGTTAAGTCCCCAAGAGCCTGTTTTTGCCCAGGTAAGCGCTCCATTATCAAAATTATCACTAATAAATGCCGGACTAAGGGTAAATGTAAATGTATTATTGCCAGGATTTAATGTTATGATATGCTGAACTTTATCTCCTCCTGCTTTGTTGATCCGTACAATTTGTTCTCCTGAGCAGGCTTCTTCAATCATAAAAAAACCTTGTTCATCTGTAAATACGGGTTCAATTCCTGAATTTAACAGTGTAACGGATGCTTGGGGTACAGGTAAAGACGTTGTTTCATCAAGTACATATCCACTGACTGTACATGCTTCAGATGGCTCAAGTGTAATGTCTAAAACGGTTTGCTGATCAGTATCTATACTAATCAGGAATGTTTGAGTCTGGTAACCCCATGCACTAAATGTAACATTGTAAAGCCCTGGCATCAATAAACGGTAATATCTTCCATATTGAGCATTACTCAAATAGGGTTGCTTTGGGTATCCTGTATTGTCAACAGTCTCTACATAGACTTGTGCAACAATGGGGTTGTTATCCGTATCTTTGATTAAGCCAGTTAAACAAGATTTTTTAACTCTTGAGACAATTATCTTGGATGCTTCCAGATTATTTTGACAAGTTTGGGTTACAATACTTGCTGAAGGGATAAATTCTTCTGCTAATTCTATCGTATATCCAAAAATACTGTTTTGCCCATAGGCATATTCATCCAGACCGCCACTAGCTGCATATAGCTCCCATCCATAGCCTGGATCGTAATGTTGATTGCTGCCATCCGTTTTTAAAATCGTTTCTGCCATTTGATTGGCGAGATCAGCCAGAGCTAATCCATCAGGAGAGTAAACATTTGGTAATGAACCCCAGGGATGTAATACTAATCCGCCATAAGTATGATAACTAATACCCGCAACAAAGGAGTGAGAATCAATCAGATTTTTGATAATCATGGTTTCTGGCTCAGAGAAAGCTTCTGTTCCATGATATGTTGGATAAGTAATATCATCTGTTGAACTGAAATATCCCCAGCCAAATCCATAGTTTCGGTTGAGATCTACTCCATCAATGCCATAACCGTATTGATTATAAGTATCAAACTGGTGGTTGGAATTGTTATCTCTGATGTTTTTTCTCCACCAGACATCCTCCTGGTCAAGTACGATTTTTTGCCCATTAGGATTGACAATGGGTAAGAACCAAATCTGACTGGTGTTAATCAGGTCTGTAATTTCAGGATCAATGTTGTAGTTACTTAAATAATAATCTAAAACAGCCATGGTAACTTCTGTACTGAGTGGTTCTCTGGCATGATGAGCGCCCATGAAATAAAAAGAGGGTTCATCTTCTTCTATATTTGGATTGTCCGATACTTTAAGAGCAATGAGTTGATGATTAAAATCATTATATGCTGTTCCATAAGATGATGCGATATAATCGGCACCAAGACTGTTACCCAGATTATGAAGTTCACAAATATCACTATAATTGCTAGCATACTGATTGAGCTGTGCAATGATTTGTGAATAATTTCGATATCCTGGAATATCTCTTGATTGAGAGGAGAGATTCTCTTTCATTTGAGATTCAGTTTGAACAATCTGAATATTCAGGTTCATGTTTTGAAACTGATTAAATTGGTTTTCATCAAGAACTAAGTCAATAAAATGATTTGGCCGATAAAGGGCTATATCATAGTTGTTCTTAAAAATCTGATCGATCAGCTGTTTTTCTGCTCCGGTGATACGCACCAGCTGTCTGTCAGCGTATAATGATAGAACCATTGCTGATATCAGAATCAATAATAGGAGACCTTTTTTGAACATATTCACTCCCTGTCTTTTTGTATTTTTGCGGTTATATTTATTTTCGTATTTATGCATGAGCTGTTACCGGATGCGAAAATTCACGATTGAGTAAGAAATCATTCCCAGCAATCATCATAGTCTCGTTTTTTGATTTTGAACAGGATTCTAAAATAGCCCTGTACGGTGTAAAATAGAATATGATTTTTTGATAAAACTCATGTCGGATTAGCTGTTGTAACTCCTTTAGTGTCCATTTTTTATCGGCAATAAAATCAAATAAATGCAGATTTTTGTTCTGATCCAGTTTGTAAATCAGAATGATTTGATGGCGTGGCGAATAGTATATGTTGTCTGCATATAAGCCTGAAACATACCATCTGCAGATGGCGTTTGAGTTTCCAATGTAAAAAATATCTGAATTATAGATACGTTTATCAAGAATTTGATTAAATAAGGAATAATCTTCTCCATTTTCAAGGTCTAAGTGTAACAGATTATTTTGGGAACATAGGCATTCTGATTTTAAATTAAGTGTATATTGAAAATCATGGGTTGTTTGAAAACCAAATTTTTCGTAGAAATGAATTGCGTTTTCTTCAGGAAACAGATAAAAGAAATCACATTCATTTTTCAGATGGTTCATCACTTTATTTATAAGTGCAGTACATAAGCCTTGATTTCTGTAATCAGAATGAGTCATGACGGTCCCTATTTGTATCACTTTATAGAGTAAACCCTCAGAAAACATTGTCAGTTTATTTACAGAGACATTGGCTACAACCTTCTGATTGTGGATAAAAGACCAAGGGATATAATCAGCGCTCCATCCGCCTGCTTGATACCATTTCTCAAAATCGATTCCAAATATCTGGTTTGCCAGTTGATTAAAACTCAGTCTCAATTTATTATCTGATTTGTAATCCTTTATGATGCTCAATTGATTCATAAAACACCTCCACGAACTGACTACAAGCTAGATGATTGCAGTACATTTGTAAATGATAGGAACATAATCAGCTAATAACGTCAAGAAAAAAATAAAAAATTTTAAATTAGTTGTGTTGGATACAAGGATTTTGGATATAATCATAGACGCTTTATATTCAAATGGAGTAATTATATACGAATTTCAGTTGACTTAATGGCCAGTCTGGATTTTTGGGGATAAAAAGAAAATTGGAAAAGAGAAAGAAGGAATAATGATAGAAATGATAGGATATATTGCATCAGTTGTGATTGCTGTATCACTGATGATGAAAAAAATCAGAAAATTGAGATGGTATAATTTAATTGGAGCCGGACTAATGTCAGCTTATGGTTTTATGCTGGGTTCTTTACCTGTGGCTTTGTTAAATCTGTTTATCGCATTTGTAGATATCTATTATTTATGGCAGATGTATGGGAAAAAAGAATATTATAAATTGCTTGAAATGCCTGCAGACCGTGTATATTTAGAATATTTTCTGAATTTTTACAAGGAAGATATTAAACGATATTTCCCTAATTTTGATTTTCAGGTAAAAGAAGAAAATATGCACCTGGTGGTTTTAAGAAATCTGATACCTGCCGGATTGATGATTGCCTGTCAAAAGGATGAATGTTTGCATATAGAGATTGAGTATGTGATACCTGAGTATCGTGATAATAAAATCGGAGATTTTCTGTTTAACAAGCAACAGGAATATTTTTTTAGAAAAGGGATTAAATGCTTTATCACAGATCCTCACTCAGAATCTTTTGAAAAGTATCTTAAATATATGGGCTTTGTCCAAAAAGAATATGCTAAGTATCACAAAGAAATTGAAAAAAAATGGTGATCAGTATAATTATTTATTGGCATAGGTATCATCTATCTCTCAGAGCCGATTTCTGAAACACTAAAACAACGAAAAGCACAAAATATTTTCATTTTTATTTCTGAATTAAAGATTTTGCTTGACTTTTAGAAAAGAATCATTAGTTTTTGTCATTGAAGCTAATATGAAATGTTTTAATAAGATGAGACTCTTTCGATTTACTGTATGCGAAAGGTGATAAAAATGGAGGTTTAGAAGAGATGAAGAGATTTTTGATGACACTCATTTGTGTTTTTATGATGTATGGTTTGACAGCTTTGGACAGAGACGATATCATTGAGTCAAAAGACTATTATTATGGCGAGAATACCGGAAGTAATTATCAGCAGGTGAGAGATTATGCCATAAAGAATCTGGCAGATAAGCTGGTTATCTATGTGAAGAGTTCAATGAACAACAGGATTTCCGAGACTGCCGGTCAAGCAGATGAAAAGATTGAATCTGTGATTCAGACCTATTCTATCGGAACTTTTAAAAACTTGCAGGAAATCAAATCAGCTCAAGGTGGCAAACTCAATGTCTTTGTCTATATCAAAAAATCGGATGTGGAAGCCCTGTTCAATGAGAGAAAACAGCTGATTGCCGATATCTATGCTCAGGCTGTGAAAATGGAAGAAAGTAATAACATTGGCAATGCCCTGAAATATTACTACTTTATTACGGTTCTGATGAACTCTCTGCCGGATGAACGGGTCGAATATAAGGGAC